>CAYTFW010000121.1:6881-20108 GCA_964437145.1 uncultured Rhizobiaceae bacterium
TCGGCGAGCTCGGCGTCGAGCACATCGACATGCCGGCGACGCCCGAGCGCGTCTGGCGCGCCATCCAGGCGGCACGCGGGCCAGGCTGAGGCCGCCTGTTGTCGGGTCGACCTGACCTTGCCTTCAAGGAATCAGATGGGCGCGCTCAGGAGAACAGCCCCTTCACGCGCGCCCACAGGCTGCGCCGCTCGGGCGCCGGCGCGGCGCCGGGCCCTTCGCTCTCCGCCGCTTTGGGCGCCTCGCCGCCGCCGTCGTCAGCGGCGACCGAGCGCGCGACCACGTCGGGCGTGAACTCGGCGAAGGCGGTCATCTTCTCGAGCGTGTCGGGACCGACCAGGCCATCGGCGACCAGACCGTGCTTGGCCTGGAAAGCCTGCACGACCTTCGCCGTCGCCGGGCCGTAGATGCCGTCGGCGGTGACGCCCAGCTCGGCCTGGACCTTCTTCACGGTCTCGCCGCGCGAGCCGTTCATCAGCAGCACCAGCTCGTAGAGCTTCATGTGCATGAAGGTGTCGGGTCCGGCGACGCCGTCGACCGCCAGCCCGTTCGCCGCCTGATAATCGCGCAGCGCCTTCTCCGTGCCGGGGCCGAAATCGCCATCCGCCGTCACGCCGAGCTTCGCCTGCATGCGCTTGACCGGCTCGCCCACCATGCCCTTTTTCAGAATAGCCATGCTCGCCTCCTCGACCCGGCGCCATGGCACGATCATCGTGCTGGCCGGACCTCATTGGTAACGGCACCACCGCCGGCTGTCCACGTGGCGCGACGCCGGAAACGCGCGGCGTGGAGGAATCAGATGCGCGTGCTGAGCCAGATCGCGAGGCGCGAGCCGGCGCGGATGGCGGCGCTCAAGGCCTCATAGGCCGGCGCCTGCTGGGCGCCCGAGGCCAGCGCCTCGTCGCGATGCGCCAGCTCCTCCTTGCGGAAGCTCTCGACGGTCTCACGCAGGCCGGCCTCGTCGTCGCCGAGCTGGTCGCGCTGGGCGGCGTAGTGCTGATCGATGGTCTCCTCGACCGCCACCGTGCAGGCCATCGCCGCCCGATCGCCGAGCAACGCGGTGGCGGCGCCGAGCGCGAAGCCGGCCACCGACCACAGCGGCTGCAGCGCCGTGGGCCGCACGCGGCGCTCGACCAGCAGCTTGTCGAAGACCTCGTTGTGCCGACGCTCCTGGCGCAGCATGTGCTCGATCTTGCGCGCCGTCTCGCCATTGGCGCGGCCGGTGGCGCGCAGCGCCGCGAGCTGGCCCTCGTAGATGCGGATGGCGCCGTACTCGCCGGCCTGGTCGACGCGGATAACGCGCTCGACGATGTCGCGCGCCGTGGGATCGCCGGGCATCGCGCCCTCGCCGGTGCGCTTGGTCATCAGCGCTTCCAGGTCAGCGACAGCGCGCCGACGCCCAGCAGCAGCGAGGCCACGCCGTTCCAGCCGGCCATCGACAGGCCCAGCATCGACCACGGGATCGAATCGCAGCGCACCATCGGCGTGCCCATGATACGCCGCTTCAGCTCGTCGATCGTGCCGGCGAAGCCGCTGCCCGCCGGCGCGCAGGTCTGCGGCCCGGGCCACCACTTCCATTCGACGCCGACGTGGTAGGCGGCGATGCCCGCGGTGACCAACAGCGCCAAGCCGGCCAGGGTCAGCAACCCCAGGCGCGCCGGCCGCGGCAGGGGCCACAGCGCCAGCCAGGCGATGCCCAGGGCGGCGATATGGCCATAGCGCTGCCAGTAGCAGAGCGCGCAGGGCGGCATCTTGCCGATGTGCTGAAACGCCAAGGCGCCGAGCAGCAGCCCGCCGCTGCCCAGCAGGACCAGCAACGCCGCGCGCGGCGGCGCGAGGTCGCCGGTCGGCATCGACAGAGCGGGGCTGAGCGTCATGGCGCTAACATCAGCGTACGATTGTGGCGATCGTCGGAACGGGCATCAGAACAGATAGCGGAAGGCGACGAAGCCGCCGATCAGGGCGATCAGGAACAGCCAGGTCAGCAAGGTCAGCCGCTTCTCGATGAAGGCGCGGATGGGCTCGCCGAACTTCCACAGCAGGGCGGCCACCAGGAAGAAGCGCGCGCCTCGGGTGAGGATCGAGGCCCAGACGAACGTGAAGAGATCGAACTGGGCGGCGCCGCTGGCGATCGTCACCAGCTTGTACGGGATCGGCGTCAGGCCCTTGATCAGGATGATCCAGACGCCGTAGCGGTCGAAGCCGGCGCGGAAATTGTCGAGCGCGCCCTGCAGGCTGTAGAGCTTCACCACCCAGGCGCCGATGGTTTCGAACAGGTAATAGCCGATGGCGTAGCCGAAGAGGCCGCCCAGCACCGAGGTTACGGTACAGACCGTGGCGATGGTCCACGCCTTGTCGCGCCGCGCCAGCACCATGGGCACCAGCATCACGTCGGGCGGGATGGGGAAGAACGAGCTCTCGAGGAACGACACCGCCCCCATCGCCGGGATGGCGCGGCGATGGCCGGCCAGGCCGATCACCCAGTCGTAGAGGCGGCGGATCATTGGCCTTCCCCCCGAGGGCGCGCTCGCGTGCCCGGAGGCGGGGGAAGGTCGGAAGACAAATCGATCATCGCCCACGCCATAGCACGCCCGGTCAGCTTTCCGTAACGGCCTGTGACCATGCGTCTCTTTGGCGTGATGGCCCGGATTTCGCATCCCTTCTGTCGCGGATTGGCGGTAAACTGCCGGTTACGACGGGGACGTGTTCCGGCACGGGCGCGCGCAAGACGCGCCGGCGCCGGCAAGGCTGGAGACATCGGGTCTATGCGACACAAGGTGGCGATCGCCGCCTCCATCCTGCTCGCTGCCGCCGGCGGCGGCGCATGGTGGTGGTACAATATGGGTCCGGGCGCCAAGCTGCCCGATCTCACCGCGTCGGCGCCAGCCAAGCCGGGCACGCCGCCGCCGGGCGCCGCCGCCAAGCCCGCCGCGCCACCGCCGGCCGTGGGCGTCGAGGCGGTGAAGGTCAATGTCGGCACCGCGCGCCAGAGCGTGCTGGCTGTCGGCACCTTCCGCTCCAACGAAGCGGTGATGGTGCGACCCGAGCTCGCCAGCCGGGTCAAGGAGTTCAATTTCCGGGAAGGCGAGAAGGTCACCAAGGGCCAGGTGCTGGTGCGCCTCGACGCCGCGCTCGACGAGGCGGCGCTGGCCCAGGCCGAAGCGTCGCTGGCGCTGTCGCGGGCCAATTTCGAGCGCGCGACGTCGCTGGTGGCGCGCCAAGCCGGCACCGAGAAGGCGGTCGACGAAGCACGCGCCGCCTTGCGCCGTGACGAGGCCGCCGTGCAGCTCGCCAAGGCGCGGGTCGAGAAGTACACGCTGATCGCACCCTTCGACGGCGTGGTCGGCCTGCGCCGCGTCTCGGTCGGCAGCTATCTTGTGGCCGGCGCCGACGTCGTGAACCTCGAGCAGATCGATCCGCTGAAGGTCGATTTCCGCATCCCCGAATCCTTCCTGCCGGCGGTGCGCGTCGGCCAGCCGATCGCCGTGACCGTCGACGCCTTCGCCGGGCGCGAGTTCCCCGGCAAGGTCTACGCCATCGATCCGCTGGTCGACGAGGCCGGCCGCTCGATCGTCATTCGCGCCCTCGTCGCCAACCCGCAGGACACGCTGCGCCCCGGCGTCTTCGGGCGCGTCGCCGTCACGCTCGCCACCCGTGAGAACGCGATGTTCGTGCCCGAGCAGGCGATCGTGCCCGTGGGCGATCGCGTCCAGGTCTATCGCGTCGTCGACGGCAAATCGGTGCCGACCTTCGTGCGCGCCGGCCAGCGCGAAAAAGGCCAGGTCGAGATTCTGGAGGGCCTGACGCCCAACGACATGGTGATCACCGCCGGCCATCTGAAGCTGCCACGCCCGGGCATCCCGGTGACCATCGTGCCACCCGGTGGCCAGCGCCCGCCGGGTGCGCCCCCGGCAGGCGCGCCCAAACCGGCTGGCGGCGCCTCGACGCCGATGCCCGGCAACGCCCCGTCGACCGCCACCACCCCCAACCCGCCCGGCAAGGGCGGGTGAACGCGATGGTGATGGCCGACATCCCTTCACTCCTCCTCCCCGCGTGCGGGGAATGGGAGACATAGCGGCCTCCCCATGACCCTGTCCGACATCTCGATCCGCAGGCCGGTCTTCGCCACCGTGCTCAGCCTGACCTTGGTGCTACTGGGTCTGGTGAGCTGGCAGCGGCTGACCATCCGCGAGTATCCCAACATCGACGAGCCGACGCTCACAGTCGACGTCACCTATCGCGGCGCCTCGGCCGAGATCGTCGAGAGCCAGGTCACGCAGCCGCTCGAGGAGTCGCTCTACGGCATCGACGGCATCGAGCTGATGACCTCGTTCAGCCGCGCCGAGCGCAGCCAGATCACGGTGAAGTTCCGGCTGACGCGCAACGTCGATTCGGCCGCCGCCGACGTGCGCGATCGGGTGAGTCGCGTGCGCTCGCGCCTGCCGGCGGAGATCGACGAGCCGGTGATCGCCAAGGTCGAGGCCGACGCCTTCCCGGTGCTGTTCATCGCCTTCAACAGCGACACCGTCTCGCAGCTCGAGATCACCGACTACATCGACCGCTTCGTGAAGGATCAGCTGCAGACCATCGACGGCGTCTCGCAGCTGCGCATCTTCGGCGAGCGCACTTTCGCCATGCGCATCTGGCTCGACCGCGTGCGCATGGCCGCCTATCGTGTCACCGCGCAGGACGTCGAGAACGCGCTGCGCCGGCAGAACGTCGAGATTCCATCGGGCCGGATCGAGAGCACCCAGCGCGAGTTCACCATCCTCGCCGAGACCGACCTGCGCACGCCCCAGCAGTTCGAGAACCTGATCCTGCGCGACAACGAGGGCTATCTGGTGCGGCTGCGCGATGTCGGCCGCGCCGAGCTGGGACCGCGCGATCAGCGCGTGCTGACCCGCTTCAACGGCCGGCCGGCGGTCAATGTCGGCATCATCAAGCAGTCGACGGCCAATCCGCTCTCCGTCGCCACCGAGGCCAAGCGCCGCCTGCCGCAGATCCTGGCCGAGCTGCCGCCGGGCATCTCCGCCGATATCGCCTTCGACAGCACCGTCTTCATCGAGCGCTCGATCGACAACGTCTTCCGCACCATTGGCGAAGCCGTCGTCCTGGTCGTGCTGGTGATCTTCCTGTTCCTGCGCAGCTTCCGCGCCACCCTGGTGCCGCTGGTCACCATCCCGGTGTCGCTGATCGGCACCTTCACCATGATGCTGCTGCTGGGATTCTCGATCAACACGCTGACCCTGCTGGCCATGGTGCTGGCGATCGGCCTGGTGGTCGACGACGCCATCGTCATGCTCGAGAACATCTCGCGCTATGTCGAGCAGGGCATGAAGCCCTTCGAGGCGGCGCTCAAGGGCAGCCGCGAGATCGCCTTCGCCGTCATCGCCATGACCATCACCTTGGCCGCGGTGTACGCGCCGGTGGCCTTCCAGACCGGCCGCACCGGCCGCCTGTTCATCGAGTTCGCGCTGACCCTGGCCGGATCGGTGATCGTCTCCGGCTTCGTGGCGCTCACGCTCTCGCCGATGATGTGCTCGAAGATGCTCAAGCACGAGGCCAAGCCCAACCTGTTCTACCGTGCGGGCGAGCGCGTGCTGGCGGGCATGAACAACGGCTATCGCCGGCTGCTCGGCTGGACCTTCAGCGCGCGGCCGCTGGTGGTCGTGGTCGGCCTCGTCGCCGCCGGCGCGGCCGGCTGGCTGTTCACCAAGATTCCATCCGAGCTGGCGCCCAGCGAGGACCGCGGCTTCGTCTCCAATATCGGCTTCGCGCCGGAAGGCTCGACCATCGACTTCACCATGGCCTATGGCCATCGTCTCGAGGACATCTACCTGCGCAGCGCCGCGATGGGTCGACCGGAGATCAGCGAGAACGTCGAGAAGCTGCTGGTCATCGTCGGCTTCCCCGACGTCACCCGCCTGCTCGCTTTCGCCCGCCTGAAGCCGTGGGAGGAGCGCACCGTCAAGCAGCAGCGGATCACCGAGCTGGCGCGACCGCTGGCGCAGCGCATCACCGGCATCGTCGCCTTCCCGATCAACCCGCCCTCCTTCGGCCTGCGCACGTCGGACAAGCCGGTGCAGGTCGTGCTGCTGACGACGCAGCCCTACGCGGTGCTCGACCAAGCGACCAATCAGATCATGGCGATCGCGCGCACCAATCCCTGCCTCACCGCGCTCGACTCCGATCTCAAGCTGAACAAGCCCGACCTTCGGGTTCGTCCGGATCGCGAGAAGGCGGCCCTGCTGGGCGTCGAGGTCGAGACCATCGGGCGCACGCTCGAGACCATGATGGGCGGCCGCCAGGTCACGCGCTTCAAGCGTGAGGGCAAGCAGTACGACGTCATGGTGCAGGTCGCGGACGCCGACCGCGTGGCGCCCAGCCAGCTCAACGAGATCTTCGTGCGCGCCCGCTCGGGCCAGATGATCCCGCTGTCGACCCTGATCACCTACAACGAGACGGTGGCGCCCAAGGAGCTCAACCACTTCAACAAGCTGCGCGCCTCGACTGTGTCGGCCAATCTGGTCGGCGGCTGCGCGCTGGGCGACGCGCTGAAGTTCATGGACGAGGCGGCCAAGCAGCTGCCCGGCACCATCCGCATCGACTACAACGGCACGAGTCGCGAGTTCAAGCAATCCTCGCGCGGCCTGTACGAGACCTTCCTGATGGCGCTGGTGTTCATCTTCCTGGTGCTGGCGGCGCAGTTCGAGAGCTTCGTCGATCCGCTGATCATCATGCTCACCGTGCCGCTGACCATGACCGGCGCGCTGCTGGCGCTGTACTTCACCGGCAACACGCTCAACGTCTACAGCCAGATCGGGCTCGTCACGCTCATAGGACTCATCACCAAGCACGGCATCCTGATCGTCGAGTTCTCCAACCAGCTGCAGGAACAGGGCATGTCCAAGGTCGAGGCGGTGAAGGAAGCCGCCACCCTGCGCCTGCGCCCGATCCTGATGACGACGGGCGCGATGGTGCTGGGCGCGCTGCCCTTGGCTTACGCGACGGGCGCCGGCGGCGAGAGCCGCCAGGCGATCGGCTGGGTGATCGTCGGCGGCCTGACGTTCGGCACGGCGTTCACCCTCTTCGTCGTGCCCACCGCCTACACCTACCTCGCCCGCCGGCGCGAAGCGCACGACGCCCCGGCGCACACCGCGCCGCATCCGGCGGAGTAGCGCCCATGACCGCGCCGGCGGTTGATTTCTGGTACGAGTTCGCCAGCACCTATTCCTACCTCGCCGCCGAACGCATCGAGGGCGCCGCGCGCGTCGCCGGCGTCACGGTGCGCTGGCGGCCCTTCCTGCTCGGGCCGATCTTCGCCGCGCAAGGCTGGGCGACCTCACCGTTCAATCTCTACCCGGCCAAGGGCGCCAATATGTGGCGCGACATGCAGCGCCAGGCGGCGAAGTACCTGCTGCTGTGGAACAAGCCCACGGTGCTGCCGCGCAACGGCCTGCACGCCGCGCGCGTCGCGCTGATCGGCGCCGAGGACGGCTGGATCGCCAATTTCTCGCGCGCCGTCTTCCGCGCCAATTTCGTCGAGGATCGCGACATCGGCGATCCGGCGGTGGTCGCCGACATCGTGCAGCGACTGGGCCTGCCCGCCTCCGTCCTCGACCGCGCGACGAGCCCCGAGAGCAAGGCACGCCTGAAGACCCAGACCGAGGACGCCATCGCCCGCGGCATCTACGGCGCCCCCGCCTTCACCGTCGACGACGAACTCTTCTGGGGCCACGACCGCCTGGATCAAGCGCTGGAGTGGGCCAAAGCGCCGTGGCTTTAATCCCTTCCCCCGCTGGCGGGGGAAGGTAGGAGCTAAGCGGCCAGCAATCTGTCCCTGAGCTGCCCGCCCTCGATCTTGTCCAGCATGCTTTGCGTGTGGCGATAGCCGATCTCGACGGCGCGTTCGAAACCTGTCCAATCGAGCAGGTCGAAGTCGATCATCGGCGGCGTCACCAGCAGATCGACGCGCTCGCGGTCGAGCAGCGAGCGTTCGGTGCTGCCGACCAGGGCCGAGCGCAGCATGATGCGCACGATAGAGGGGATCGGCAGCGTCTCGTCGCGCTTCCATACCAGCCGGCGCATGAACTCCCAGGCCGACCACGAATCGCCGACGCGCTCGCCCGCCGACATCGCGCCGCCGGTGTCGATGTCGACGCCGATCACCGGCCCACGGCCCATGGCGCGCATCGGCGCGACGGGGAAATTGTCGATCACGCCGCCGTCGACATGCACCTCGCCGCGATGCACCACCGGCGGCAGCACGCCGGGGATCGACACCGAGGCGCGCAGCCAGTGCACCAGCGGCCCGCGGCGCTGCACGTCGCGGCCCTGCAGGGTGAGGTTGGCGGTGACGCAGTAGAACGGCGAGGGCAGATCCTCGATGTCGATCGAGCCGAAGGCGAGGTGCAGCAGGTTGTCGACGCGCTTGCCGGCATAGAGCGAGACGAAGGGCACGGTGTAGTCGCCCAGCGGATTCTTCTCGACGAAGGCGCGGTGGAAGCGCGCGTTCATCTCCCGATAGTCCCAGCCCGCCGCCGTGGCCGCCGCCACGATCGCGCCCATGCTGCTGCCGCCGGCCATGTCGATCGGCACGCCCGCCTCGCGCAGCGCGCGCACCACGCCGATATGGGCGAAGCCGCGCGCGCCGCCGCCGGCCATGACGATGCCGATCGCGCGGTTGACGACGACGCGCGCCAACCGGTCGAACTCGCTCGCCGAGCCCAGGCGCACATGGTGATGCAGCGCGTAGTCGTTGTGACCGAGCCAGGGCGAGGTCGTGCCCGGCCGGATCAGCGGCTTCTCGCGCACCAGCACCAGCTCGCGCCGGGGACGGAACGGGCCTTCGCGCAGCGCGCCCGCGGAGTCGAGGCGGTCGATGAGCTGCGGCTCCTCCGGCGGTGGCCCGGCGGCGGCGACCACCAGCATCAGATCGGCCTGGCGCAGGCAGCGATATGTCCAGTCGGATTCGCTGGGGTCGGCGCGATAGACGACGAAGGTCGCCTCGGCCTCGGCACGCTGCAGGCGATCGAGCGGCGCGCCGGCGGCTTCGGGGCCGATGATCTCGACCTTGGGTCCGCCATGCAGGCGGCCCAGCGCCTCCGACAGTTCCTTGGCGAAGCGCTCGCAGGGAGCGTTGGGACCATGCGGGATCAGCGCGATGGTGCGGGGCGGGCGCTTCACCAGCCGTGGCGGCGAGCCGTAGCGCTCGACCAGCTTGTGCACCAGGCCGACCAGCGCCTCGGGATGCGCGCTGATCAGGCGCTCGAAATCGGCGCGA
The DNA here is from genome assembly GCA_964437145.1 of uncultured Rhizobiaceae bacterium. Lineage (GTDB taxonomy): Bacteria > Pseudomonadota > Alphaproteobacteria > Reyranellales > Reyranellaceae > JAFAZJ01. Next base: position 16,162 of record CAYTFW010000121.1, read on the forward strand.
CTCAGCCTGAACGCCTCGCTGTCGCGGATGGCGGCGACGGTGTGCGAGCGCCGGCGATGGCCGATCAGCGCCAGCTCGCCGACGATGTCGCCGGCGGGGATCTCGGCGATGATACGCGGGATGCCGTCGGGGCCGGGCGGATCGAACACCGCGAGATAGCCACTGGCCACGACGTAGAGCGAGTCGCCCGGATCGCCGGCGGAGAACAGCGGCTTGCCGCCCTCGACCATCACCGATTCCATGCGGTCGGCCACGGCCATCAGGGCGGTGTCGTCGAGGCCGGAGAACAGCGGCGCGCGGCGCAGGATCTCAAGCCGCAGATCCTGCGCGCCGTCGAAGGGGAAGGTGGCGATGGACATGCTCGGGGGCATCCTCGCATCGCCCGATTGCGGGAACAAGGCTGCGGCGTCACGGGCTTACCCATCGCGGCTCGCGAAGCCGGCGCCCGATCGGATATCGTCCGGGCGCCATGAGCATCCCGACCCCGTCGTATCGCCAGGTCCTGCGCCTTCCCGGAGTCGCCAATCTCCTGCTGGCGGCGTGCTGGTCGCGGCTGGCCGGCGGCATGTTCTCGCTGGCGATCATCCTGTACACGCTGGGGCGCTTCGACTCGCCGGTTCTCGCCGGATGGGTGTCGTTCATGTCGATGGCGCCCGGGATGCTGGTCAGCCCGCTGGCAGGCGCCCTGCTGGATCGGATGGGTGCGGCCAGGGCGATCACGATCGACCTGGCGGTCGGCGCGACCGTGCTGACGGGCCTGGTGCTTGTCCACGCGGCGGACGCGTTGACGCCAGCGCTGCTGTTGGTCCTGGTCGCCTGCTACTCGCTCACCCGGCCGCTGGGCTCGGCCGGCATCCGCACGCTCATTCCCCGCCTGGTACCGGAACACGCGCGCGACCGGGCGAACGCGCTGGACACCAGCTCCTATGCCCTCGTCGACGTCCTCGGGCCGGTCCTGGCCGGCCTGCTGCTCGGCTTCGCCGGCGCAAGCGTCACTCTGGTGGCGATCGTCGTGCTGTATGTCGCGGCAGCGTTGAGCCTGCTGCCGGTGATCGGCCGGGAGCCCGCGCCCACCATCAAGCAGTCGAGCAGGCTGATCGACGAGGCGGTAGCGGGACTTCTGTACGTACTGCGCCATCGCTCGCTGCGCGGACTGGCGGCCTCGTATTCGCTCTACCAGATGAGCGTCGGCATCCTGCTGGTGGTGGTGCCGGTCGCCGTCACCCGAGAGATCGAAAGCCGCAGCACGGCCGACAGCATCGTCGGGCTGATGTGGGCGCTGTCGGGCATCGCGGGCAGCCTGGGCGCGCTCTATGCCGGGCACATCAAGGTCATCGACCGCGAGCGCTGGTTTATCGCCTGGGGCACGCTCGCCACCGCCATCGCGATCTATCCGCTGGGTGCCTATCTGGGTCTGCTCGGCCTGGGACTCGGGCTGGCGATCATCGGCCTGCTGAGCGGCCCGATCGATGTCGGCGTCCTGACCTTGCGGCAGCGGCGCACCGACCCGGCGTGGCTTGGCCGTGCGCTCGCGGTGTCGATGAGCCTCAACATGTGCGGGCTGCCGATCGGCGCGGCGCTTGGCGGCATGCTGGTGACCCACTCGCTGCCGCTGACGCTCGCGGTCGCCGCCGCGGTGTCGGTACTGTCAGCGATCGCGATTCAGAGCCTCGTGCCGGCGCGACCGGAAGAACCCTCCACATGACAACGGGCGGCCCGTGGGCCGCCCGCGCGTCGATCTGTCGTGTGGCGGAGACGATGGCTCAGAGGCCGCCGTTCACCACCAGGCACTGGCCGCTGACGTAGTCGCTGTCGGGGCTGCAGAAGAGGTAGACCGAGCCGGCCGCCTCCTCGGGCAGGCCACCGCGGCCCAGCGGGATCATCTGGTTCATGGCGGCGATGCGGCCGCCCTGCACACCGACCTTCACCTGGCGGCCCTGCACCTCGATGGTGCCGTCCTCGCCGGCGCTGAGCGGCTTGGTCAAACGGGTCTGGATGTAGCCGAAGGCCACGGCGTTGACCGTCACGTCATAGCGGCCGAACTCCTTGGCGAGCGTCTTGGTCAGGCCGACGATGCCCGCCTTGCCGGCGGAGTAGTTCGACTGACCAGCGTTGCCGTTGACACCCGAGGTCGAGGAGATGTTGACGACCTTGCGCACGATGCGCTTGCCCTCGGCGCGCTCCTTGTCGACGGCGGCGCGGAAGTGCTGCTGGAAGGCGCGCAGCACGCGGAACGGCGCCGTCAGATGCACGTCGAGGATGGCGTACCACTGCTCATCGGTCATCTTCTGGATGACGCTGTCCCAGGTGTAGCCGGCGTTGTTCACGACGATGTGGCAGTCGCCGAAGGCGTCGATCGCCGTCTTGACGATGCGGTCGCCGAAATCCTTGGCCGAGACGTCGCCGTTGCAGGCCACGGCCTTGCCGCCCATCTTGGTGATCAGGTCCACCGTCTCCTTGGCGGGACCCTCGTCGAGATCGTTGACCACGACCTTGGCGCCGTCGCGCACCAGGCGCAGCGCGATCTCGCGGCCGATGCCGCGGCCCGAACCCGTGACGATGGCCACGCGGCCGTCAACCTGACCCATATCTCAATCCTCTTTCACAGCTGTCATCCCGAGCGCAGCGAGGGATCCAGGCTTTGCGGCTAGACCCCTCGCTGCGCTCGGGGTGACAGAGTTGTCGTTACGCCAACGCGACGGTCGCGTGGCCCTGCAGCGTGTCCTGGCCGTTCTGGTTGGTGCAGCGCACCTCGAGGTCGACGACCTTCTCGCCGTTGGCCTCGCGCTTGCCCGTGACCTTGCCGCTCACGGTGATGACGTCGCCGACCCAGGTGATCGACGTGAATCGCGTGCCCAGGCCGCGCACCTGCTTCTGCGGCACCCAGCCGGTGACGACGCGGCCGAGGAAGGCCATCGACAGCATGCCGTGGGCGAAGACGTCCTTGAAACCGAACTTCTTGGCGAAGTCGATATCGACATGGATCGGGTTGTGATCGCCCGAGCCGCCGCAATAGAGCGCGAGCTGGTGGCGGCTGATCGGCGGCAGCACGAGCTTGGGAATCTCGTCGCCCACCTTGACGTCGGCGAATTTCGGCGGGTTGGCCATCGTCGTTCCCTCCTCAGCTCTTAGCCGCGTTCGGATTGCGCACGACGGTCACGCCGCGCGCCTTGGCGACCGGCTTACCCGTCGCCTCGTCCTTGAGCTCGGTCTCCGACACCACGAACCAGAGCGCGCCGCCCTTCTTGTCGTAGATGTCCATGACCTGGCTCTGGCAGGTGATGCGGTCGCCGACATGCACCGGCGCGAGATACTCGTAGTGCTGCTCGCCGTGCAGGATCAGGCCGATATCGACGTTGAGCAGCCGCAGCAGCCCGCCCTTGTCGGGATCGTCGTTGGTCAGCGCGGTCAGAAAGGTCGGCGGCGCCGGAATCGCGCGATAGCCGGCGGCCTTGGCCGCCTTCTCGTCGCTGTAGATCGGGTTCTCCTCGCCGATCGCCTTGCAGAAGAGGCGGATCTTGCCGGCCTCGACCGTGGTGGTGAAGGCGTTGAACTTGTGGCCGATGTGTTTCTTGTCGAGCATGCGTCGCGCGCTCCTGCTGAAGAAATTGACCTTGGCGCTTACCTTCCCCTGGAGGGGGAAGGTGCCCGAAGGGCGGATGGGGGATGTCGAAGACGAACGGAGGAGTCCGTCTTCAACATCCCCCATCCGTCAGCGCTTCGCGCTGCCACCTTCCCCCTCCGGGGGGAAGGTAGACTCTGATGCGCGTCTTCCTTCGATGCCTACTCGTAGCGGCCGACGATCGAGATCGACGAGACGTTCTCGCGCGGCGCGCCGCCCAAGTTGTGCGTCATGCCGATGCGCGGATCCTTGAGCTGGCGCGCGCCGGCGCGGCCCTGGAACTGCAGGTACATCTCGTAGAGCATGCGCAGGCCCGAGGCGCCGA
>CAYTFW010000122.1:0-19707 GCA_964437145.1 uncultured Rhizobiaceae bacterium
TCCGCCTCGCTGGCGCTCGGCACCTTCTCCCCGCCTTCGCGGGGAGAAGGGAAGATGTCACCGGCCAGACCGGAACCGCAGCAGGATGTGGTTGATGCCGTTGAGCACGATGTAGAGCTGCTCGAACTGGTCGCGGAAATCGTCCCAGAGCGGCTGGGAGCCGGAGGCGCCCATCGCGGTGTAGATCTCGGCGATGGTGCGGCGGCCATCGATCAGCGCCACGATCTGGCTGGCGAGCGGCGGCAAGGTGGCGCGCCAGGGGAAGCCGTCGAGATTGGCGACCAGCGGCATGCCGGGCCGCAGGCCTTGCGCCAGATGCGCCGCCTCCAGCTCGCGCAGCACCGGGATGGCCAGCGTGTCCTCCGGCCGCGCCACTGTGTCGTAGCCCGCCTTGGTGGCGTAGAAGACGTGCGTGCGCAGATTGCTGGCGAGGCGCTCGGCAAAGGCGGCGCGCTCCAGGAAGGGCATGTCGACCAGGCGGCGCGCGATCTGCGGATCGCTCATGTAGGTCGCGGGCTCGTAGCGCAGCGGCTCAGCGAAGCCGACCAGGCGCAAGCCGGCGTGACGCGTCATCTCGGCGATCTGCGGCACGGTGTAGGCGCGGTCGCGGCTGTGCAGCAGCAGGTCGTAGAGCGCGCCGTCATTGCCCGAGACGTGGTCGCTGAGGAAAGGGTTGCGGCGGAACAGGTTGGTCGGCGGCAGGAAGCGGATCAGCCGCTTGGCCATGGCGACGCGCTCGGCTGGATCGGACCCCTCCGGCACCAGCGCGCGCAGCATCTCCTGCATGGGATAGACGCCGGCGCGGCCATATTCGCCGTAGAGCATCACGCCCATGCCGCCTTCCTGATGCAGCGCGTCGGCGAGCGTCTTCATGCCGGCGGCGGGATCGTCGAGATGGTGCAGCACGCCGGTGCAGTCGATGTAGTCGAACTGACCCAGGCCGAGCGACGGCAGGTCCATCAGCGAGCCGGTGACGCAGCGCACGTTGCGCAGGCCGCGCGCCGCCAAGCGTGCCTCGCACACCGCGCGCGAGGCGGTGGAGATGTCGAGATAGACGATCTCGGCCGGGCAGCGCTGGTCCTGGAGCTGCTGGCTCAGCATGACGCAGGCGTCGCCGGTGCCGCCGCCGGCGATCAGGGCGCGGAACGGCATGCGGAAGTCGCGCCGCCCGGCGAACAGATAGTGGTTGATCTCCAGCCAGTGGCTGGGCGAGCCGACGATCAGCCGGCGCGCCTCGTCGGCGGGATCGCGCGGCGGATAGGGCATCGCCTCGTATTGCGCCCGCACGCGCGCGTCGGCCGCCGCGGTCGAGCCGGCGGTTGGGGGCGGAACGTCGCTCATGGCGCGGAGAGGCGGGTAGGGGGCAAGGGCGGCGGCGCGACTGTCGCGCGTGCCCAGGACATGCTAAGCGCCGCGCTGCGGGATTGAATGGGTTGTTGTGCCCCAACTCGGGTGGCGATGAAAGGCTATTTCGGCATCGGTGTGGACGGCGTGAGCAAGGCGATGAACGTCGGGACCTTGTTCCGCACGGCGCACGCCTTCGGCGCCAGCTTCGTCTTCACCGTCAACGCCCAGTATCGCCGCCGCGAGGGCGCTTTGTCCGACACCTCCGATACGCCCGCCACCGTACCCACCTATCACTTCGCCGATGCCCGGGCGTTGGCCCTGCCGCAGGGCTGCGCCCTGGTTGGCGTCGAGATCACCGACGAGGCCGTGGCCCTGCCGAGCTTCCGCCATCCGCGCCAGGCGGCCTATGTGCTGGGCTCCGAGCGCGAGGGCCTGTCGCGGGACGTCCAGGCGCTGTGCGATCACATCGTGCGCATCCCCGCGCGATTCTCCATCAATCTCGGCATCGCCGGCGCCATCGTCATGTATGACCGCATGCTGACCCTGGGCCGCTTCGCGCAGCGACCCGTGGCGCCTGGCGGCCCCTTGGCTCCGCTACCGGTCCCCGTATTCGGCGAGCCGATGTGGAAGAAAAAGGAACGCCGCCGCCAGGCCAAGGCGGCCGCCGGCGTGGCGCGCTGACGCCCGCGCCTGTAGATTGATCGCCATGAGGAAATCGGCTCTTCCGGGGACCCTGCTGGCCGCGCTCGCGATCGGTGTCGGGCCTGGGGTCGCATGGGCCCAGGCCGACCAGCCGCGCCAGGTCGGGGCGCTCTTCCACTGGCGCACCTTGATGGCGGGCCCGCCCGACAACCCGGTCTGCTACATCACCCATCAGGCCGAGGGGGTCCTGCAGGCCGGCCAGCGCGCCGGGCCGCGGCCGATGCTGATGGTGGCGTGGCGGCCAGCCAAAGCCAGCGCCAACGTCGTCACGGTCTTCGCCGCCTACCGTTTCAAGGCGGGCTCCGAGGCGATCCTCGAATTCTCCCCGCAGCTGTCGTTCAAGCTGTTTACCAACCGCGACACCGCTTGGGCGGCGAGCAGCGAGGACGACGCCACGATCGTCCAGGTCATGCGCCTGGCCCAGATCGTGACGGTGCGTGGCACCAACGAGGCCGGCGTCGCGGTCGCCGACACGTTCTCATTGTCGGGCTTCACCGCCGCCTCGGCGCGCGCCATCCAAATGTGCCCGCCGCGATGAAATCGTTCCGGCCGCACGCCGAGCAGGCCGATCTCCGCTACCACGACATGCCCGGCGACGGCCCGCCACTGCTTTTCATCCATGGTCTGGGCTGCGCATCGTCCTGCGACTACCCAGCGGTTGCGGGCGATCCGGCGCTGTCGGGCCGGCGGATGCTCCTGGTCGATTTGCTGGGCTCGGGCTTCAGCGACCGGCCGGCCGATTTCGCTTACACGATCGAGGCCCAGGCGCGGACCATCGTGGCGCTGGTCGAGCATCTCGGCTTGGCGTCCATCGACCTCTTCGGTCACAGCATGGGTGGGTCGATCGCCATCGCGACCGCCCATCGGCTGGGCGAGGGGGTAAGGCGGCTGGTGGTGGGCGAGCCCAATCTCGATCCCGGCGGCGGCGTCGCCAGCCGCAAGATCGCGGCGATGTCGGAGGCCGACTATGTCGCGCATGGCCACGACGCGCTGGTCCGCGCGTCGCGGGCGGATGGCAACGCCACCTGGGCGACGTCGCTGTCCTTGACCGCGCCTTGGGCGGCGCATCGCGGCGCCACCTCGCTGGTCGTCGGCGGCAGGCCGACCTGGCGCGCGATGCTATACGCGACCCGCGCGCCGCGAACGCTGCTGGTGGGCAGCCAAACCCCGCCCGATCCGGATACGCAGGAGCTGCCGCGGCAAGGCGTGAACGTGGCGATCGTGCCCGACGCCGGCCACGCCATGGCCTGGCAGAACCCGTCCGGGCTGTCGCAGGCGATCGCCCGCGCGCTGGCCTGAGGCGACGCGGCCGGTTGCGCGCCGGGCCGGGCGAGACTATCTCACCGCCTATGTCCCTTCTGCCCACCGAGCCACTGCAGATCGTCGAGCCCCTGCGTCGCAACGACACGCGCCGCAACCTCGTCGGGCTGAGCCGCGCTGAGCTCAAGGTGCTGCTCGCCGAGCACGGGCTGGAGGCCTTCCGCGCCGGCCAGATCTGGCATTGGATCTATTGGCACGGCGCGCGGGATTTCACCGCCATGAGCACCATCGCGCGCAAGACGCGCGAGCGGCTGGAGGAGCTCTTCGTCATCGACCGGCCGCTGATCGCCACCGAGCAGCGCTCGAGCGACGATACGCGCAAATGGCTGCTGCGTCTGATCGACGGCAACGAGGTCGAGTGCGTCAACATCCCGGAGGAGGATCGCGGCTCGGTCTGCGTGTCGAGCCAGGTCGGCTGCACCTTGACCTGCAGCTTCTGCCACACCGGCACGCAGCCCTTGGTGCGCAATCTCTCGGCGGCGGAAATCGTCGGGCAGTTCATGGTGGCGCGCGACAGCTACGGCGAGTGGCCGACGCCGACCGAGACGACGCGCATGCTCAGCAACATCGTCATGATGGGCATGGGCGAGCCGCTGTACAATTTCGACAACGTCAAGGCGGCGCTGAAGATCGTCATGGACGACCAGGGCATCGCGCTCAGTCGCCGCCGCATCACGCTCTCGACCTCGGGCGTCGTACCGATGATTCCGAAGGTGGCGCAGGAACTCGACGTCAACCTCGCGGTCTCGCTGCACGCGGTGAGCGACGAGGTGCGTGACGTGCTCGTGCCGCTGAACCGCAAGTGGCCGATCGCCGAGTTGCTGAAGGCCTGCCGCGAGTTTCCCAGCGCCAAGAACAGCCGGCGCATCACCTTCGAGTACGTGATGCTCAAGGGCATCAACGACAGCGACGCAGACGCGCGGGAGCTGGTGCGCCTGCTCAAGCCGATCCATGCCAAAGTGAATCTGATCCCGTTCAATCCATGGCCCGGCGCGCCTTACGAGTGCTCGTCCAACAACCGCATCCACCGCTTCGCCGAGATCGTCAACGACGGCGGTCTGTCGGCGCCGGTGCGCACGCCACGCGGCCGCGACATCCTCGCCGCCTGCGGCCAGCTCAAAAGCGCCAGCGAACGCGACCGCAAGACCAAGGTGCGCGACCTCGAGGCGCGGGTCGGCGCGTAAAGCTCCCACCGTCATCCTGAGCGCAGCGAAGGATCTCGCAGTCGTCCGTAGGCAGGTCGCGCCCGCGGTTGATCGCGATACCGCAAGATCCTTCGCTGCGCTCAGGAAGACGATACCGATTCCGTGGCTGGCGTAGCCCAGTGTTCATTCACCGCCGCGTACGCATAGACCGCCAGGAAGTCTTCGTGCGTAAGGTAGGTCCACTCGGCACGAATGGTCTCCTCCGTCTCGCCAGCGGCGAGATAGGAGAAGATGTCCGCGACAGTGATCCGCGTGCCCTTGATGCAGGGCTTGCCGGAGCGCTTACCCGGCTCGATCGCAATGCGTTCGCGCCAGTCCATGGGGCGCCTCCTCGATGGGCTCCCAGCCTAACATGGCGGCGAAGAGAACGGCGCGGTGGTCGCCCACCGCGCCGTTTCGTCGTTGGTCGGACGGAGTTCAGACACCGAGTTGAGTGATGAACTTGGTGTTGAGGTACGCCTCGATCGCCTCGCTGCCGCCCTCGGAGCCGTAGCCCGAATCCTTCACGCCGCCGAAGGGAACCTCGGGCAGCGCCAGGCCGTGATGGTTGATCGACACCATGCCGCTTTCGAAGGCGGCACCAATCGCCGCCGCCGTCTTGGCCGACTTGGTGTAGGCGTAGGCCGCCAGACCCCAGGGCAGGCGGTTGGCCTCTTCGACCACCGCGTCGAAATCCCGGAACGGCGCGATGGGCGCCAGCGGGCCGAACGGCTCCTCGTTCATGATGCGCGCGTTCATCGGCACGTCGGTCAGCACGGTGGGCTCGTAGAAATAGCCCTTGTTGCCCTGGCGTTTGCCGCCGGTGCGCACTGTCGCGCCCTTGGCCACGGCGTCGCCGACGAAGGCGTCCATCGCCTGCAGGCGGCGGTCGTTGGCCAGCGGGCCCATGCGGGTCGCCGGATCCATGCCGTCGCCGACCTTGGTCGCCTTGGCCGCTTCGGTGAAGCCGTCGACGAAGCGCGCATAGTGCTTCTCGTGCACCAGGAAGCGCGTGGGCGAGACGCAGACCTGGCCGGCGTTGCGGAACTTGTTGGCGGCGAGCAGCTTGATCGCGCTCTCGACATCGGCGTCCTCGAAGACGATGGCCGGCGCGTGGCCGCCCAGCTCCATGGTGACGCGCTTCATGTGCTGACCGGCCAGCATCGCCAGATGCTTGCCCACCGGCGTCGAGCCGGTGAAGGTCACCTTCTTGATGATGGGATGCGGGATCAGATACTCGCTGATCTCCGAGGGCACGCCGTAGACCAGATTGATCACGCCCGCCGGCACGCCGGCGTCGACGAAGGCCTGCAGCAGCGCGGCGCAGGAAGCCGGCGTCTCCTCCGGACCCTTGACGATGATCGAGCAGCCCGCGGCCAGAGCCGCCGAGGTCTTGCGCACCACCTGGTTGATCGGGAAGTTCCACGGCGTAAAGGCGGCGACCGGACCGACCGGCTCCTTGATCACGAGCTGATAGACGCCCTCGGCGCGCGCCGGCACGACGCGGCCATAGGCGCGCCGCGCCTCCTCGGCGAACCAGTCGATGATATCGGCGCCGGCAAGCGTCTCGCCCTTGGCCTCGATCAGCGGCTTGCCTTGCTCGGCGGTCATGATCGGGCCGATCACGTCGACGCGGCTGCGCAGGATGTCGGCGGCCTTGCGCATGATCTTGTAGCGGTCGAAGGGCGAGACCTTGCGCCACTGCTTGAAGCCCTTGTCGGCCGCCGCCAGCGCGCGATCGAGATCGGCCTTCTCGGCGTGCGCCACCTGGCCGATGACCTCCTCGGTCGCCGGGTTGAGCACGGGGATGGTGCGGCCGCCCGCGCCCTTGGCCCAGGCGCCGTCGATCAGCAGATCGGTGTTGGGGTACATGGAATCTCTCCCGGTCCTGTCGGAAAAACGCGGCGCAACCTAGCCGGTTCGCCGCGGGAAAAGAACCGCGCCGGCGGCAGGGTTATGTCCTGATTGTCGTGACGGTCGATCTTCGTTGGCCGCACATCCGCCCATGGTTGCCATCTTGCCGGCGGAATCGCGGGGTAGCTTGGTCGCGATCCATCAGGGGAGGCGTCGATGGACATTCGATCCGCCGTGATTCGGGATCGTCGAATCGCTGCCGGGAACGAGGCGATCTCCGTAGCCGGAGCCCGGATATATGGCCGGGGTAGTCACGCCCGGGGCGGTGGAGCGGCCGGTGTCTCCGGCGATCGCCCACCGCAGCAGATCACGACGATCGTGCTGCATCAGACGGCGGGCGCCATGATCCGCGGCGATGCGATCACATCGCTGGATTCCGCCGTCGCCAGTCACCACCGTGTCGACCGCATCGCCGCGCACTTCGTGATCACGGTCGATGGTCAGGCGATCTATGTGCACGACGTCGAGTTCGTGATGAACAACGCCGGCGGGCGTCGTGGGATCGACATCGAATTCTGCGGTCGCTACGGCAACAGCCGGGAGCCCAGCGGCAATCGGCTGACACGCGAGTCGATTCTCGTCGGCCGACAGATCGTCAAAGATCTCAGGGCCGCGATTCCCACCATCCGGCACATCCATCCGCACGGCCAAGTGCAGTCGACACCGGCAAACCACGATGCGGAGCCGGGTCCGAAGTATCATTCGTGCTGTGGCCCAGACGTCTGGGTGAATGTCGGCATGTGGGCCGAGGCCACCCTCGGCCTGCTGACGGCGGATACAGCGCCGGGATATCCGAATCACGGTATCTCGCCGCGCCAGTCTAACATGGCGTGGCGCCAGGACGTCTGACGCGTTCGCGCTCAGTCGCGCGCCAGAACCATGACGCGCGACAGGAAGGCGATTTCGGTTTCGAGCGGTCTCAATCCATGCGCAACGAACGATGCCTGCGGATCGCTGCTGACCCAATCGGCGAAATACGGTTCGTGGAAATAGTAGGGGAAGACGTCAAGCAGGCCCTTCCACTCGGGCCGGTCGGCCTCGGTGATGGAATCGATAATGATCGCGCGGCCGCCGGGCTTCAGCACGCGCGCCATCTGCGTGGCAACCTGCTCGCGCACCTTCTTCGGCAGCTCGTGGAACAGGAAGACCGCGGTGACGATGTCGAGCGAGGCGTCGTCGAAAGGCAGGCGCTCGGCGGCACCGAGCGTCCATTTCAGGCGCTTCGAGGCGCCGATGTGGCGTCGCGCGTAGTCGAGATAGGTCGGGCTGAGGTCGAGGCCGCTCAATCGCATGCCCGGCCAGGCATGTGAGACGAAGCCCAGCAGGCGGCCGGTGCCGCAGGCGATGTCGAGCAGGCGTACGTCGCGCTGGTTTCGGCCTTCCAGATAGGCGGCGATGGGCTTGAGCGCGCGCCGGCGCATCACGTCGGCGGCGCCGGTGAACAGCGTCTCGACCTGGATGTCGTAGAGCTTGGCCGACTCCTCGGTCAGCCATCCCCCGGACTGGTAGTGGAAGTTCTGGCGGTAGTAGCGCGGCAGGCCCTCGTATGCCGGGTCCTGGAACGGTTCGTCATTGACCCGCGCATGGCGCCGCGCATCGACCTGCGGCAGGTCGCGGAAATAGGCGACGCTGCGGTCGATCAGGTCGAAGGGATCGGCGTCGAGAGGAGATGGCGCGGGGTACAGCCCGGCCTCGATCTCCGCCCATTCGCGCTCGAAGAGCGCGCGCATCTCGCGCATGAGCTCGGCGCGGTCGGGGAAGCGGCCGACCGGGAATTCCGGGTCGGGCATCGGCTTGAGCCGCCGCCGCCCGGCGACGTAATGCGCCATGTACCAGCCGACCCGCGCGGTCTGCTGGGTGGCGTAGGCGATGCGGTCCAAGGCGCTCGGCATGGGCGCATGATACGCCTGCCATTGTGGCGGTCACGCGGCCACTCGACGCGGGCAAACGCCGCTTGCCGGGCGGGGGGCGGCGCCTATACTCCGCGCGCTTTGCCGGACCCCCGCTTTTTCGGTCCGGCGTCCGAACGAGGCTTCGATGGCTGTCTCCGTGCAATACACCGGGCCGCACAAGCGCGGCGACATCAAGAAGGTGGTGCTCGCCTATTCCGGCGGCCTCGACACCTCGGTGATCCTGAAGTGGCTGCAGACGACTTATGGCTGCGAGGTCGTCACCTTCACCGCCGATCTCGGCCAGGGCGAGGAACTCGGGCCGGCGCGCACCAAGGCGATCAATCTGGGCATCAAGCCCGAGAACATCCACATGGACGACGTGCGCGAGGAGTTCGTGCGCGACTTCGTGTTCCCGATGTTCCGCGCCAACGCGCTCTACGAGGGCCAGTACCTGCTCGGCACCTCGATCGCCCGGCCGCTGATCGCCAAGCGCCAGATCGAGATCGCCCGTGAGACCGGCGCCGACGCCGTCTGCCACGGCGCCACCGGCAAGGGCAACGACCAGGTCCGCTTCGAGCTGAGCTACTACGCGCTGAAGCCCGACATCAAGGTGATCGCGCCGTGGCGCGAATGGGAGCTGACCTCGCGCACCAGGCTGCTCGAGTTCGCCGAGAAGAACCAGATCCCGATCGCCAAGGACAAGCGCGGCGAGGCGCCGTTCTCGGTCGACGCCAACCTTCTGCACTCCTCCAGCGAAGGCAAGATCCTCGAGGATCCGTGGGAGGAGGCCGACGAGATGGTCTACCAGCGGACCATTTCTCCGGAAGCCGCGCCGGACAAGGTGACCTACATCACCATCGATTTCGAGAAGGGCGACGCCGTCGCCATCGACGGCGTGAGGATGTCGCCCGCGGCCTTGCTCACGAAACTCAACGAGCTGGGTAAGGCCAACGGCATCGGTCGTCTCGACCTCGTGGAGAACCGCTTCGTCGGCATGAAGAGCCGCGGCATCTACGAGACGCCCGGCGGCACCATCCTGCACGCGGCGCACCGCGGCATCGAATCGATCACGCTGGATCGCGGCGCCGGGCATCTCAAGGACGAGCTGATGCCGCGCTACGCCGAGCTGATCTACTACGGCTTCTGGTACAGCCCGGAGCGCGAGATGCTGCAGGCGGCGATCGACCGCAGCCAGGAGAATGTCACCGGCACCGTGCGCCTGAAGCTCTACAAGGGTCACGCGCTGGTCGTCGGCCGCAAGTCGCCGAAGTCGCTGTACTCGATGCAGCACGTCACCTTCGAGGAGGACGCCGGCGCCTACAACCAGCGCGACGCCGAGGGCTTCATCAAGCTCAATGCGCTGCGTCTGCGGTTGCGCGGCGTCGGCCAGGGCGGGCCGAAGGTCTGACCGGCGAACGCGACGGCGAGCGCGGCATGCCCTTCGACCATCGCGATTTTCCCGGCGCGCCGCCCAGGCGCGAGCCGGCGATCAACGTACCGCCGATCACGCTGGGGCTGATCGTCTTCCTGCTGGTGCTGCACGGACTGCGCCAGCTCCTGTCGGCTGAGCTCGACGAGGCGCTGGTCTTCACCTTCTCGGTGATCCCGGCGCGCTTCACCGGCGCGGTGCCCAGCGACCCCGAGTCGTTGTTCCTCGCGCCGCTCACCCACATGCTGCTGCACGCCGACTGGCTGCATGTCGGCGTCAACGTCGCGACGCTCGCCGCCTTCGGCTCGCCGGTCGAAAGGCTGCTGGGCGCCTGGCGCTATCTGCTGCTCTTCACCCTCGCCGGTCTGGCGGGCGCGGCGCTGCATGTCGCCTTCTATCCCGCCGATCAGTCGGCGATGCTGGGCGCGTCGGGCGCGATCAGCGGGTTGTTCGGCGCGCTGCTGATCGTGCTGCGCGCCAGCGGCCGGCTCACCGCGATGGTGCCGTTCACCATCCTCTGGCTGGCGCTGCAGGTCGGCATCGGCCTGTTCACCACCACGCCGAGCGGCGATGCCATCGCCTGGGCCGGCCATATCGGCGGCTTTGTCGCCGGCCTGGCGTTGTTCGTGCCGATCGCGCGCCTGCGGATCTGAGCCTCACTACAGCGGCAAGGCGCTGCGGCCGGTGAACCAGCCGTGGCCGAACAGCAGCACGAAGTAGACGACGACGGCGATCGCCAGGCGGCGCAGGCCGAGCTTGGCGACGTTGAACCGCGTGCGGCCGTCGAGCATGGCGGCGAAGGGGATGTTCGAGGTGTGCGCGACAAAGGCCGGATAGGTCTCGGGGAAGTCGCGGCTCTTGCGCGCGTCGATGCCGGCCATGCCGCCGAAAGCGAGCAGCGCGATGCCGCCGGTCAGGATCACCGTCGCGGCGTCGCCGTTGGCCACCATATGGCCCAGCGCCCACAGCGCGAAGCCCCACAGGCCGGGATGGCGCACGATGGCGTGGATGCCCAGGCCGTCGCTGTAGTCGAACGGCTTCTTCTCGGCACCGGCAGTGCCCGGGCTGGGCGTGCCGTTGCCGATCACCACCAGCAGGGTCGAGGGGATCATGATCAGCAGCAGCAAATGGCGGGCCCAGATCGGATCGCCCCACAGCGCCACATAGGGCGCGCGGCTATGGGCGAAGATCATCCAGGCCAGGCCGATGCCGACGATCAACGCGTAGACGCCGGGGAAGGCCTTGGCGCCCACCAAGCGCTGCAGCGGGCCGCGCAGGGGGTGCGACATCAGGAAGTGCCCGCCGACGAAGAAAGCTGTCGCCAGGGCCATGGCCAGGATGGAGCCCGCCACCAGGGTCATCGCTGTTTCTCCTGCGTTTTTTGATCAGTTAACAATGTTAATATAACATGATCGGCGTTGTCTGTGCGAACTGACGTAGGCTGGGATCAACAACCACCGGGGAGGGCACGATGGAGATGCGCACGCTGGGTCGCACGGGCCTGAAGACGTCGGTGCTGGGCTTCGGGTGTGGCGCGGTCGGCGGCCTGATGACCAAGGGCGACCCGGCCGACCAGGAGCGCGCCGTGGCGCGCGCCCTGGAGGCGGGCATCAACTATTTCGACACGGCGGCGATCTACGGCAACGGCGAGTCCGAGAAGAATCTCGGCCGCGTGCTGGCCAAGCTGAAGCCCCAGGTCGTGGTCGGCACCAAGGTGCGGCTGCTGCCCGAGCAGATGTCGAATATCGGCGCGGCGATCGTCGAGGCGCTCGACGCCAGCCTCAAGCGGCTGGGCATGGAGTCGGTCGACCTGTTCCAGCTGCACAACCCGATCGAGACCAGCGGCCGGCCGGGCTCGATCAAGGTCGAGGCGGTGCTCGACGAGGTCGTGCCGGCCTTCGAGCGATTGAAGCGCGCCGGCAAGATGCGCTTCGCCGGCATCACCGCCACCGGCGAGTCGGGCGCGCTGCGCCGCGTCGTCGACGCCCAGGCCTTCGACACCGCGCAGGTCGTGTACAACATGCTCAACCCCAGCGCGGGTGGGCCGATGCCGACCCATGCGCCGGGACAGGACTACGGCCGTTTGCTGGAGCACACCAAGAAGGCGCGCATGGGCGTCATCGGCATCCGTGCATTGGCCGGCGGGGCGCTCAGCGGCAGCGAGGCGCGTCATCCACTGGCCATGCAGGTGGTCGATCCGATCGGCTCAGGCCGCGACTTCCGTGCCGATGTCGAGCGCGCCAAGCGCTTCGAGATCCTGATCCGCGAGGGCGTCGCGTCCAGCCTCACCGAGGCGGCGATGCGCTTCGCCATCGCCCATGACGGCATGACGACGATGATCATCGGCTACTCGACGATGGATCACCTCGAGCAGGCGATCGCCGCGGCCGAGAAGGGGCCGCTGCCGCGCGCCGCGCTGGATCGCGTGGCGCAGCTCGCCGCGCAGCGATGAGCTTCAAGATCCCGCAATCGGTGCTGGTGGTGATCCACACGCCCGATCTGAAGGTCTTGATGATGGAGCGGCGCGATTGGCCGGGCTGGTGGCAATCGGTCACCGGCTCGCGCGAGGCGGCCGATGCGTCCCTTGCCGCCACTGCGCGCCGTGAGGTGCTGGAGGAGACCGGTCTGGACGTCGGCGCGGCGCTGAGCGACTGGGGCCTGATCAACCGCTACGCCATCTACGGCCGCTGGCGGCCGCGCTACGCCCCCGACGTGACGCACAACGTCGAGCGCACCTTCGGCGTCGAGGTGGCGACGCCGTTCGCCGCGACACTGCATCCCGATGAGCATGTCCGGTACATCTGGCTGCACTGGCGCGACGCGCTGGGGCGCTGCTATTCCGGCACCAATCGCGCCGCGCTGATCAGGCTGGCCGAGCGAGCGAGCGCGATCTGAGTTGGGCGCCGGCGTTCCTACTCAAGCCGGCCGGCGCACGCGGCGCGACCAGAGCAGACTGACGATGATCAGCAGGGCGCCGCCGCCGATCATGCCGACCGCGATCTGCCCGCCATAGTCGGCGAAGAAATCCTCCTCGTCGGGGTCGCGCGGCTTGAACATCGGTGGCGGCTTGCGCGGCTTGGGGGCGGGCTCGGTGAGGATCGGCGGGCGGGCGCTGTCGAAGCGCCGTGCGCGCTCGCCATTGGCCGACAGCAGCCGGTCGACATGGTCGCGTTGGTCGGTCTGCATCCAGTCGAACGCCGCGCCGTCGCCCTCGTAGGGCACGACGACCTCGATCAGGATCGAGCGGCCGGCGGCGATGGTCCAGGCGCGCAGCGAGGCCATCTCGTGTTGCTGGCCGTCGATCACCACGACCACCGCGTCGGCCGACATCACGAAGCGGTCCGTGCGCTCCATCAGCGCGATGTGGCCGTAGCGGTACTCGCCGGCGCTGGCGGGCGGGCCGTCGGCCGCCTTCTTCAGGGTCGTGTCGCGCCCGGCGATCGGCCGGCCGGCGACGATGCCGGTGATATAGGCGCTGCGACCGCGCTCGACCGGACCCGCGGCCGGATCGTGCAGCATCTGCATGACCTCGATCGGCTCGGAATCCTTGTCCTTGCGCCAGGTCTTCAGCTCCTCGCACGGCGCCAGGCGACGCAGCACCTGGCGACTCGCCGCGAGCTTGTCGAGCGAATCGATCAAGAGCTTGTCGCGCTCTTCCGCCGCGTCGAGGTCGCAATACTGGAACGGCGCCGGGATGGACATGTCGCGGCCGTCGACTTGCACACGCTCGGTCTTGGGCGAATCCTGCTGGGCGAGCGCCGACGCGCTCCACAGCGCGCCAAGCACGAGCGATGCGCAGAGGCGATGAAGGACGCGGCCGACCATGGCGCCAATATAAGCGCAGGCTCAGCGCGGCGCGATCTCCATGTGGCGATGGCGCGGCTAGTTCTTCGCCATGCCGGCGACCAGGGCGGCGACGTTGTGGCGGAACATCTTCTCGTAGCTGTCCGCCGGCCCGCCGGGCGCCGACAGCGCGTCGACGTACAGGGCCGGGCCGACCACGCCGCCGGCCTCGCGCGCGATCTGCTCGATCAGCTTGGGGCTCGACATGTTCTCGATGAAGATCGCGCGGATGCCCTCGCGGCGGATCTGCTGGATCAATGTGGCGACGTCCTTGGCGGAGGCCTCCTGCGCCGTGCTCAGGCCCTGCGGCGCGCGGAAGGTCACACCGTATGCGCGCGCGAAATAGCGGAAGGCGTCGTGGCCGGTGATGACCCGCCGCTTGGCCGCCGGCACCGTGGCGATCTGCTCGCGCACCCAGGCGTCGAGCTCGGCCAGCCTCTTGTCGTAGGTCGCCGCACGCTGGCGGAAGGAGTCGGCGCCGGCGGGATCGGCTTGGGCCAGTCCCTCGGCGATGGCGGCGACATAGCGGCGCGCCAGCGCCACGTCCTGCCACATGTGCGGATCGCTGCCGCCGGGCTTGCCGTGGCTGTGGCCGTGGCCATGGCCGTGATGGTGGTGGTCGGCGAGGTGGCGCTCGCGCGGTACCGTCGATGTCGCGACGATGCGGCGACCCTTGAACGGCGCGGCGCCGGCCAGCCGGTCGGCCCAGGACTCGAAGCCCAGGCCGTTGGTCACCAGGACCTGCGCGCCCGCGACGGTGCGGCTGTCGCCGGTCGTCGGCTGGTAGGTGTGGGCGTCCTTGTCGGGGCCGACCAGGGTGGCGAGCTCGATGCGCTCGCCGCCCACCGTGGCGACAAAGTCGGCGACGATCGAGAAGCTGGCCACGACCTTCAGCTTCTGCTGGCCGAAGGCCGGCAGCGCTGCCAGCACGCCGCCCGTCGCAAGAGCGGTGCAGAACCGCCGTCGTGTCGTTGGTGTCATGGGTTGACGGTACGGATACGTTATAACGTTAGTCAAGCGCCAGAATCATCGGCGCGTGGCCGGTATGGGCGAAGAAGCGACCGAGATCGGCGCCGCTCAGCCCCGTGGTCATCGTGTTGACCAGCGGATGCGCCCAGACGCGCGGCGTCTCGAGGATCACGCGGTCGACCGCCAGGCGCACGGCGTGCGCGCTGTCGTTGACCAGCGCGAAGGGCGTCACCGAGCCCGGCCGCACGCCGAGATATCGCATCAGCCGCTCGGCGCTGCCGAAGGAGGCGCGGCCCAGGCCGATGCGCTCGCCGAGCCTCTTCAGGTCGATCGGCCGATGCGCCTCGGCCACCACCAGCCACATCTCCTCACGCTTGTTGCGCAGGAAGAGGTTCTTGATGTGCACGCCCGAGGTCAGCGCCGGGTGCTGGGCGTTGACGCGGCTCGACTGCTCGACGGTGAAGACCGCCTCGTGGCGCACCGTCTCGTGCGCGATGCCGAGCGTGGTGAGCAGCGCCAGTAGCGCCTCGGGCGTGGTCGGCAGATCGTGGCCGTCGGGCGGGGCTTCGGTGTCCATGGGCGGCTGCTTAGCAAGCTTGCCAAGCCGGTGGAAAGCCGCTATCTCCCGCCCCCGTCGCGCGATTTCGGTCGTGGGACACCGCGAGGAGCGCGGGCGTAGCTCAGGGGTAGAGCACGACCTTGCCAAGGTCGGGGTCGAGGGTTCGAATCCCTTCGCCCGCTCCAAATTTTCGATCGACATCGCATGGCGCGCCTGTGCGGCCCTCTCGGCCGGCACGTGCGTTGGCCAAAGGCGCCGACTGGCCTTCATCAAACAGTCACCGCGCCTCCGTACGACACTGCCGGGCACGCCACAGCCTGCCCGACATCCACGTCCGGAGGCGTCATGGCCATCGTTCGCATCGCATCCCGTCGCGGCGTCGTCATGGGCGCCGGCGCCTGGTTGGTCGCCGGCACGGCCAAAGCCGAGACATGGCCGGCAAGGCCTGTTCAGTTGGTCGTGCCGTTTCCGCCAGGCGGCGGATCCGACACGTTCGCGCGGCCACTTGCGGCCAAGCTCTCAGCGCAGCTCGGCCAGCAGGTCATAATCGACAATCGCGCCGGTGCCGCCGGCACGATCGGTGCCGCCGCCGTCGCCAAGGCGCGGCCCGACGGCTACACGCTGCTGCTCGGCGCCGTTCACCACACTGTGGCCGCGAACGTCTACAAGAACTTGCCGTACGATCTGGAGCGCGACCTGGTGCCGATCACCGGCGTGGCCTACGTGCCCGATGTCCTGGTGATGAATCCCGGCGTACCCGCAGCCACGCTGAAGGATTTCATCGCCCACTGCAGGGCCAATCCCGGCAAGGTGAACTACGGCTCGTCGGGCGTCGGCACGTCACGCCATCTGGCTGGCGAGATTTTCAACGCCATGACCGGCGCCGCCATGGTCCACGTGCCCTACAAGGGATCGGGTCCCGCCAATGCCGCGCTGCTCGCTGGCGAGATCAGCGTGATCTTCGAGGGTCTCGGCAGCTCCGCGCCCTATCTGAGGAGCGGGAAGTTCCGCGCACTGGGCCTTGCCGCCGCCAAGCGCTCGCCGGCGTTCGCCGACATCCCCACCATCGCCGAAGCCGGGCTGCCGGGTTTTGAATCGCAGTCCTGGTACGGCCTGTGGGCGCCGGCCGGCGTTTCGCGCGATCTGGCGACCCGCATTCAGGCGGAAGTCGCCCGGGCCTTCGAGGCGCCGGACATGAAGGAGGCTTGGTCCCGGCAGGGCGCCGAGCCGGGTGGCGAGAACGGCGAGACATTCGCTCGTTATGTCCGCGCCGAGGTCGAGAAGTGGGGCAAGGTCGTGCGCGCCAACAACATCAGCCTGGACTGAACCAGGCTTTCCCCCAGAAGAATGCCGACGGCCGCCCGTTCTGGCGCGATGCGGGCCAAGTTTTCACTGATCTTGCGGACGTCAGCCGGTATCCTCGTGCCCGTCCCCGCGACTCATCAGGGCGCGTTTTCGGTCGAGTCCTGGCGTCGTTCAGACGCGAAGGCGCGGGTGTCGAGAGGTCGGCGAACCTCGCCCGAGGCGCCGGCATGATCCCATCGGCAGGAGGCGCGAATGGCCCACACGTTCGAGATCTACAAGGACAAGGCTGGCGAGTTCCGCGTTCGCTTCAAGTACAACGCTGAAGTCATCTTCGCGACCGAGGGCTACAAGACCAAGGCGTCGGCGCAGAACGCCATCGACTCCATCAAGAAGAACGGGCCGGCCGCACCGGTCGAAGACAAGAGCTGATCGCGCGGCGGTCAGTAGGCCGACGCGCTGGAATTCGCCAGCGCGTCGTGATAGAGACTGCGCCATCGCATGCGCCACATGATCACGCAGACCACCTCGAAACCGACCACCACCCACAGTGGGTCGGCGAGGATGCGCGCGCGGTAATCGGAACCAGCAAGCCATTCATTCAAGGCCCCGCCGATCGACGGGGCCTTTGTCGTTCAAGGGCGCCCGTCTCCGGCTCACTCGAGGAGAAGTGTCCCATGTCTTATGTGGTTGGAATCGTCGGCGCGACCGGATTGGTTGGCGGCCTTATGCGGTCGATCCTCGAGGAGCGGAACTTCCCGATCGCCTCGCTGCGTCTCTTCGCCTCGGCGCGCTCGGCCGGCACGCGTACCCGCTGGAAGGACGCGGACATCATCGTTGAGAATGCCGAAACGGCCGACTATGCCGGCCTCGACTTGGTCTTCTTCTCGGCCGGCGGTGCGACGTCGAAGCAGCTCGCGCCCAAGGTCGCGGCGGCCGGCGCGATCGTGATCGACAATTCCTCGGCCTGGCGTGGCGACCCCGATGTGCCGCTGGTGGTCTCCGAGGTCAACCCGCACGCGCTGAACACGATTCCCAAGGGCATCGTCGCCAACCCCAACTGCACGACCATGGCGGCGATGCCGGTGCTCAAGCCGCTGCACGAGGCGGCCGGCTTGCGGCGATTGATCGCCAGCACCTACCAGGCCGTATCAGGGGCCGGCGTCGCCGGCGTGCGCGAGCTGGAGGATCAGGTCGGCGACACCGCGATCGGTTCCGGTGCGCTAGCGCATGACGGCCGCGCCGCGAACTTCCCTGCGCCACAGAAGTGGGCCGTGCCGATCGCGCACAATGTCGTGCCGCTGAACTATCGCATCGTCGAGGACGGCTACACCGAGGAAGAGGTCAAGCTGCGCGACGAGAGCCGCAAGATCCTCGAGATCCCCGACCTGCTGGTCTCGGGCACCTGCGTACGCGTGCCGGTCTACACCGGTCATTCGCTGTCGATGAATGTCGAGTTCGAGCGGCCTATCTCGGTGCAGCAGGCGACCGAGCTGCTGAGCCGCGCGCCCGGCGTGGTGCTGAGCGAGGTGCCCAATCCGCTGGAGGCGACGGGTCGCGATCCTGTTTATGTCGGCCGCATCCGCCGCGATCCCACGGTGGCGCATGGCCTGGTGCTGTTCGTCACCGGCGACAATCTGCGCAAGGGCGCGGCGCTCAACGCCGTGCAGATCGCCGAGGTGCTTACGCAGGCTGCGGCCGCGCGGCCGGCGGCGCGGCGCGCAGCGGGCGGAAGGTGAGCGCGATCGCGACGGCGCCCAGGCCGACGCCGAAGGAGCCGATATAGAGCCAGTTGTAGTTCTGGAAGGTGTCGAACGCCCACCCGCCGGCCACCGGCCCCAGCGCCATGCCGAGGCTGGCCATGGCCGACACGCCGCCGAACAGGGTGCCCATGATGCGCGGCCCGAAATAGTCGCGCACCAGCACGGCGTAGAGCGGCATGACGCCGCCATAGGCGATGCCGAAGACGACGGAGAGCGCGTAGAACTCGCCCAGCGCGCCGACGAAGAGATAGGTGCCCGCCGCCGCCGCCTGCACCAGCAGGCCTGCGACCAGCACCGGCTTGGCGCCGATGCGATCGGCAGTGATGCCCAGCAGCAAGCGGCCACCGAGGCCGGAGAGGCCGGCGAGGCTATAGACCGTGACCGCCGTCATGGCGCCGATACCGCAGGCGGTGGCGTAGCTCACCATGTGGAAGATCGGGCCGGAGTGCGCGGCGCAACAGCAGAAATGCGTGAGCGCGATGGCGATGAACTGCGGCGTGCGCAGCGCCTGGCCGGCGTTCAGCGTGTAGCCGTCCGATTGGGCGACGACGCCGGGCGCGGCTGGCGCGGCCGACGGCGGCCGGCGGATCACCATCGCGGCGGGAATCAACAGCGCCCACAGGCCGATGCCGATGATCAGCATGGCGGTGCGCCAGTCGTAGGCGTCGAGCAGCTGGCGCGCCGTCGGCGCCACGATCAGCGGCGAGGCGCCCATGCCGGCGGAGATCAACGCCACCGCGAGGCTGCGGTTGTTCTCGAACCAGCCCGAGGCGGTGGCCATCAGCGGCGCGTAGAAGGCGCCGGCGGCGATGCCGACGATGACGCCGAACATGATCTGGAACTCGAGCAGCGAGGTGGCGCGGCTGGCCAGCACCAGGCCGAGGCCCTGCAGCACGCTGCCCGCCAGGACCACGGCGCGCGTGCCGAAGCGGTCCGACAACGCGCCCCAGACGAAGGCGGAGAAACCCATGCAAATGAAGTCGATGGTCATCGCGCCCGATACGCCGGTGCGCGACCAGCCGGTGTCGGCCGACAACGGATCCTGGAACACCGCCAGCGAGAACATCGAGCCGACGCTGACGCAGGTCAACAACATGCCGGCGCCGACCACGGCCCAGCCATAGGACAATCGCACTGTCCGCACTCCAATCCCTCGTGTCTTGACCGCGACTAGGAAGAGAAACCCACGCCACGTCAAGCGAGGCGGCCGCCGTCCGGTTTAGTATTCCTCATGCCCCGCGGCGATGTCATGATCGCCCGTGGCTCGGCACGGCGGAGGCAGGGATGCGCGGTTCGTGGTGGATCTGGCTGATCATCATCGTCCCGCCGGTCGTTGCCGGCGCCTATTACACCTGGCGCCGCTATCGCCATTGGTTCCGCTGACGTCGCTGACTTCTGTCATCCCGAGCGTAGCGAGGGATCCAGGAAAGATGCCTGGATCCCCCTGAGTTCACAAACGAAGTGCAACACCAGATTAAGGTGT
>CAYTFW010000123.1:0-19669 GCA_964437145.1 uncultured Rhizobiaceae bacterium
CGCGGTGGCCCTGCAGCGCCAGTTCCAGCGCGAGCGCGACGAGGCGCTGGCCGCGTTGGCGGCGGCGCAGGCAATGGGCGCCGGCGGCGGCCTTAGCCCGCCGTCCGATCCGCCCCGCGAGGCGGAGGCGCCGCCCGCCGCGCCGCTCGAGGCCCGCGAGCCGGACGGGGACATGGCAGACGACTACGATCCCTTCGCGCCGGACCCGCCGCAAGACGCGCCGCCGCCCGCGCCCGAAGAACCGCGACCGCCGATCGTGTTGCGCGGTCTGGGGCCGCCAGACCCGCCGCGACCGAAGCGGCCGGCGCCATCGCCGACACGGGTCGAGCCGGAGCCGCATGTGGCGGGCGCCGGCAACGGGCGGATCTTCTGGAACACCTCGCGCCAGCCGCCGTCGGGACCCACCTGGCACGAGATCATCCGCAACAGCCGGTTCCCGGGACAATAGCAAACCATGCGAATCGCGACCTGTCGGCGGTGCGCCGCTGGAGCGGCGCGGCCCGAAGGCAGCCACCCATTCACAGGCGATAGCCTGCCCACCAGTGGGAGAGCGAAGAGGCCTCGTTGAACCCCGCGTCGCGCCGGCTATGATCCGCCCGCCGCTGCCGAACCAGGAGACAGACCCATGGCCTCGCCCGACCTGCCGTTCCGCACGGCCACGGACCTCGCCCGCGCGATCCGCAAGAAAAAGATCGGCTGCGTCGAGCTGCTCGAGCTCTATCTCAAGCGCATCGAGACCTACAATCCCAAGCTCAACGCCGTGATCGCGCTCGACACCGGCAATGCGCGCAGGACGGCCAAGGCGGCCGACAAGAAAGTGGCGCGCGGCGAGGATCTGCCGCCGCTACACGGCGTGCCGATGACCATCAAGGAGAGCTACGACGTCGCCGGTCTGCCGACGACCTGGGGCGATCCGGCGCTGCGCGCCAACGTGGCGAGCGACGACGCGCTGTCCGTGAAGCGGCTGCGCGCGGCGGGCGTGAACCTGTTCGGCAAGACCAACGTGCCGCTGATGCTGGCGGACTGGCAGAGCTACAACGCGATCTACGGCACGACAGGCAATCCCTGGGATCTCGCGCGCTCGCCCGGCGGCTCCTCGGGGGGCTCGGCGGCGGCACTGGCGGCCGGGCTGACCGGCATCGAAGCCGGCAGCGACATCGGCGCCTCGATCCGCAATCCCGCGCATTACTGCGGCGTCTTTGGCCACAAGCCAACCTGGGGCATCGTCAGCCCGCGCGGCCACGCCCTGCCCGGCCGCGTGGCGCAGGGCGATATCTCGGTGATCGGCCCGCTGGCGCGCGGCGCGGAGGACCTCGACACCGCGTTCATGGCGATGGCCGGGCCCGACGATGTCGATGGTTCGGGCTGGCAGCTCAAGCTGCCCAAGCCGGCGAAGAAGAAGCTCCGGGACTTCAAGATCGCGGTGATGCTCGACGACCCGAACAGCGCCGTCGACCAGGAGGTGCAGAGCCTGCTGTCGCGCCTGGCGGAGTTCCTCGGCAAGTCGAAGGCCAAGGTCAGCATGACGGCGCGGCCCGAGCTCGACACGTCGGAGCTGCACCGCGTCTACGTGGCGCTGTTGCGCAGCGCGACCTCGGGTCGGCAGTCCGACGCGGACTATGCGCGCAACCAGGAGACGGCGCGCAGTCTTGCGCCCAACGACCACAGCTACTTCGCCGACATGACGCGCGCCAACGTGCTAGGCCATCGCGACTGGCTGGCGCTCAACGAGCGGCGCCACCAGCTACGCCTGCGCTGGGCCGAGTTCTTCAAGGACTACGACCTGCTTCTCTGCCCCGCCGCCGCCTCGGCCGCCTTCCCGCACGACCAGGTCGGCGAGCGCCACGAGCGCACCATCGAGGTCGACGGCCGGCGCGTGCCGACCACCGACCAGCTGTTCTGGGCCGGCATCGCCAGCGTCTGCTACCTGCCGGGCACCGTGGCGCCGATCGGCTTCACGCCGCGCGGCCTGCCGGTCGGCGTGCAGATCGTCGGCCCGCAATACGGCGACCGCACCACGATCGCCTTCGCCAAGCTGCTGGAACGCGAGTACCAGGCCTTCGTGCCGCCGCCGGGCTACGCCTGATCAGCCGTAGCTCGACCGGGCCTGGATGCCCCAGCGCCCGTCGAGCTTGGTGACGATGTACATCGAGTGGTGCGTACCGATCTTCGAGCCGTCGGCGCGCCAGCGTGTGAACCAGACGTCGATGTGCACCTTGTCCGGCCCGCTCAGCAGCACACAATGGCCGTCCCAGGTGCTGCGCGCCCAGCCATGCTGCGCCGTGCGCGCGTCGAAGGCGGTGAAGGAGAGATCGGCGGGCGTCGGGTAATGCGTCACCATGCCGGAGCCGAACAGCACATGCGGGAAGTGGAACGTCGCGCGCACACCGTCGAGGTCGCGCTTGTTGAGCGCGGCGATATAGGCGTCGATCGCCGCGACGATCTCGGGCGAGGCCTGACGGTCGGTCGGCGGCGTGCTCACGGGGTGCGTCCTCTGCTCAGAGCTGACTCGATCGGGCCTGGATGCCCCAGCGCCCGTCGATCCTGACGACAATGTACATCGCATGGTAGGTGCCGATCTTCGAGCCATCGGCACGCCAGCGCGTGAAACCTATATCGAGATGCACCTTGTCCGGCGCGTTCATCAGCACGCGGTGGCTGTCCCAGGTGCTGTGCGACCAGCCCTGCCCCGCGGTGCGCGCATCGAAGGCGGCGAAGGAGAAATCGGCCGCCACAGGATAGTGCGTCACCGCGGCCGAGCTGAGCAAGACATGCGGGAAGTGCAGCGTTGCGCGCACGCCGTCGAGGTCGCGCCGGTTCGTTGCCGCCATATAGGCATCGATCAGGGCGACAACCTCGGGCCCGGCCTGCGCCATGTCAGTGCTTCACGGTCTTGGCGCGCAGGCGGCGCATGCCACCGAGCCAGCGATCCATGTCGGCCGTCTTGCGCTGCATGTACTCGTGGACGACCGGGTGCGAGAGGATCAGGAAGCGCTCGGCATCCATGGCCTTGATCACCGCGTCGGCGACGTCGGCCGGCTTCATGATGCCGTCGATGCCGGCGGCGCTGGTCTCGGTGCCGCGGAACATGTTGGTGTCGACCGCCTGCGGGCAGAGACAGGAGACGCGGATGCCCTTGTCGCCGTACTGGATCGAGAGGTGCTCGGCGAAGGCCACGGCCGCGTGCTTGGTGACGCCGTAGGGCGCCGAGCCCATCGAGGCCAGCAGGCCGGCGGCTGAGGCGGTGTTGAGCAGATAGCCCGATTTGCGCGCCAGCATGCCCGGCACCAAAGCGCGCGCGGCGTAGACATGGCTCATCACATGGATCGCCCAGCTGTCGGCCCAGTCCTTGTCCGACGCCGCCTCGTGGCCGGCGCGCGCGATGCCGGCGTTGGAGAAGAACACGTCGACCGGGCCGTAGGCGCGTTCGGCCTCGCCCACCAGCTTCTTGATGTCGCCCTCGACCGCGACATCGCAGGCCACGGCGAGGCCACCGATCTCCTTGGCGACGCGCTGCAGGTTGTCGCTCGGCCGATCCGCGACGACAACGCCCTTCGCGCCCTCGGCAGCGTAGCGCCGCGCGATCGCCTCGCCGATGCCGCCCGCCGCGCCGGTGACGACGCAGACCTTGCCGTTGACTTTCATGACATTCCCTCCATCAGGCGCCGTACGCGCCCTCGATCAGCTCCAGATACTGCGCCTTGGTCGGCTGGCGCGGCGTGGTCATATGGCAGTGATCGCCCAGCGCGCCGTCGGCGATCGCCTCGAAGCGATCCTCGGTCACGCCCATCGCCTTCAGCCCCGTGGGAATACCGATGCGCTCGTTCATCCCGGCGATGGCGTCGGCCAGCGCCTCGGCGCTGGGCTTGGTGCCCATGATCGCCGCCATCTTTTCGATCTTCGATGTGCTCAGCACCGGCCCGTTGAAGCGCATCACGCCGGGCATGTAGACGGCATTGAGCGTGCCGTGGTGCAGGCGCAGGCCCTTCAGCCCGCCGGTGGGATGCGACAGCGAATGCACCGCGCCCAGCCCCTTCTGGAAGCACATCGCGCCCTGCATCGAGGCCATCATCATGTTCCATCGCGCCTCGCGGTCCTGGCCGTCCTTCACCGCGCGCTCCAGGTGTCGCCACGCCTTCTCCAGCCCGTCGAGCGCGATCGCCTCGGCTGGCGGGTTGATCGCCGCCGACATGAAGGTCTCGGCGCAATGCGCGATGGCGTCCATGCCGGTGCCGGCGGTGAGATGCTTGGGCAGGCCCAGGGTCAATTCGGGATCGCACAGCGCCAGCTTGGGGATCAGGTTCGGGCTGCCGATCGCCAGCTTGCGGCCGTTGTCCATGATGATGATGCCGCCGCGGCTGACCTCGCTGCCGGTGCCGGAGGTCGTGGGAATCGCCACGATCGGCGCGACGGCCGGGGTGATCTTCGGTCCGCCGCCTTCGACCGTCGCATAGGGCAGCAGCGAGGGGCCGGGATGCGTCGCCATCAGGCCGACCGCCTTGGCGAGGTCCATCGAGGAGCCGCCGCCCACAGCGATGATGCCGTCGCATTTCTGCTCACGGTAGATCGCCAGCGCCTCGCGCATCGCCGCTTCGGTCGGGTTCTCCGGCGTCTGGTCGTACATCGCAAGCGGCATGTTGCCGGGCAAGTTGGCTTTCACCTTGTCCCAGATGCCGGCGGCGACGATGCCCTTGTCGGTAACGATCAGCGGCCGGCGCATGCCGAGCAGCTGCAGCTCCGCCTCGAGCAGCTTGATGGCGCCGAAGTCGAACTGGATGCGGGTCAGGTAAGTGATCAGGGCCATGCGCGGTCCTCCTATTCGGCGGAACCATAGCGATCCGGATGCGCGTCGCGAAGCGTAGGCGTGTAGTATCGCCGCCGCGGTCCGGCTGGCGGAACGGGGTGGTGATGGCCGACAACAAGGTTCTCGTCGTCGTCTTCGACGGCCTGCGGCCGGACATGGTCACGCCTGGCCTGATGCCGAATCTGCGGCGCTTCGCCGATTCGCACAGCGTCTTTCCGCTGAGCCGCGCCGTCTTTCCCACCGAGACCCGCGTGAACGCCGCCGCGCTGGTCACCGGCCAGCGCCCTAATATGCACGGCCTGGTGGCCAACGCCTTCCACGCCGCCGATGTCTTCGCCGATCACGCCATCAACACCGCGAAGATGGAGCATCTCGTCGCCGCCGACCGCGCTTGGAACGGCGCGCTGCTGACGGCACCCAGCCTCGGCGAGCGGCTGCATGCGCAGGGCAAGACCTTGGCGACGGTGTCGACGGCGTCTACCGGTTCGAGCTGGCTGCTGAACCACCGGGCCGAGCAACTCGGGCTGCTACGCTGGTCCTCCCACGGCCCCGCCTATTCCGCGCCTTGTCTCGACAGCTGGCGCGAGCTGGCGGATCGTTTCGGCGAGCCGCCGCCGGCCGCGATTCCGCTGGGCGCTCGCATCGAGCACGCCAAGCGCCTCTATCTCGAGCATGTCTGGCCGGTGATCGACCCCGACGTCGCGATCCTGTGGTTCGCCGACCCAGACACGACCTACCACTATCGCGGCATCGGCTCGGCGGAGACCGTCGTGGCGCTGAAGACGGTGGACGCGGCGTTCGGCGAGATCGTCGCGGCGTGGCGGGCGGCGCCCGACCACGACCGCCGCTCGATCATCACCCTCTCCGACCACGGCCACGTCACGACGCATGAGCGCATCGGCGTCGTCGACCGATTCACCGCCGCCGGCTTCCGCGCCGATGCGCGCGCCTCGGGCGACGGCGATCTCGCCGTGGTCTCCGGCTCGCCCTCGCTGGTCGGCCTGCGACGGCGCGACGCCGGTCTGGCGCGCGACCTTGTCGCCTTCCTGCGCGAGCAGCCCTGGTGCGGGTTGATCTTCGCCTCGGGTGGCGATGGCACGCACGGGCCGATCGACGGTACGCTCGATCGCGCCGTGCTGGGCGTGACGCACGCGCGATCGGCCGACCTGCTGTTCACGCTGGCCACCGACGACGAGCCGGGCTCGGGCGGCTGGCCCGGCCGCACGCATCACGACCACGACATCCCCGCCGGCGGCAGCATGCATGGCGGCCTGCACCCGCGCGAGCTCAACAACTGGCTGGCCGCCGGCGGCGCGGCGTTCCGCGAGGGTTATGTCTCGCCCTGCCCCGCCGGCATCACCGATGTCACGCCGACGATCCTAGACCTGCTGGGCCTGCCGCGAGGCGGTTGCCATGGCCGCGTGCTGGCCGAAGCGCTGCGCGACGGCCTGCCGCCACGGCACGACTCGCGCGCCATCGACGCGCGCGCCGACAACTATGCCCAGCGGCTCAGCCTCTCGCGCGCCGGTTCGACGGCCTATATCGACGGCGGCACGGTCCTGCGTTGATGGCCGATCTCGTCCTGCGCCGCGCCGCGCCTGCCGACGCGCGCCTCGTCCTCGATCTGATCCAGGCGGCCTTCGCCGAGTACCGCGGCAGGCTGAAGCCCGAGTCGGGCGCCTATGGCGAGACGCCCGAGGGACTCGCGGCGCAACTCGTCGGTCGCCGGGGCGCGCTGATCGCCGAGCGCGGCGGCGTGGCGGTGGGCTGCGTGCTCTTTCGCGACGAGGGCGAGGATCTGTACTTCGGCCGGCTGTCGGTGCTGCCCGACCATCGCCGAGCCGGCGTGGCCGAGGCACTGGTGGCCGCGGTCGAGGACGAGGCGCGCGCCCGCGGTGCCCAGGGCGTGCTGCTGGGCGTGCGCATCGCGCTACCTGGCAACCAGCGCCTGTTCGCCCGCCTGGGCTATGTCGAGATCTCGCGCGAGGCCCATCCCGGCTTCAGCGAGCCGACCTCGATCAACATGCGCAAGGCGTTGCGATAGCCGCCGTCACACCGCCATGACGA
The DNA here is from genome assembly GCA_964437145.1 of uncultured Rhizobiaceae bacterium. Taxonomy (GTDB): domain Bacteria; phylum Pseudomonadota; class Alphaproteobacteria; order Reyranellales; family Reyranellaceae; genus JAFAZJ01. Next base: position 6,872 of record CAYTFW010000123.1, read on the forward strand.
TGCCGTCGTGGCCGGGATCGGCGCCGCCATCGAGCCCGTCGGGATGCACGCGGATCGCGTGCACGGCGGCGAAGCCGAAGGTGTAGGCGTTGCGGATCACCTCGTAGCCCATGCCTTCCAGCGCCTTCTGCGTGCCGCGCGGAATGCGGTTGGAGACGTCGATGGCGTCGCTGGTGGCGGAGAACCGCGGCGCGCTCACCGCCTCGGTCATGGTCATGCCGAAGTCCAGCGCGTTGAGCGAGACCTGCAGCACGCCCATGGCGATCTGCGTCGCCCCGGGCGCGCCGATGATCAGATTGGGCCGGCCATCCTTGAAGAAGATCGAGGGCACCACCGAGCTGAAACGCGCCTTGCCCGGCGCGATCGAGCCGGCGCGGCCGGGCCGGGGATCGAACACGCCCATGCAGCCGTTGTACATGAAGCCCAGCCCGTCGGTGACGACGCCCGAGGGCATGCCCAGCGAATGGGTCATGGTCACGCAGTTGCCGTCCTTGTCGATCACCGAGACCTGCGTGGTGTCCTTGCGCGGCGCGCCTGAATTGAAGCGCGGCACGGTGGCCTTCACGCCCCGGCGGATCTCGTCGGCCATCGCCTTGGCGTATTCCTTGGCGTTCAGCCGATCGATCGGCACGTCGACGAACTTGGGGTCACCGACATAGAGATCCTTGTCGATGGTCGCGCGCTTCATCGCCTCACTGACGACGCGCAGATACTCCGGCGAATTGTGCTCCATCGCCGCGAGATCGAACTGCTCCAGGATGTTGAGCATCTCGATCAGCATCACGCCGCCGCCCGGCGGGCGATTGGTCGAGACGTCGTAGCCGCGATACTTGCCCCACAGCGGCTCGTTGCGGCTCGTGGTCCAGGTCCGCAAGTCCTCGCGGGTGATCAGGCCGCCGTGCTTCTGCATGTCGGTGACGATCGCGTCGGCGATCTCGCCGACATAGAAGGCGTCGGCGCCGCCTTTGGCGATCGCGCGCAACGTGCGGCCGTAATCGCGGTTGCGCACGAAGTCACCGACGCGCTTGGGCGAGCCGTCGTCGCGGCAGTAGAGCGCACGCGCCGCTGGCGTGTAGGTGATCCTTTCGTGGTTGGGCGCGCGGCCCATGGCGCCCTCGTCCGACCACCAGTAATGCACGTGCGGGCGCACGCTCCAGCCGTTCTCGGCCCAGTGGATCGCCGGCTCGACGACCTGCTCCCAGGGCAGCGCGCCATGCTCGCGCTGGGCGTCATGGTACATGCGCAGATTGGCAGGCGCGCAGATCGACTGGTAGCCGATATCGTTGACCCGGCCCTTGAGGATGAAGCCGTAGCCGTCGCGCGCCTCGCCCTCGATCAGGTGCGCCCACATGTCGGGCCGCGCGGCGAGCGGCGCCGGCGCATGTGCGTCGATATAGCCGTGGAACTTCTTGCCCGGCATGTAGATGCCGCAGCTGCCAAAGCCGGCGATGCCGCACATCAGCGGATCGACCACGCCCTGCACCAGGGCGCAGGCGATGGCGGCGTCGACGGCGTTGCCGCCTGAGCGCAGGATCTCGGCGCCCGCCTCCGTCGGCTCGGGCTGCGCCGCCACGATCATCGCCTTCTTGCGCTGCTTCATCGGGTGTCCTCCGGTGCCGGCCCGCAGTCTCGGGAGCGCCCGCGAAGGCGTCAACGTCCCGAGCGGCTTGACAATCGCGGGGCGGACCGGCCAGTTCGGCGGCGCATGACCGGCCCGATCGAGGTGCGGCCGCTTTCCGGCGCCGCCGACTTCACCACATTCATCCAGCTCCCCCGCAAGCTCTACCGCGGCATGCCCGGCTGGGTGGCGCCACTCGACCTCGATCGCCGCACCACGTTCGATCCGAAGAAGAACCCGTTCTTCCAGCATGCCGAGAGCGAGCGCTTTCTGGCCTGGCGCGACGGCAAGCCCGTGGGCCGCATCCTGGCGCAGATCGACCGCCTGCATCTCGAGCGCTACCAGGACGCCACCGGGCATTTCGGCTGCCTCGACGCCATCGACGACGCCCAGGTGGTCGCCGCCCTTTTGCGCGCCGCCGAGAGCTGGGCGGCGGCGCGCGGCATGAAGCGCATCAACGGCCCGTTCAATCCCTCGATCAACGCCGAGATGGGCATGCTGATCGAGGGCTTCACGCACCGCCCGATGTTCCTGGTGCCGTGGAACCCGCCCTACCTGCCCGGCCATGTCGACGCGGCCGGCTACAGCAAGGCGGTCGACACGTTCGACTACGACTATCCCGTCGATGGCGAGCCGACCGGCTACGGCACCGCGCTTATCCGGCGCAGCAACCTCGCCAATCGAATCGTCGCCCGCCAACTGCGCACCAACGACCTGCGCGCCGAGGTCAGGGTCGTGCTCGGCCTGTTCAACGACGCCTGGCAGCACAATTGGGGCTTCGTGCCCTTCACCGAGGCGGAGATGGACGCCATGGCCGCGGAGATGCGGCCGGCGGTGCGCAAGCAGTCGGGCGTGGTGATCGAGGTCGACGGCGAACCCGCCGCCTTCATCATCGCCCTGCCCAACCTGATGGAATGGATCGCCGATTTCGACGGGCGACTGCTGCCCTTCGGATGGCTGAAGCTGGCGGTGAATCTGCTGCGCTTGCGGCTGCGGACGGCGCGCATCCCGCTGATGGGCGTCAAGACCACCTACCAGCAATCCGCCATCGGCGCCGGCCTGGCCATGCTGGCGATCGAGGAACTGCATCGCCGCAACAAGCGACTCGGCCTGAAGACCGTCGAGTTGGGATGGATTCTCGAAACCAACACGCCCATGCGCCGGATCATCGAACGGATTGGGGGTGTGAAGGTCAAGACCTACAGGATATTCGAGCGCGCGCTTGCCTGAAGGATCCGGACAAGCGTGTGAACCGCCGTTTTTCCCACCCCATGTCGGGGTAGACTTAGCGGGACGACCGGTCTAGGTAATAATCCGTTGTGAGGATGCACTCGGTATGAGCACCACCGTCGACATGGGCACGCCCTTGGCGCAGCAGATCATCGATGTGATCGCGCGCGAGGGGATGGTCGATCGCGCGAAAATCACCGCCGAGGCCACCCTTGAGGACCTCGGGCTGCAGTCGATCGACATGGTGATGATCCTCAACGGCATCGAGGAAAAGTTCGACATCTACGTCCCGATGGACGAATCCATCCAGAAGATCGCCAATGTCGGCGATGTCGTCGACGTGGTGTCCGGCCTCGTCCAGGCGAGCGGCAAACAGGGAAAACCGGCTTGACCCACAAGGTAGCTGTCACCGGACTCGGGTGCATCTCGGCGCTGGGTCCGGACGTCGCCGCGTTCTGGGATGGCCTTAGCAACGGTCGCTGCGGCATTGGTCCGCTCGATCTGCCGGGTATCGAGGATCTGCACGTCAAGATCGGTGGCCAGGTCAAAGGCTTCGATCCAGCCGCCCATTTCGCCCCGGCCAAGCTGGCGGCATTGGACGCTTTTTCCCAGTTCGCCCTGGTCGCGGCGCGCGAGGCCATCGCCGACGCTGGCCTGTCGGCCGGCGATATCGCCGGGCCGCGTACCGCCGTCATCGTCGGCACCGGCATCGGCGGCATCAGCACGCTCAACGACGCCTTCTACCAGCGCTACGGGCTGGGCAAGCGGCGGATCGACGCCGCGACGATCCCCAAGGCGATGCCCAACGCCGCCGCCAGCCACATCTCGATGGAGTTCGGCGTCAACGGACCTGCCTTCGCCGTGTGCAGCGCCTGCTCCTCGGCGAACCACGCCATGGGCGTCGCCCTGGGCCTGGTGCGCGCCGGCGTCGTCGACCGGGCGATCACCGGCGGCAGCGAAGCCAATCTCAACTACGGCAACATCAACGCCTGGGAGGCGCTGAAGGTCCTGACGCCCAACGCGTGCCGGCCCTTCTCGCGTGGCCGCAACGGCATGTCGCTGGGTGACGGCGCGGGCATCATCGTGCTGGAGCGCATGGACCTGGCGATGGCCCGCGGCGCGCGGATCCATGCCGAGATGGCGGGTTCCGGCAGCTCCGCCGACGCCGGCGATCTGCTGCGACCCGACGCCAACGGCGCGGCGATGGCGATCCGCAACGCGCTCGCCGATGGCGGCCTGGCGCCCGAGGACATCGACTACGTCAACGCGCACGGCACCGGCACCCTGCTCAACGACCCGGTCGAGACAGCGGCGATCCGCGCCGCCTTTGGCGCGCACGCCGACAAGCTCGCGGTGTCGTCGACCAAGTCGATGCACGGCCACGGCCTGGGCGCCGCCGGCGCCATCGAGATGGTGGCGACGATCCTGGCGCTGAAGCACCAGGTGGCGCCGCCGACCGTGAACTGGCTCGAGCGCGATCCCAAGTGCGATCTCGACTACGTGCCCAACGAGGCGCGCGCCATGCCGATCCGCGCCGCGGTGTCGAACTCCTTCGCCTTCGGCGGGCTGAACGCCGTGCTGGCGGTCAAGCGCGCGAGCTGAGCGCGCCATGAGCGACGCGGTCGCCGGGCCGCTGGCCACGGTCACGCTCGGCGTCGACGCCGCCGAGATCGAGGCCTTCGCCGAGACGCTGGACCTGCCAGCCTCGCCCGTGCCGCCGACCTTTCCGATCAGATTCCTGTTCCATCCCGAGATCCGCGCGGCGCTGGCGACGTTCCTGCCCGCCGACGGCTCGCTGCCGATCCATATCGGCCAACGCTTCCGCTATCACCGCCCGCTGGTCGCGGGCGAGACGCTGACCTGCGCCGTCAGCGCCACGCCGCCCGACGGCGCGCGCCCCTTCGCGCTCGTGCGCCTCGACATCACCGACGCGATAGGCGCGGTGGTCTGCCGGGCCGAAAGCGAGATCGCCATCGCCGCGCCGGGCTTCACCTGGGATAAGCTGAAATGAGCCCGCCGCGTCCCGGTGAGAAGCTACCCGCGGTGCCGCTCGGCCCGCTCGATGCCGCGGCCATCGAGCGCTATGCGCGTGCCTCAGGCGACGACAACCCGGTGCATCTCGATCCCGCCACCGCACGCGCCATTGGTCTCTCCGATCAGATCGCCCACGGGATGCTGGTGATGGGCCGCCTGTCGCGGCTGGCGCTCGGCTGGCGCGCCGACGCCGTCCTCGAGTCCTTCGAGTGCCGCTTCACGCGCCCCGTGCCAGCCGGCTCGGCGCTGACCGGCGACGGCCGCGTCGCCAAGGTCGACGCGCTGAACGACGGTCACCGCGTCATCCTGCGCCTGCTGGCGCGCGACGCCGACGGCGCCATCGCCGCGATGGGCGAGGCCACGCTGCGCCTGCCCGGCTGACGCGCGCGGCTACGCCGAGTGCCGCGCTTCCTCGATGATGTGCAGGAACTGCTCGGTGCAGGCGCGCCAGGAGAATTTCACGGCCACCTCGCGGCACCGTTCCGGCGAGATGGTCAGCGCCTTGCGGCAGGCCACCGCAAGATCGTCATCGAACACGACCACCTCGTGCGGCCCGAAGATCTCCACCAGATGCGGCGAGGGCAGCGCCGCGACCGGTACGCCGGAAGCCAGAGCCTCGAGCACGACCAGGCCGAAGGTGTCGAGCAGGCTGGGAAAGACGAAGACGTCGGCCTCGGCGTAGCAGCGCGATAGCTCCTCGCCCTGCTTGTTGCCGAGATACACCGCGTCGGGATAGCGCTCGCGCAGCATCGTCAGTTGCGGCCCGTCGCCGACGACCACCTTGGTGCCCTCGGTCTTCACCTTGAGGAACGCCTCGATGTTCTTCTCGTCGGCGATGCGGCCGACATACATGTGGATCGGGCGGGGATACTGCGTCCAGGTCTTGGGCCGCGGGTGGTAGGCGTCGCTGTCGACACCACGCTGCCAGATCCGCAGATTGCGGAAGCCGTGCCGCTCCAGCTCGTCGGCGAGCGACTTCGAGGGCACCAGCACCGGCGCGTCGCGGCCATGGAACAACCGCATGTACCCGTAGAGCAAGCTCTCCGGGATGCCGTGGCGGATACGGGCGTACTCCGGAAACCGCGTGTGAAAGGCGGTGGCGAAGCGCATGTCGTGACGCCAGCACCACAGCCGCGTGCACAGGCCGAGCAGGCCCTGCGTGGCGATGTGGACGAACTCCGGCTTGAATTCGCGCATCAGCCGCGCAAGCCTGGGATACCAGGCGAAGACGATGGGATCCTCGCGGTACCACGGCAGCGGCACGCTACCGAACTCGTCGGGCGTCAGCAGCAAGACCTCATGGCCCATGGCGCGCAGTTCGCGCACTGTGGCGTCCAGGGTCCGGGCGATACCGTTGAGTTGGGGGAACCAACAATCCGTCGAGATGGCGATACGCATCGCGGTCGCCTAACAGATATCGCCCGGGACATGAAGCCTGATCGGGTCGCGGCCGACGTAGTAACATCATGTAATATCGCGTTGGTCCTGAGACCCTTGGTCGCGGCCGGCCGTTGGCAGGGCGAGAGGATTTCCGCTACAAGCGCGCGGTCCGTCCGCGCCCCATCCCATCAGGCAATGTCAGCCAAGACCGATCCGCCCTGCCTGGGCGACGAGCCCCTTACCGTCGCTTGCGTCTACCGCTCCGGGGGACGGCACTATTCGACGCGCTACGTCGAGGTGTTGCGTAACATGGTCCAGCGCAACCTCACTTTGCCGCACCGATTCGTCTGCCTCACCGATGTCGCGGATGTGCCCTGCGAACGCATCCCGCTGGTCACCGGCTGGCCGGGCTTCTACAGCAAGATCGAGCTCTACCGGCCGGGCCTGTTCAAAGGTCCGGTGCTGTATTTCGACCTCGACACGGTGATCCACGGCAACATCGACGAGCTGGCGCGTACGGCCATGCGATCGACGTTCGGCTGCACCAGCGATCCGAAGGGCGGCCACTTCAACAGCAGCGTGGTGTCCTTCACCGTGGACTGCTCCCGGGTGTTCGAGGAATTCAGCCAGACCGGCGCGTGGATCCAGAAATGGCATCACCATGTCTGGTTCACGCTGCGCCGCGTCGGGCTCGACGGCTTGATCGCGCTGGGCAGCAGCTATGGCGATCAGGGCTTCACCGAGGCGTCGCTGCGGCGGCACGGCGTGCCGATCGTCCATCTCGACGCCGCGCTGCCCGGCGCGATCTCGGTCTACAACTACCATGGCGGAGCCACCGGCGAGCCGACCGGCAGCGTCTGCCTGATGATGGGTCGACCCAAGCCGCACGAGATCTCGGCCGGCTGGGTTCCCCGGCACTGGCACTGAGCCGCGCGCGATGGGCGCCATACTGACCGTCGCCAGCGTTTTCAAGTCCGGTGGCGACTACTTCCCCAAATACGTGCGCGTGCTGCGCGACGCGGTGCGCCGGCATCTGCCGATCGAGCATCGTTTCGTCTGCCTGACCGACGTCGAGGTCGCCTGCGAGCGCATCCCGCTGGTCCACGGCTGGCCGAGCTTCTACAGCAAGATCGAGCTGTTCCGGCCCGGCCTGTTCGACGGACCGGTGCTCTATCTCGACCTCGACACGGTGATCTGCGGCGACCTGCGCGACATCGCGCGGCTCGCCGGCGAGGTCGGCTTCGCCGCCGTCTCCGATCCCTGGTACGGCCACTTCAACAGCAGCATCATGGCCTTCACCATGGACTGCTCTTTCATCTACCGCGAGTTCGCGTCGCGGCCCGAGCACTATCAGCGCGTCCACCGCCGCGGCGGCAGCAGCTATGGCGACCAGGGCTTCACCGAACGCCGGCTGCGCGAGCGCGACGTGACCATCGAGTACGTCAACCGCCTGCTGCCCGGCCAGGTGATCAACCATTTCGACATCGGCGAGTACGGCGTGCCGGTCCACGACGCGCGTATCTGCATGATGATGACCCGCCCCAAGCCGCACGAGGTCGAGGGCTGGGTGGCGCGTCATTGGTACTGAGCGTGGCTCGCTCCAGCCTCGGCGGCGCCCCGCTCACCGTCGCCTGCGTCCTGCGTCGCGGCGGCCAGCACATGGGCACGCGCGAGGGGCCGTTCTTCGCCAAGTACGTCCGCATCCTGCGCGAGAGCGTCGCCGCGCGTCTCAGCCTGCCGCATCGCTTCGTTTGCCTGTCCGACATCGCCGTGCCGTGCGACCACGTCCATCTGCGCTGGCTGTGGCCCGGCGCGTGGGCGAAGCTGGAGCTGTTCCGCCGCGGTCTGTTCGACGGGCCGGTGCTCTACCTCGATCTGGATACCGTCGTGCTCGGCGAGCTCGACGAGCTGGCCCGCGTGGCGCTGGATGGCGAGTTCGCGGCCGCCACGCATAGGGCCGGCGGCCTCGACGCGGCGGTGATGGCCTGGCGCGTCGATTGCTCGTTCCTCTACCGGCGCTACGCCTGGATGCCCGAATACTGGAACCACCGCCATCGCCAGGCCGGTCATCGCGGCTACATCGAGGGCGGGCTGCGGCGGGCCGGCATCGCTTGGCGCGCGATCGCGGAAACGCTGCCGGGCTCGCTGGTGGATTACGCCGATCTCGGCGCCGGTGGCGCCGTCCCGCCCGCGGCGCGTCTTTGCGTGTTCCACGGCCGGCCGCGGCCGCACGAGCTCGAGAGCGAACAGTTCGCGTACTGGGGTTAAACTGATCGTCATGGCTCATCCCACCACGTCGCCGCGCGGAAAGAACGTCGCATGAGCTCGCTCTACGTCACGGTGTCGACGAAGATGAGCCGGCGACAGAATCGCCGCACGGGCATCCCGCGGGTCGAGTACGAGGTCGCCCGCGAGATGGTGGCGCGCGGCGGGCGGACGCTTCAGTATGACGCGCTGCTGCGGCGGTTCCGCGTCACCGATTTCCGCCAGGCCATAGCCTCGAGCGAGCGCAGCCGCGACGGCCTCGTCCAGGCGACGGCCTCGCGCCTGGCGGCGGCGGTGTCGCCGCGTCTGACGCTGGCGCCCGGCGACACGATCGTCGTGCCGGCGATCTTCTGGCGCGCCGGACAGATCGCCGATCTCGTCCGCCTGCGCCAGACGCAAGGTGTCCGCGTCGGCGTGAATATCGCCGATATCATGCCGATCCGGCGGCCCGAACTGGTCAGCAACGAGAGCGGCGCCAGGGATTTCCGCCGCTTCATCGACGCCGTGATCGACTGCGCCGACTGGACCTGCGCCATCTCCCGGTTCGTGGTGGACGACCTGACCGCCTATATCCGCGAGCGCGGCAAGCGCGAGATCCCGGTCCATCACGTGCCGCTCTGCGCCGACCTCAGGGATCGCGTGACGGCCGAGTTCACCCCGCGACTGCGCGCGCTCGGGCTGCCATCGGACGGCTACGCGCTATACGTCTCGACTCTCAACCCCAGAAAGAACCACGCCGGGATCTACTGGCTGTGGCGCCGTCTCGTCCAGGAGATGGGCGAGGCGACGCCGCCTCTGGTGCTGGCCGGCCAGCGCGGCTGGAACGACCGCGACGTCTTCGACCTGATGTCGCGCGACCGCGAGATGTGGGGCCGGCACATCCGCTTCGTCGCCGGTCCGTCGGACGCCGAGCTTGTCCACCTCTACCGCGACTGCGCCTTCACGGTGTTTCCCTCCTATCACGAGGGCTGGGGCCTGCCGATCACCGAGTCGCTGTCGTTCGGCAAGCCCTGCGTCGCTGCCGACAACACCTCGCTGCGCGAGGCCGGCCAGGGATTGGCGACGCATGTCGACGATCTCGACGGGCCGGGCTGGCTGGCGGCGATCAAGCGTCTCGCGACCGACGCCGCGTACCGCCGCGATTGCTCGGCGCGCATCGCCGAGCACTACCGGCCGCGGACCTGGCACGACATCGGCGAGGAGATCTACCGGCTGGCGACGGCCTCGGCCTAGCCGACCTGGTGGATCCGCCCATCCTCGATGTGCAGTCGGCGGGTGGCGACATCGAAGATGCGCTCGTCGTGGGTCGACAGCAGGACGGCGCAGCGTACCTTCAGCGCCAGCTCGCGCAGCTGGTCGACGACGATGCGGCCGGCGATGCGGTCGAGCGCCGAGGTCGGCTCGTCGGCGATGATCAGATCGGGCAGGCCGATCAGCATGCGCGCCACCGCGACGCGCTGCTGCTGGCCGCCGGACAGCTCGTCCGGCCAGGCATCGGCCTTGTCGCCCAGGCCCAGCAGCGACAGCAGATGGCGGCCGCGCGTCTCGTCCCACGCCGGGTTGGTGAGCGGTGTCATCGCGACGCCGGCGACGACGTTCTGCAGCACGTTGAGCGAGGCGAGCAGGTTGCGGCGCTGGAACAGGAAGCGCAGGCGGCCGCGAATCGCCTCGATGTCCGACGGCGTGGCGTTGAGCATGTCGTAGCCGAGGACACGGACATGCCCCTCGGTCGGCCGCCGCATGGTGCCGAGGATGGTCAGCAAGGTCGTCTTGCCCGAGCCCGACGGGCCGGTGACGATGACGATCTCGCCCTCGCGCACCTCCATGTCGATGTCGAACAGCACGTCGACCTTGCGCTGGCCGGTGCCGTAGGAGTGGTTGAGGCCGCGTGCCTCGACCACGACGGCGCGGCCTTCGTCGGATGTCGTCGGGCCCACCATGGCGATCAGTCGAACAGCATGACGGGGTCGACCTTGCCGAGCCGGCGCAAGGCGAAGACGCTGGACGCCAGGGTCATGATGATGGCGGCGACCAGGGCCAGCGCCAGCTCGCGGATGCCCAGCGAGAGTCCCAGGTGCGTGGCGCTTTCAGCCGCGGCGTAGATGCCCCACGAGATCGCCGCGCCCAGGATCAGCGACGGCAGGATGACGCAGACGCCGATCTGGATGACGACCGACAGGAAGAACCAGCGGTCGTAGCCGAAGCATTTCAGGATGGCGTACTCGGGCAGGTAGGAGCGGATGATCTGGTACTTGGCGTAGTAGATGAACACCATGCCGATGGCGACGCCGAGGAAGAAGCCGAGATTGGTGACGTAGCCGATCGGCGTGTCGCGCGACCAGAAGGCGCGCTCGCGGGCGACGAACTCGTGCTTGAGGAAGACGTCGGCGCGCCGGCCCAGGGTGCGGCGCAGGTCGCGCACGACCTCGCCCACATCGGCGCCCGGCGCGAGGTCGACGGCGATGAAGGCCGGCCGGTCGAGCTGGTAACCGAAGATCTCCGAGAGCGTGAAGTCCGACGTGATCAGCGAGCCGTCGTTGAGGATGTTGGGCCCGAGCGAGTACGTGCCGACGGCGAAGAGCTGGCGGTAGAGCTGCTGGGCGTCGCGCGGACCCAGCACCACCGCCTCGTCCGTGCGCGCGATGCGGTTGATCAGATCGCCATAGACCGGCCGCGACATGCGGTCGAACAACAAGCGGCGCGGCAGGCGCAGCTTGTGGAGATTCTCGGCCAAGCCCGGCGCGTCGATCGCCGGCTGCTCGACATCGAGGCCGTAGTAGAGGATCTGGCGTGGCCCGCGCATGCCTTCGTGCAGGAGCGACATGTTGCCGAAGTGCAGCATCTTGGTGGCGCGCACCTTGGGGTGCGCCGCCACCATGTCGACCACGTCGACCGGCACGTAGGTGAAGAGCTGCAGCGACTGGAAGCCGGCCGAGGCGACCACCAGATCGCCCTTGACGGAACGATGCACGCGCACCGAGGACTCGTAGATCGCGTTCTCGATACCGAGCTGGGCGAAGATCACGATGATGCTGGCGGTGACGCCGCAGAGCGCCAGAATCGCGCTGGTGCGCTGGCGCCGCAGCTGCTGCACGCCCAGCGGCAGCTTGGCCGAAATCAACACGGCGCGACGGAAATCCGACCATACTTGGCGCGCTCGCGCCGGTAGGCCGGCCCAGTACGACCGTAGCCGGCCCGCGAGATCGGACGGTGGCCGGAAGGAGGGTATCGCGACCATCAGTAGAGCGTGACGCGCACTTCGCGGCCGATGACCTGCGGAATGCGGTCGGTGTCGACGAACTCGATCTCGACCTGCACGACGCGCGCATCCATCGGCGTGGCGCCCTCCGGATCGGGCCGGCGCAGGCGGTTGACCGACGGCACCACGCGCGAGACGCGTCCCTTGTAGGGTTCGTCGCGGCCGCGCAGCCTGATGTCGGCGCGACCGCCGACTTGGACGCGATCGAGCTGCACCTCGTCGACGTCGGCCAGCACCCGCAGCTGGGAGAGGTCGACGATCTTGGCGACACCCTGGCCGCCGACGACCTCTCCCTGTCGGGCGTAGAGCTGCAGCACGACGCCGTTGATCGGCGAGCGGATCAGCGAGTTCTCGCGATTGCTGCGCAGCTGCTCGACCTCGGCCTCGGCGATCGCCAGCTCGGCGGCCGCTGTTTGGAGGTCGATGTCCAGCGCCGCGCGCATGGTCACGAGCTTGCGCTGCTCCTGGTCGACCTTGGCCTGGGCGGCTTCGAGGTTGATCTGCTTGAGCTCGGGTCGCAGGGCGCTGCTCGCCATCTCGATCTGGGTCTTCCTGTTCTCGAGCTCGGCGAGCCGTACCGCCTGCTCCTGGCTGGCGAGTTCCTTGGTGCGCGGGCCGTCCTTCAGGGCCTGGTATTTCAGGCGCGTCAGGTCACGGCGCGCTTCCGATATCTTCAGCGAACGGCCGACGATCTCGTAGTTGCGCAGCACGGCCACCACGTCGCCCGCCTTCACCGTCTGGCCGTCCTGCACGTGCAGCTCGAGGAGGACGTCGCCCGCGATGCCCACGCGCACGGTCGCGTTCGGCACGTCGGTGTAGCCGCGCACGATCAACGGCGATCGATCGCCGGCGTCGGCCTTGTTCTGGGCGAGGACGGTCGGCGGCGCGCCGGCGGCGACTGCGAGCGCGAACCAGGCGACGGCGAGCGTGGACAGACGAGTCGTCATGGCGGATCCGGCGGCGAGCCGCCGGCCTGTTAGGGGACGGCCGCGCGTGAGAAGCCGAGGTTGAA
>CAYTFW010000124.1:0-19477 GCA_964437145.1 uncultured Rhizobiaceae bacterium
CGAAGGCGCCGAAGACGAAGAAGTAGTAGAGCGAGAAGCGCCAGACCTGGATGTTGCGCAGCGGCTCGAGCATGGCCGAGATCGGCTCGGGCTTGATGCCGGCGGCGCGCCGCGCGGCGAGCTGCGGATCGTCGCGGGTGGTGAACCAGAAGACGACGGCCGTCGCCGCCAGCGCGATCGCCCAGATCTCGGCGACGCTCTTCCAGCCCCAGGCCACCATGACGAAGGGCGCGACAAACTTGGTGACGGCGGCGCCGACATTGCCGGCGCCGAAGATGCCCAGCGCCGTGCCCTGCTTGCCCTGCTCGTACCAGCGCGAGACATAGGCGATGCCGACGGCGAAGGAGCCGCCGGCGATGCCGACGCCCAGCGCCGCCAGCAAGAAGGTCGGGTAGTCGTAGGCGAAGGTCAACAGCCAGGTCGCCACCGCGGCGGCGATCATCACGCCGGTATAGACGACGCGGCCGCCATACTGGTCGGCCCAGATGCCGAGGATCAGGCGGATCAGCGATCCCACCAGGATCGGCGTGCCGACCAGCAGGCCGAACTGCGTGTCGCTCAGCCCGAGGTCCTTCTTGATCTGCACACCGATGATCGAAAAGATCGTCCACACCGCGAAGCACACGGTGAAGGCCAAGGTGCTCATGCCGAGCGCCATGGTCCTGCCGTTATCGGACGCCGCCGCAGCCTGGTTCCCCATCGCCATCCGTCGCACTCCCTCGATGGCGACAGGGTGGCGAGACGGCGGCGGGCCGGCTTGACGTACGTCAAGGAGTCGTTGGGAACGCCGCCTAATTTCGAGTCCGTTAACAAATGCGAAGAGCTACTCTTCACATTTGTTAACGCGCGTCGCGCCAAGCCGAAGGGGGACGGAGACGAGCATGCTGCCCGCCGACATGCCGCTGCTGCGACGCTCCAGGCTGCTCACGGCGATTCCGGAGGCGGATTTCGCCCGGTTGCTGGGCCCGTGCTTCGCGCAGACCCTGCCCAAGGGCACGGCTCTCTGCCGGCAGGGCGAGGCACCGCAATTCCTGCACATCGTGCTGTCGGGCGCCGTGGGTCTGTTCGGCGAAGGCCAGCGCGAGGAAATGCTGGTCGAGTTCTTCGGACCCGGCGACAGCTTCATCCTCGCCGCGGTCGTGCTCGACGCGCCTTACCTGCTGAACGCCCGTCTGCTCGAGCGCAGCCGCGTCCTGCTTTGGCCGGCCGCCGCCTTTCGCGCCGAGCTGCGCGCCCATGGCGCGCTCGCCCATGGCGCGGCGCTGCAGTCGTCGATCTACTGGCGCACCCTGATCGGCCAGATCAAGGACCTCAAGCTGCTGACGGCGATCGAGCGGCTGACCGCGCTGCTGCTGGCGCTGGCGCCGGCCCGCACCGGCGGCGCCACCGTCACCCTGCCCGCCGGGCGGCGATTGATCGCCGGCCGTCTCGGCATCACGCCGCAGAGCCTGTCGCGCGCCTTCGCCGCCCTGCGGCCGGCCGGCGTCAGCGGCGAGGGCCGACGGGTCGTCATCGCCGACCTCGACCGTCTGCGCGACGTGCTGCGCCCCGCCGAGCCGCGCTAGCGCATCGAGCGGCTTATCGGACGCATCTGTCATTCCGAGCGCAGCGAGGAATCCAGGGAAGATGCCTGGATTCCTCGCTGCGCTCGGAATGACAGGGTGGCGACGATTTCAAGCTCGCCGCTCTGGAGCGCGCCTACTCGTCGAAGCCGACGAACACCGTGGCTTCCTTGACCGACTTGCGCTGTGACACCACCGCGTTGGCCGGGAAGCTCTCGTCCGGCCAGCCCAGCGCGATGGCCTTCATGATCACCTGATCCTCGGCGATGCCGGCGTGCTCGCGCACCACCGGCGACTGCATGATGCCCTGGCTGTTGATCACCGCGCCCAGCCCGCGCGACCAGGCGGCGTTGACCAGCGCGGTCGCCACGGCGCCGCAATCGAAGGGCGCGTCGTCGCTGCCATGCAGCGCGCGGTCGTAGGTGACGATCACGCAGACCGGCGCGTCGAACTGGCGGAAGCCGCGCAGCACCCAGTCCTGGCGGCCCTCCTGGTCGTCGCGCGCGATGCCCATGGCGGCGAATAATTGCTTGGCGACGCCGACCTGCCGGTCGCGGTGCTGGCCGGCGAAAGGCTGGCCGATGCGGAACTCGCGCGAGTGCGGCACGCCCGCCAGATTGCGCTCGGTGTTGCCGGCGCGGATGCGGTTCAGCGGCTCGCCGCTGATGACGTAGAAATTCCACGGCTGGGTGTTCATCGACGAGGGCGCGCGCATCGCCAGCGCGATGACCTCCTCGATCAGCGCCCGGGGCACCGGATCGGGCTTGTAGCCGCGGATGCTGCGGCGCCCGAGGATGACGTCGTCGAACTGCATGTGCCTGACATTCCCTTGAGGATCGCGGAACAGGCCCGGGTTTTCGCGGTTTCCCGATCCGCGCGCAAGCTCGGCGCGGCCTTGCCAAGCGCGGAGGCGTGTGATGCGCTGACGTCGCGGCGCACATCCGTCTCGCTCACGGACCTGCTTGAAGGTCGGGGAGGCCACCGATGACATCTTCAGTCATGCCGAGCATCGCCCGACTGGACCAGGCCGAGCCGATCCCGTTCGGACCGCTCTCGCAGTATCGCAAGCTGCTCGGCGACGCGCCGCTGCCGCTGTTCACCGGTGTCCAGACGTGCCAGCCCGGCTACCAGACCCCCGATCACTTCCATCCCTATTGCGAGTATCTCTTCATCATCGAGGGTGTGATGGAGGCCTGGTTGGTCGGCCGCGAAGATGAGGTGCAGCGGCTCGCCGCCGGCGACATGATCGCCTTGCCGCCCGACACGCCCCATGCCTTCCGCAATCCAGGGCCCGGCGAGCTGCGGTTGCTCGGGATCCACGCCAATTCGCAGCGGATCGTGCACCGGCTGGACGCGGCCGACTGAGCCGAACGCTGTGGGCATGACGTGTCAGGCTTGCGTTATTGCGTTGTTTTCACGCTCGCGCGAAGTCGCGCGATGATGCGAAACTGAGACGGAGTTCACATGACCGCTAAGCTGGATCGGCGATCGGCGATGGCCGGACTGGGTGGCTTCGCGCTCGCGCGGCCGGCGCTCCTGGCGGCCGCCGGCGCGGCCGTGGTGACGCGTCCCGGCCACGCCGCGCTGCCGCGTGGCCCCGTGCGAATCCTGGTCGGCTTCTCCGCCGGCGGCAGCGCCGACATCGTCGCGCGGCTGCTGGCCGACAAGTTGCGCGATCGGACGGGTCTCGCGGTGATCGTCGAGAACAAGGCCGGCTCGGGTGGCGTGATCGCCGCCGAGGCGCTCACCAAGATGCCGCCGGACGGCAACTCGCTGGTGCTGGCGGCGATGTCGGCGACCATCATGGCCAAGCTCACCTACACCAAGCTGCCCTACGACCCGCAGGTCGATCTCGACCCGATCAGCCTGGTGACCACGTTCCAGCTCGCGCTGGCGGTCACGCCGGCGCTGCCGGTCGACGACATGGCGCGCTTCGCCAACTGGGCGAAGGCCAATCCCACGCAGACCAGCTTCGGCGTGCCGGCGCCCGGCGGCCAATCGCATTTCTTCGGGCTGATGCTCGGCAGGGCGTTGGGCGTCGACATGCAGGTCGTGCCTTACAGGGGCTCGGCGCCGATGATCGCCGATTTGAGTCCGGGCCAGATCAAGATCGGTATCTCGGCGCTGTCCGATTTCCACGCCGCCTACAAGGGCGGCAAGGTACGCCTCCTGGCCACGTCGGGCCGAGCCAGACCGCTCGCCGCGCCCGAGCTGCCGACCTTCGCCGAGTCGGGCTATCGCGACCTCGTGGGCGAAGGCTGGCTGGGACTCTACGCGCCGTCGCGCACGCCTCTGGCGACACGCACCGCGCTGGGCGCAGAGATCGCCGCCATCCTGGCGATGCCCGATGTGCGCGAGCGCATCGTCACCATGGGTATGGAGCCGCGAAGCTCGAGCCCGGCCGGCTTGGCCGAATTCGACGCCGCGGAGCTCGAACGCTGGCGACCGGTCATCGCGGCGTCGGGCTTCAAGGTCGAGTAGGACCGCCCGGCATCCACGCCAATCCGGAACCGAGGGTGATCGCCCATCTCGGCGATGTTTGGTCGCGGCGCGAAGCGAAGCGGCGCGTGTTTGAATTGCCTGCATATAGTCGCCCGAGCTTGTTGAAGGAGCAGTTCAATGCCCGACACGATCACGCCGACCCGCGCCCCCGAGGCCGGGACCGAGCACTTCGACGTCCTCATCGTCGGCGCCGGCATCTCGGGCGTCGGTGGCGCCTACCACCTGACCCAGCAATGCCCCGGCACCAGCTTCGTGGTGCTGGAGAGCCAGGAGAGCTTCGGCGGCACCTGGCTGACGCACCGCTATCCCGGCATCCGCTCCGACAGCGACCTCTACACCTTCGGCTATCGCTTCAAGCCGTGGACCGGCAAGCCGATCGCCCAGGCGCACGAGATCCGCGACTACATGGCGGAGGTAATCGAAGAGAACGATCTCGCCCGCCACATCCGCTACCACCACACCATCACGCGGGCCGCGTGGTCGAGCGCCGACAATCGCTGGACCATCGAGGCCACTCGCGGCGACAGCGGCGAGACCGTGCGCTTCACCGCCAACTTCCTGTGGATGTGCCAGGGCTACTACCGCCACAACGAGGGCTACACGCCGAGCTGGCCCGGCATGGAGACGTACAAGGGCCGAATCGTGCATCCGCAGACCTGGCCGGAGGATCTCGACTACACCGGCAAGGCGATGCTGGTGATCGGCTCCGGCGCCACGGCGGCGACCTTGATCCCGGCGGTGGCCGACAAGGTCGCGCACGTCACCATGCTGCAACGCTCGCCGACCTATTTCATCCCGGCGCGCAACGCCAACGATCTGGCCGACACGCTGCGGCAGCTGCAGATCGACGAGACGTGGATCCACGAGATCGTGCGCCGCAAGATCCTGCACGACCAGGCCGTCTTCACGCGCCGCGCCTTCGAGGAGCCGGAGACCGTGCGCAAGGAGCTGCTGGCCGGCGTGCGCGCCTATATCGGCCCCGACTACAAGCTCGATCCGGACTTCTCGCCGAGCTACCGGCCGTGGCGCCAGCGCATCGCCTTCGTGCCCGACGGCGATCTGTTCAAGGGCATCCGCGCCGGCAAGGCTTCGGTGGTCACCGACGAGATCGAGCGTTTCACCGAAAAGGGCATCCTGCTGAAATCGGGCAAGACGCTGGAGGCCGACATCATCGTCACGGCCACCGGCTTCAACATGAACGCGCTGGGCGACATCGCCTTCACCGTCGACGGCAAGGCGCTCGACTTCGCCCAGACCGTGACCTATCGCGGCATGATGTTCACCGGCATCCCCAACATGGTCTGGGTGTTCGGCTATTTCCGCGCCAGCTGGACCTTGCGCGCCGATCTGGTCGCCGACTTCGTCTGCCGCCTGCTCAACCACATGAAGACGCGCCAGGCCAAGCGCGTCGCCGTGGCGCTGCGGCCGCAGGACAAGGACATGCCGATCCTGCCGTGGATCGATCCGGAGAATTTCAATCCCGGCTACCTGATGCGCGCCATGCACCTGCTGCCCAAGCGCGGCGACAAGCCGGAGTGGCAGCACAATCAGGATTACTGGAACGAAAAGGACCAGTTCCCGGCCATCGACCTCGACGACGCGGCGTTCGTGTATGGACCGTCGGCGGACCAACGCGACCTGTCACGCGCGGCGGCGGATTGAGGCAAGGCGGCATCATCCTTCTCCCCGCGCAGGCGGGGAGAAGGTGCCCGAAGGGCGGATGAGGGGCTTCGCGGAGTCTCGACAGCGACAGCGTTGGTCGTTGCGCGAGGAAGCCCCTCATCCGCCTCGCTAACGCTCGGCACCTTCTCCCCGCCTGCGCGGGGAGAAGGCCGTACGCGATCACCGAGTGGACTGAGGAACCCGCTCTTCCGTGTAGCGCTTGCGCTTTGTCGTTCGCACCCCTCGGACGGCCTCTACTCGCGTCTGGCGGTCCATGCGGAGATCGCGACAGCGGGCGATGCACGTAGCCATGTCCGCACATATCCCAATATAGTCCACTTCACTCATACAGCTCGGAGCTCTCGTCGACATGGAGCTGGGCGCTTTCTCGCTTGCGTTCGCCGATGACCTCTTTCGCGTCTTCCCGGAATGGCGCGCACTCGCACGTGTCCAGGGCGAAGACGACCTGGCGACGGGATACTTGGTCGTCGAGGTGCCGCCGCCATCGGGTGCCACGGAGCCGCTTCATGTGTGGACCGAAGGCGACGAGGTGACGGTCTTCTTCGACGCCTACCACACTCACTTCGAGTGGCCCGTCGGCGACGCGGTGGTGTCGAGCTACGAGAATCCGATCACCTTCATTCGCGAGATCCTGGCCGAAACGCTGGTTGTTGTTTCCTGGTGGAATGACGGTGAGTGGCTAGGCGCGACCGTGCAGCCGGCTTCCGAGGCGATAAAGCCGTGGGACGGATGTGGACGCACCACGCACGCGCGCATTCGATCGTGGAAAGGCACATTCAATAGAGAGGTCCATGCGACTCCCCTCTGACGCCCACCTCAAGATCCGCACTCAGGCGGCGACGGACCCGTTGGCGATCAGCGCGTCGATCTCCTGCGCGGTGAAGCCGTGCTCGGCGAGGATCGCGCGGCTGTGCTGACCGACGACCGGCGACGTGCCGCGCGGGGTTCCGTCTTGCGGGGGCGCCATGCCCGGCAGCGCCGGTACCGGCACCTTGGTCGGCAGGCCGGCCTGCGCCAGCCAGTGCAGCAGCTCGACGGCCTTGACCTGCGGCTGCTCGACGAACTCGGCGTAGCTGTTCAATCGCTCGTGCATCACCCCGGCCGCGACGAAGCGGCCGGATAGAAGTTCGCTCGACATGCGCGCGAGGGCCGGGCGCAGCCAGGCATAGAGTTCGTTGGCGTTGTCGATGCGGCCGGCGCGCGTCGCGAAGCGCGGGTCGGCGGCGTATTGCGGCGCCGCCAGCGCCTCGCACACCGCCTGCCAGTGCCGGTCCGACGTGGCGACGATCGACATCCAGCCATCGGCGGTCTTGAAGACACCGCCCGGCACGCCGCCGGGCTTCATCGCACCGCCCTCGAGCAGGCTCATCATCATGCGGATCGACTGCAGCGCCGTGGCCGACTGCATCAGGCTCACGTCGATGTAGCGGCCGCGCGCCTCGTCGCGACGCGCGTACAGCGCCGCCGACAGCGCCTGGAAGGCGTAGAGCGCGGTCGACATGTCGACCACGATCACCGGCACGCGATGCGGAATGCCGTCCTCGCCGCGGTTCTCGGTCATCAGGCCGGTATAGGCCTGCAGGACGGGATCCATCGCCGGCCGCTCGGCGAGCGGGCCGGTCTGGCCGAAGCCGGAGATCGAGAGATAGAGAAGGCGCGGCGCCCGCGCCGAGACGGCGTCGTAGTCGAACCCCAGCCGCGCGATGGTGCCCGGCTTGAAGCCCTCGATGAAGACATCGGCGCCGTCGATCAAGCGCCACAGGACATCCTTGCCCCGCTGCGATTTCAGGTCGAGGGCGAGGCTGCGCTTGCCGAGATTGCCGATCACGGAGAAGGCGCTGTGATCACCGTAGCGCTGGCCGAGCGCGCGGGCCCAGTCGCCCTCGCCCGGCTGCTCGACCTTGATGACGTCGGCGCCGTACTGCGCCAGCAGCATGGCGCAGTAGGGTCCGGCGATCCCCTGGCTGAGATCGACGACCTTGAGGCCTGCGAAGGGGGCTAGATAGCTCATCGGTCCTCACTTCAACCCGCGTATAGGATCACGTTGTCGCCCTTCAGCACAGTCCGATCGGTAGGCGCTCTAGGTCGACCCGCAATCTCTCGCTATGCTCGGCGGGACGCCACCAGGATCCATCCATGCCACTGCCCCTCGACGCCCACCTCAAGCTCGGCATCCAGACCATCCATCGCCGTACCGAGCCCGCCACCGGGCCGTGGCTGCCGCGCATCGACGAGCTGGTCGAGCTGGTCGAGCTGGTCGATCGCTGCGGCTACGACTCGCTGTGGGTCGGCGATCATATCTCCTTCGCCATCCCCATCCTCGATCCGCTGCTGCAGCTGGCGCAGGCGGCGGTGGCGAGCCGTCGGCTGCTGTTGGGCACCAACGTCTATCTGCTGCCGCTGCGCCACGCCGGACCGGTCGCCAAGCAAGTCTCGACGCTCGATCACCTGACCGAGGGAAGGCTGATCTTCGGCGTCGGCGTCGGCGGCGAGTTCCCAAAAGAATACCAGCTCGCCGGCGTGCCGATCGGCGAGCGCGGCGCGCGGCTGTCGGACGGCATCCGCGCACTGCGCAAATTATGGACCGGCGAGACGGTGTCGCATGACGGCCCATTCTACCCCTTCCCCGCGCTCAGCATGCAGCCGCCGACGCGCCAGCCGGGCGGGCCGCCGATCTGGTGCGGCGGCCGCTCGCCCGGCGCGCTCAAGCGCACCGGCCGCCTGGCCGATGGCTGGATGTCCTATGTCGTGACGCCCGAGATGTATCGCGACAGCCTGGCCGCGATCGCCGAAGCCGCCGAGGCCGCGCAACGCCCGCTCGGCCGCTTCGGCACCGGCCATCTGCTGTTCACGCGGCTCGACGACACCTACGAGAAGGCGCTCGACGCGGCGACCGAGACCTTGAGCGTCCGCTACGCCATGGACTTCCGCAAGGCAGCGCAGCGCTACGCCGGGCTCGGCCCGCCCGCGCGCATCGCCGAGCGCATCCGCGAATTCCACGCCGCCGGCGTGCGCCACCTCGTGCTCGACCTGGTCGGCCCCTACGAGCAACGCGACCAACAGATCGAACGCGTCGCCGCCGAGGTGCTGCCGTTGCTGAAGGATCTGATGGCGCCGGCGGCGTGAGTGGCGGCTTTCTTTACCTTCCCCCGGAGGGGGAAGGTGCCGAAGGCGGATGGGGGATGTCGAAGACGAACACCACGCGCGTTGAGGTATCCCCCATCCGTCGCTTCGCGCCACCTTCCCCCTCCGGGGGAAGGTAAGACTCCGGAGGCACGCCGTGTTGCGACGCTTGATCGCTACCCTCGCGGCGCTGGCGGCCACGAGCGCCCTCGCCGCCTGCGCGACCACCTATGTCGTGGCGCCGCCGCCGCTGGCGCCCGGCGCCGCGCGCGCGCCGGTCGCGGTGCTCGACCATGGCCGCCATTCCAGCCTCGTCGTCGGTCTGCAAGACGGCCGCATGGTGCGCTACGCCTACGGCAACTGGCGCTGGTACGCGGAAGGCAAGACCGGCGCCGCTGAGGGCTTTGCCGCGTTGTCCGGGCAGAATCCAGCCGCGCTCGGCCGACGCGTGATGGCGGGACCGCTCACGGCGCAGACGCTGCGCCAGCAGGTGCGTGTGGGCGTCGAGGACATCCTGCTGCTCGATGTCGACGCCGCGGCGGCACGGCGTCTGGTCGACAAGCTCGACGCCATCGCCGAGGCCGGCCGAACCCGCATGCTCACGAACGACGCCGTCGATCTCGACTTCTTTCCGCACCCCGTGCCCTATTCGGAAGCGCACAGTTCCAATCGCGTGCTGGCCGGCTGGCTGCGCGAGATGGGCGTCGAGGTCGACGGCGACGGCCTGATCGCCGACTGGAAGCTGCGGCGCTGAAGGATTCGATGGCGCCAATCGACACAAAGTCAGTCGCCGCCGACAGGTGAAACAGGCTCTATTGAACTCTCTTTGGGAGCGCCGGCGTCCCGCCGGCATCTTCGTGAGCCGGCGGGACGCCGGCGCTCCCAGGAAGGAGACACCGCCATGGCCCTCACCGAACACGCCAGCGTCTGCACGTTCGACTGTCCCGACACCTGCAGCCTCACGGTCGGCGTCGAGGATGGCCGCATCGTCAAGGTGCGCGGCTCGGAGGCGTTGCCCTACACGGCGGGCGTGATCTGCAACAAGGTCGCGCACGACACCGCCGCCTTCGTGCACGGCGAGCAGCGCCTGCGCCATCCCCTGCGCCGCGTCGGCCCCAAGGGCTCCGGCACGTTCGAGCGCATCACCTGGGCGGAGGCGCTCGATGCGATCCACGCCGGGGTCAGCGGCGTCATCCGCGAGTTCGGCCCGCAGGCGGTGATGCCGCTGAACTACGCCGGCCCGCACGGCTTCCTCGCCTATGACAGCATGTCCTCGCGCTTCTTCCATAAGCTCGGCGCCACCCAGCTCTATAGGCAGGCGCTGTGCGGCGGCGTGCGCAGCCAGGCCTGGGCCGGCACCTACGGCGCGGTGCCCGGCTGCCCGCCGGAATTCGTCGAGCACGCCGACCTCAACGTGATCTGGGGCAACAACGCCACCGTCGCCAATCTCCACGTCGTGCGCGGCGCCAGTCGCGCCAAGCGCGCCGGCGGCCGGCTGGTGGTGATCGATCCGCTGCGCACCAAGATCGCCGAGCAGGCCGACCTGCATCTGGCGCTGCTGCCCGGCACCGACGTGCTGCTGGCCTGGTCGCTCGCCTGCAAGCTCGAAAGGATGGGCGCCTTCGACAACGCTTTCATCGGCAAGCACGTGCTGGGCGTCGAGGACTTCATGGCCCGCGCCCGCCAATGGCCCGCGTCGCGCGCGGCGCAGGCCTGCGGCCTGCGCGAGGATCAAATCCTCACCTTCGCCCGCTGGCTCGCGGAGTCGAAGCGCCTGGTGATGGCGCCGGGCAACGGTCTGGAGCGCGGCCGCAACGGCGGCAGCGGTATCCGCGCGGCGATCACGCTGCCCGCCCTGCTCGGCAAGCTCGGCAAAGGCAGCGGCATCGTGCTGGGCGCCGGCAACGCCTTTCCCAAGACGCCGGCCAAGCTGCAGCGTCCCGATCTGGCGCCGGCAGGCACGCGCACGCTCAACATCAACGATGTCGGCCGCCATCTCGCCAACGACGATCTCGATCCGCCTTTGCGCGCGCTGTTCATCTACAACCACAACCCGCTGGTCGTGCATCCCGACCAGAACCGCATGCGCCGTGGCCTCGCGCGCCCGGAGATCTTCTCCGTCGGCATCGAGCTGACGATGACCGAGAGCATGGCCTATTGCGACATCGTGCTGCCGGCGGCGACGCATTTCGAATACGACGACCTCTACGCCGCCTACGGCCATCACTGGCTGCAGCGCGCCCAGGCGGTGATCGCGCCGATCGGCGAGGCGCTGCCCAACACCGAGATCTTCCGCCGTCTCGCCGCACGCTTCGGCTTCGACGAGCCGTGCTTCAAGGCGAGCGACGCCGAGC
Organism: uncultured Rhizobiaceae bacterium; assembly: GCA_964437145.1. GTDB lineage: Bacteria > Pseudomonadota > Alphaproteobacteria > Reyranellales > Reyranellaceae > JAFAZJ01. Next base: position 11,225 of record CAYTFW010000124.1, read on the forward strand.
TGATGGACGACGCCGTCGATGGCAATGACCGCCGGCTTTCGGGCATGCGGCCAAGCCAGATCCCGACCGCCAAGGCGCTGCGGATGACCGGCGCCGATGGCGCGCCGATGGTGCTGTTCGACAACGTCATGCCGGCGACGCCGTCGGGCAGGATCGAGCTGACATCGCAGACGCTGGCGAAGCGCTGGGGCGCGGGCGCGCTGTTGGCTGACTTCCGACCACGCAACGACTCGCATCCACTGATGCTGATCTCGCCGGCCTCCGACAAGCGCATCTCCTCGACGCTCGGCGATCTCGCGGCCTCGCGCGCGGCACCGCCGCTGAAGATGAATCCCGCCGATGCCGCGCGCCGCAACCTCACGAGCGCGCGCGAGGTGCGCGTCTGGAACGACCTCGGCGAGGTGATCCTGCCACTCGAGGTGACCGACGACGTGCCGCCCGGCGTCGTCTCCAGCGAGAAAGGCGCCTGGATCGCGGCCAGCCGCACCGGACAGACGATCTCCGCGCTGGTCTCCGCCGATCAACGCGCCGACCTCGCCGAAGGCGCCTGCTTCAACGACACCGCCGTCGAGGTCGGCCCGGCGTAGGGCACAGTCCGGGCAGATCGAATCTCTGCTGTCATCCCGAGCGCAGCGAGGGATCTAAGGATGCTGCCTAGATCCCTCGCTGCGCTCGGGATGACAGGAGTCTCGACCTGGCCAGATAGTGGGCTATTTCCGGCTCAGCCCTTCTTCTTGACCGCCGCCGCGTAGTCGTCGGGCTTGAAGCCGACCAGCAGCCGCTCGCCCAGCTCGAGCACCGGCCGCTTGATCATCGAGGGCTGCGCCAGCATCAGCGCGATGGCGCGGCGTTCGTCGAGGCCCTCGCGGTCCTTGTCCGACAGCTTGCGGAAGGTCGTGCCGGCGCGGTTCAGCAGCCGCTCCCAGCCGACCTGGCGCGCCCAGCCCTCCAGCCGCGACCGCTCGATGCCGGCCGCCTTGTAGTCGTGGAAGGCGTAGGCCACGCCCTTCGCGCCGAGCCAGGCGCGCGCCTTCTTCATCGTGTCGCAGTTCTTGATGCCGTAGATCGTGATCACGCCGCTGGTCCCCGGACTCGAAACACCTTGTCGTCGCGAACGTAGCGAGAGATCTCCCACCGCGCCACGGCCGCCACCATAGGCGCGGGATAAAACGCGATGGCTGTAGGCTCGGAGGCTCCAATAGCGCGCGCGTAGCCGCGGAAATGGGAGTAACGCGGCGTAAGCGGTAAATTTAGCCGCATGACCGACGACCTCGACGATCCCCCCACCGCCCCGGCCGCCCGGAAGCTGACAGCGCGGCAACGCCGCTTCGTCGCTGAGTACCTGATCGACTCCAACGGCTCGCAGGCCTTCGTGCGCGCCGGCTACTCGGCGAATCACGCGCGGCGCTCGGTCTGGCGGCTGATGCGCATCCCGGCGGTGCGCGCGGCGATCGAGGCCGGCCAGCAGGAACTCGCCGCCAGCCTCAAGGTCAGCGCCGAGCGGGTGATCGCGGAATATGTCAGCGTCGCCTTCGCCTCCGTCACCGACTATCTCGAGATCGCCGAAGATGGCGGCGTGCGGCTCGATCTCGAGAAGGCGCCGCCGGAGAAGCGCGGGGCCGTCGCCGATGTGCGCGTCGAGGAGCATGTGTCACCCGACGGCGGGCGCTCGCGGGTCACCAGGCTGAAGCTGCAGTCGAAGCTGCGCGCCCTCGATTCGCTGTCGCGCCATCTCGGCCTGTTCGCCCCACGGGCGACGGCGGCGGTGCGGGCGCCGAAAGACGACGGCAACGCGGGCCGCGACCTGGCGGCGGAGCTGCGCGAGGCGCGCGAGCGCGTCGCCACCTGGGACAGCCGCTTCGCCGACGAGAAATGAGCATGGCCGCCATCATGGATCCCGTCGCCGACGAAGCGCTGCGCGCCGCCATCCGGGGCTACGCGCACGATCCGCTGGGCTTCGTGCGCTTCGTCTTCCCCTGGGGCAAGAAGGGCGCGCCTTTGTCCTGGGGCAAGGGCCCGCGCCCCTGGCAGGAGGCGGTGCTGGTCGAGATCGGCGCGCACCTGGAGCTCAACGCCGCCTTGAACCGGAGCGAACCGATCCACATCGCCGTCGCCTCGGGCCACGGCATCGGCAAGTCGGCGCTGATGGCCTGGATCAAGTTGTGGGCGCTGGCGACGTTCGAGGATTCGGTGGGCATGATCACCGCCAACACCGAGCAGCAGCTGCGCACCAAGACCTGGCCGCAGGTCGTGAAGTGGTTCAACCTGATGAACTGCCGGCACTGGTTCAGCCTGACCGAGACGGCGATCGTCGCTCGCGCGCCGGGCCACGCCAAGACCTGGCGCGGCGATCGCGTCACCTGGAACGCGCACAACACCGAGGCGTTCGCCGGGCTGCACAATCTGGGCAAGCGCATCGTGCTGCTGTTCGACGAGGCGAGCGCCATCGCCGATCCGATCTGGGAGGTCGCCGAAGGCGCGCTGACCGACGAGCGCACAGAGATCATCTGGGTGGTGTTCGGCAACCCGACCCAGAACGGCGGCCGCTTCCGGGAATGCTTCGGCAAGTCGCGCGCGCGCTGGAACGGGCGGCAGATCGACAGCCGCTCGGTGCCCGGAATCAACAAGGCGCAGCTCGAGCAATGGGTGCGCGAGTACGGCGAGGACAGCGATTTCGTGCGCGTACGGGTGAAGGGCGAATTCCCCAATGTCGGCGACAACCAGTTCATCGGCTCCGACGTGGTCGAGGCGGCGCGCAAGCACGTCGTGATCCCCCAGCCGCACGAGCCCCTGGTGATGGGCGTCGACGTGGCGCGCCATGGCGATGACCGCACGGCGATCGTCTTCCGCCGCGGCCGCGACGCGCGAATCATCCCGCCGATCCGCATGCGCATCGCCGATCTGATGCAGGTCGCGGCGCGCATCGCCCACGAGGCGCGCCAGCATAAGGTCGACGCGATCTTCATCGACATGGGCATGGGCGCCGGCGTGGTCGATCGCCTGCGCCAGATGGGTGTGCCCGACGTCTTCGGCATCGAGTTCGGCGCCGCCGCCGACGGCGCGCCCAACGTCGCCAACGTCTCCGGCAACCACGCCAACAAGCGCGCCCAGATGTGGGACAACCTCAAGACCTGGCTGGCCGAGGCGGCGATCCCCGACGATGCCGAGCTGGCCCAGGACCTGGTCGGCCCGCGCTACGGCTTCAACAGCCGCGACCAGATCCAGCTCGAGCGCAAGGAGGACATGAAGAAGCGCGGCCTGGCCTCGCCCGACATGGCCGACGCGCTGGCGCTGACCTTCGCCTTCCGGGTGCTGCCGCGCGTCGTGGTCGAACGCAACGCCCTGGGCTCCCCGATCGGCCGCAACGCCGTCGAGTACGACATCTTCGAGGAGATCTGAGAAACGACCCGAAGCTGGAACACCCTGTCATCCCGAGCGTAGCGAGGGATCTAGGTTGATCCTGGATCCCTCGCTACGCTCGGGATGACAGTCGGGGCGGGTCTTGCCAACCCTGATCGCAATCGGCACCGTCGTGCAGCGTTGTGGGGGAGAGGACAATGCGGCTCCTGGTGTCATGCGTCGTCGTCGCCCTGCTCGCCGGGCCGGCGGGTGCGCAGATCGAGTCGTGGAAGCAGGTCGGCGGCTGGGACGTCAACGTCGACCGCAGCCTGAAGAACGGCTGCTTCATCCTATTCAAGGGCACGCGCGGCACCGTGGTGCGCCTGGGCTTCACCGCCGAGCGCGACATGCACTGGTTCCTGGCGCATGACGACTGGAAGTCGCTGGAGGACGGCAAGGCTTATGTGACCAGCGTCTCCTTCGACAGCGGCGCGCCCTATACCGGGCCGATGAAGGGCAAGGCGATGGGCGGCGCCACCGTCGCGCTCACCGCGACCTTCGCCGACGCCACCGTCTGGAAACGCTTCCTCGGCGAGTTCATGCGCGGCAACCGCATGCGCGTCACCTATGCCGGCCAGCAGATCGCGCTGCTCAACCTGCAGAACAGCGCCGCCGCCGGCGAAGCGCTGATGGCCTGCCAGGCCTCCTTCGATGGCCGCGCGCCCGGTTCCGGCCCGCCCACCGGCGGCGACCCCTTCGCGCCGCGCGGCGGCCAGCCGACGGATCAGAAGGACCCGTTCAAGCGTTAGCGAATTCCCGGCCGGCGAAGCGCGCCGGTTGTTGACTCTCCTCCACCCGCACGCGCTAATCCGCCCATGCGCCCGCCGGGCAGCGGCGGGCTGAACGCACGACAGACGGAGACCTTTCATGAAACTGGGACGCATCTTCGCGGCGACGGCGATTGCCGTATCGCTGGCGATGCCCATGGCGCAGGCCAAGACCTTGCGCTGGGCCAGCGTCGGCGACGCGCTGACGCTCGATCCGCATTCGCAGAACGAGGGCCCCACCGGGGCGATGTCGCAGCACATCTACGACCCGCTGATCCAGCGTGATCCGCAATTGCGCAAGGTGCCCAACCTGGCGCTGTCGTGGAAGCCGCTCGAGGGCGACGCCTGGGAGTTCAAGCTGCGGCCCAATGTGAAGTTCAGCGACGGCTCGGCGTTCACCGCCGAGGACGTGGTCTTCAGCATCAACCGCGCGCTGGCGCCGAGCTCGGACTTCAAGACCTACATCGCCTCGATCAAGGAGGTGAAGGCGATCGATCCGCTGACGGTGGTGATCCACACCAACGGGCCCAACCCAATCCTGCCCGACCAGCTGACCAGCATCTACATCATGTCCAAGGCCTGGGCGGAGAAGAACAACGTCGTCAAGCCGGCCAGCTACAAGGACAAGGAAGAGACCTTCGCGGTGCGCAACGCCATGGGCACCGGGCCGTTCACGGTCAAGCAGCGCGACCCCGACGTGAAGACCGTGCTGGTCAAGAACCCCAACTACTGGGGCAAGGCGCAGTTCCCGAACTACCCCGACGAGGTCGTCTACACGCCGATCAAGGAGCCCTCGACGCGCGTCGCCGCGCTGATCTCCGGCCAGATCGATTTCCTGCTCGACGCGCCGCTGCAGGATATCGGCCGCATCAAGGCCACCGCCGGGCTGAAGACGATGGAGACGGCGCAGGTGCGCTCGATCTTCTTCGGGCTCGACGTCGGCTCGCCCGAGCTGAAGTACAGCGACGTGAAGGGCAAGAACCCCTTCGCCGACCCGCGCGTGCGCGAGGCGATGAGCAAGGCGATCGACATCAACGCGATCAAGACCAAGGTCATGCGCGGCTTCGCGGCGCCGGCCGGCATCATCACGCCCTCGGCGGTGCATGGCTGGACCAAGGAGCTCGACGCGCGCCCGGCCTTCGACCTCGCCGGCGCCAAGAAGCTGATGGCTGACGCCGGCTATCCCAACGGCTTCAAGGTCACGCTCGATTGCCCCAACGACCGCTACAATAACGACGAGGCGATCTGCCAGGCGGTCGTCGGCATGCTGTCGCAGATCGGCATCACCATCGACCTGCAGGCGCGGTCCAAGACCCTGCACTTCCCCAAGCTGCAGAAGAAGGACAGCAGCTTCTACCTGCTGGGCTGGGGCGTGCCGACGCTCGACTCGCACTACGTCTTCTCGTTCCTCTACCAGACGCATGACGGCAAGGCGAACGGCGCCTGGAACTTCACCGGCCTGTCGAACAAGGCGCTCGACGACCTGGTGGTGGCGATGTCGAAGGAGACCGACGCCGCCAAGCGCGACAAGATGATCGCCGAGGCGTGGAAGCTGGCGCGCGGCTCGAACGCCTACCTGCCGCTGCATCACCAGGTGATCGTCTGGTCGATGAGCGACAAGGTGACGACACCGATCTTCGCCACCGACTCGCCGAACTTCAAATACGCCGTGATGAAGTAAGCCTTCGTCATTGGTCGAACAACGCCCGCCCCTTCCGGGGCGGGCGTTTTTCTTTGGGACCGCCGGCGTCCCGCCGGCTCATGAAGAGGCCGGCGAGACGCCAGCGGTCCCAATGATCGCTCAGTTCGGCAGCCTGAAGCGCATGAAGAATTCCCAGCTCGCGACGGTCAGATCGATCTGATTGGTCCGCGGCCAGATGTGCTCGACGCCGAGCATCCTGACGTAGCGCACTTCGCTGCCGTCGCGGCAAGGATCGGCCAGCTCGATCAGCAGGTCGGGCGCCGATGGCATGCGCCGCGACGCCGGGCAATCGTTCAGCGCGCGCCACTTGTCGATGAGGACGCGGTGCGAATCGATGATGAAAGTGCCGTTGCCTTCGACCGGCGTGACCGGATCGCGGTCGCCGGCGCTGATCAGGATCGGCAAGCCGCGCACGGGCCGCCCGTAGGTCGGCGGCAATCCGCCGGCGCTGGCGGAGATCGCCGCGATGCGGCCCGACAGCTCCACGCCCAGGCGATGCGCCATCGCGCCGCCGCTGGAGAAACCCGCGACATAGACGCGACGACGGTCGATCGCGTTCAGTCGCGCGATCTCGTCGATCATCGCGGCGATGAAGCCGACGTCGTCGCTCGCCGCGACGTTGCCGGTGGCGCGAGGGCCGCCGTGGTTCCAGGTGCGGAAGTTCTTGTCGCTCACCGGCTCGTTGGCGCGCAGGGTCGGCGCATCCGGTCCGGCGATAACGAAATCGCGGCTGTCGGCCCAATGCTCCCAGCCGTAGCGCCGCACGTCGTTGCGGCCATCGGCCGTGGCGCCATGCAGCATGATGATCAGCGGCGCGCCGGCCTTCACGGTCGTGGGCACGTGCAGATAGTAGGTACGCTCGACGCCGTTCACGGCGACGCGCCGCATTTCGCCGGCTTCGGCGGAAAACGCAGCGAGAAGGCTCAGCAGAATCACAACGACGCGCATCAACGGCCTTCGATGAACTCGATGACGTTGCCGCAGGCCCGCACGGCGATCCCCAGGACGGTCGGGATGGCGGCGACCTCGTTGCGCGCGAGCAACTTCCGCAGCGTGTCGCCGTTGGCGACCGCGACGCGATAGCCGGCGTAGTACGGCGCGTTGCCGGGGATCGGCGCGACGCCGAAGCGCGCGGCGAAGGACAGCGGATCGTAGATCGCCAGCTCGACCGCCGCCGTCTTGACGATCCAGGCGCCGTCGGCGCCCAGGGTCGCGGCCTTGCCGAGGAGCGCTTCGTAGTAGCGGGCCGTGGCGTGCGCGTCGGGCGCCACCGCGAAGGTCGCGGTGAGGTGGCGCGCGCCGTTGGGATGCTGGCGCCAATCCTCGCGCAGATAGAGATCGAGGTTGAAGTAGCGACAGAGGTTGAAAGGCAGGGGCGCCGCGATCGGCAGCATGACGTCGAATTCGGGCCACACCGAGCCCTCGCCCGGGATCACCCATTCGCGCTTCACATGCACCGGCGGCGCGAAGCCGTAGCCATTGGCCACCAGCTCGGCCTGCGCCTTGTGCGCGTCCGGCGTCGCCATCACCATCGACTTCACGCCCTCGGCGCCCGAGAGCGTCGCCGCCATCGCCGGCGGCAGCTTCGTTCGATCGGCGGCGCTCATCAGCTCGACGTAGTTGGCGGTGCCCGCGGTCAGCGGTGACAGCAGCACCAGGCGGTTGGCGATGCCCATGGCGCCGATCTCCGAGCGCGGCGTGAGGCGGAAGCCCAAGCGCTCGTAAGCCGTCGAGGCGGCGTGCAGGTCGGTGACATAGGTCAGGAGATGGTCGATCTCGGCGATGCCGTTCTTCATGGCCGGCATCCTGCCTCAATTCGCGCACCTCGCAACGACTCTCGAGCGCTACGGCCGTCGGCCGGTGAGCACGCGCCAGGTCAGCCGATGGTTGGCGGCGATAAACCACAGGCCGGGATAGTCGCGACGGCCGATGCGCAGATCGCCGACAGCCGCGTCGCGCTCGAACAGGCGGTGGCCGACGAGGCCGGGCACGACGTGCACCACGGGATAGAGCAGCGCGAGCCAGAGTGGCCCCGCGACCACGGCCCAGACGACCAGCGCGGCGCTGGCCAGCACGCCCGCGACATGCAGGGCGATGTTGGTGGGGTGGCGATGCTCGGTCGGGAAAACATCGGTGCAGAAGGTGCGGAAGTCCGCGCGATCGCGCGGCGCGGTGGTCGTCGCGGTCATGATGGTCTCCTCCAGGATCGGACGGTCGCGAGTCCGTGGATCCAATATGCGAGCTATAGCTCGTCATACCTACTCGCCTTCGCGACGCCGCCCGCGCGCCCCGTGGCGCGGCGCTTTCCCGCCACCGCCGGCCCGCGGACTCGCGTTTCGCGACTCTCGATGGGCAGTCGCCAATGACTCCCCTACCTTCCCCCGC
>CAYTFW010000125.1:0-19453 GCA_964437145.1 uncultured Rhizobiaceae bacterium
CGCGGGCGATCTCGCCCTGGCGCGACATCCGCGAAGGTCTCGCCTATGTCTGGAACCAGCCGCATCTGCGCGCCGCGATGTATCTCGCCTTCCTGGTGAACCTCACCGCCTTCCCGCTCACCGGCACCTTGCTCGCCTATGTCGCCAAGAACGTCTACGGCATCGGCCAGACCGGACTGGGCTGGCTGGCGGCGAGCTTCGCCTTCGGTGCGCTGGTGGGCTCGATCGCGCTCACCACGCACGGCGCACGTATCCGCCCGGCGCGCATTATGCTGGTCAGCGGCGTGGCGTGGTACGCGCTGCTGGCGATCTTCGCCTTCATGACCGAGCCGGTGGCCGGCTGCGTCCTGCTGGTGGCCGCCGGCTTCGCCCAGAGCCTGTGCATGGTGCCGATGGCCGTCATGCTGCTGCGCGCCACCACGCCGGCCTTCCGCGGCCGCGTCATGGGCGTGCGCATGCTGGCGGTCTACGGCATGCCGCTCAGCATCCTCGCCGCCGGCCCGCTAGTGGCGCGCTTCGACTACGCCATCACCGCGGCGATCTTCTGCGGCGTCGGCCTGCTCTTTACCCTGGTGATCGCGCTGCGCTGGCGCCGGCATCTGTGGACCACGAGCGCGTCGGCCAACAGCCGTTAGCACGGGACTCGTTCGCACCCATCCTCTGTCATTCCGAGCGGAGCGAGGAATCTAGGCCGGCCCTGGATTCCTCGCTCCGCTCGGAATGACAGGGTGGTGGATACGCTCAACGCCTGACATCGCAGTCGCTGATCGAGACCACGCAGAACGCCTGGCGCGCCGGGCCGGCGGTGCGGCGGCAATCGCCCAGCGCCTGCGCGTCCGCCGCGCTCTTGGTCGGCGCGATCGCCCAGCCGAAGCCCGGCGTGCCGTCCTCCGGATCGAGCGCCACGGCGACGCACGAACCGCTGAACGATTCGAAGACGCGGCAGAGCGAGCGCGCGCTGTCGGGCACGCCTTGCGCCGTGCGGCACTGCTCCAGCGCCACACGCTCGGCCTCGGCGCGCGGCAGGCGCACGGCCCAGCCGAAAGCGACACCGTCGCGCGTCACGTCGGACGGCAGGCCGATGGCGAGCGCGCCGTCGGCCCGGGCCGCCGTCGCTGTCAGAGCGGTGGCGAGCGCGAGCGCCGTCAGGAATCCGGCACGACGCATCGAGCGATCCTCCCGCGTGATGTGGACGGGGCAGCATAGCACTGCGGTATAGTCCCTCTACCCTTAGCCTCATGCTGAGGAGGCCGCCCTCGGCGGCCGTCTCGAAGCATGGGCAACGGACACCGAGCGGATTGCCCACCCTTCGAGACGCGCCCCATCAGGCGCTCCTCAGGGTGAGGTGCGAAGCGAAGTGGAGGCCAACATGGGCGACACGTCACGGCGCGCGGTGCTGGTCGGCATGGCGGCGACGCTCGCGACAACAGCGACGGCGGCGCGCGCGCAGCATGAGCATCATGGGCCGCTGTACGAGCGGCTGAACCAGCCCGGCCGCGTCGGCGAGCCGGAGCTCGCGCGCACGCAGCGCGTCTTCGACAGCCCCGCGCCCAAGGCCGAGAAGCAGGGCAAGTGGATCGCTCGCGCGCCGCTGCCGCTGCCGCGCAGCGAGATGGCCTGGGCCACGACGCTCAACGGCCGCATGCATCTGATCGGCGGCTACGGCGAGCAGAAGGTCGACCGGCCCTATCACCACGTCTACGACCCGGCGTCCGACAAATGGGCCGACCTCTCGCCGCTGCCGCTGGGCGCAAACCATGTCGGCGTCGCGACCTTGGGCAACCGGCTCTACGCGCTGGGCGGCTTCCTCGGCCAGAACCACACGCCGCACGACCAGTGCTTCGTCTATCCCGGCGAGAGCACCGGGTGGACGCCGATCACCAAGCTGCCGCGCGCCTGCGGGGCGATGGCGTGCATCGGCTTCGAGGGCAAGATCCACTGCGTCGGCGGCGCCATCGGTGTGGGCTTCGAGGGCCGCCGCTCGGTCGACTGGCACCTGGTCTACGATCCGGCGAGCAATTCATGGAGCGAGCGCGCGCCGCTGCCCACCGCGCGCGACCACACCGGCATCGTCGTGGTCGGCGATCGCATCCACATCATCGGTGGGCGCGTCGATACCTTCCACACCAACTCCAACCTGCACCACACCTGGGAGTCGAAGGAGGACAAGTGGCGCTTCCGCAACCCGCTGCCGACGGCGCGCTCGGGCCATGGCTCGGTCGTGGTGCGCGGCCAGATATTCTGCATGGGCGGCGAAGGCACCAACAAGGTCTTCGCGCAGAACGAGGCCTACGACGTCGCATCGGACAAATGGTGGCAATACGCGCCGATGATGACGCCGCGCCACGGCCTGGGCGCGGTGTCGATCGGCGACACGATCTACGTCGCCGGCGGCGGGCCGGTGATGGGCAGCGGCGTCCAGAGCGCCGTGCACGAGGCGTTCACGCTGGAGTAGCGCCCTCTCCCCGCAGGCGGGGAGAGGGTTGGGGTGAGGGGCTGCATCAAGTGGCGCACCATCACCCTGCGCAACCTGAAGCTACCCCTCACCCCGACCCTCTCCCCGCAGGCGGGGAGAGGGAGTAAAATAGAGATCGCATCAGCGGCGCTGCCGCCGCAAGGGAGGGCACCATGAGCGTTCTTCTGGATCGTCGTCGGCTGCTGGGCATGGGCGCTTTGGCGCTCGCGGGATTGGCGCCGCTCGCGGCGCGGGCGCAGGCCAAGATCGCGCTCACGCGCACCGACGCGCTGATCGTCGTCGACGTGCAGCGCTGCTTCACCAAGGGCGGCTCGCTCGCCGTGCCGGATGGCGACGCCATCGTGCCACTGATCAACGACATCTCGAAGAAATTCGCCAACGTCGTGCTGACGCAGGATTGGCACACGCCGGGTCACGTCTCGTTCGCCTCGTCGCATCCCGGCAAGAAGCCGTTCGACGTCATCGACCTGCCCTACGGCAAGCAGGTGCTGTGGCCCGATCACTGCGTGCAGGGCACCGAGGGCGCCGGCCTGCATCCCGATCTGGCGATCCCGCACGCCCAGCTCGTCATCCGCAAGGGCTACAACAAGGACGTCGACAGCTACTCCGCCTTCCTCGAGGCCGACTCCAAGACCACCACCGGCCTCGGCGGCTACCTCAAGGCGCGCGCGATCAATCGCGTGTTCGTCTGCGGCCTGGCGACCGATTTCTGCGTCGCCTGGACGGCGCAGGACGCGCGCAAGGAAGGCATGGAAGCGCTGGTGATCGAGGACGCCTCGCGCGGCATCGACGCGCAGGGCTCGCTCGCCGCGGCGTGGACGAAAATGATGTCGGTCGGCGTTAAGCGCATCAAGTCGGGCGACCTCGCCTAGAGCGACGAATCCGAATATCGCCCGGCATCTTCGGATCGGGGGATGCGCTTGGTGACGACCGGCCGGCGCGATGGTTTCAGCCTCGCCTCGTTGTCCCGTCGTCAACGGCGCCCAGTTCGGCGCAGAGTTCGCCCATGCGCAACTCGCCCGCGCGCGTCTGTCCGCCGATCTCCAGGAAGCGACGCATGTTGGTCTTGGCGCCCTGGGTGCGCAGGGTCTGGTCGAACAGATAGGCTTCCTCGAACAGCCCCTCGATCAAGGGGCGGTCGGATTGATTGACGCTCTGCTTGGCCAGCCGCACCGCCTCCGCCGGGAAAGACGCGATGCGGCGCGCCAGCTTCTCGACCGCCGGGCCGATCTCCTTCGCCTCGTAGATGCGGTTCAGATAACCCCAGCGCTCCGCGGTTTCGGCGTCCAGGTCGTCGCCCGCCAGGATCAACTCCATCGCCCGCCCGCGGCCGATCAGCCGGGGCAGCCGCTGCGTGCCGGTGCCGCCCGGCAGGATGCCCAGCGGGACCTCCATCTGGTTGATCTTGGTCTTGCCGCGCACCCCGAAGCGCATGTCGAACGAGGCCACCAGCTCGCTGCCGCCACCGCCGACCCGGCCTTCGATCTGGGCGATCACCACCTTGTCCATGGTGCGATAGCGCTCGCACATGGCGTGATAGGGCTTGATCTGGGTATCGCGGCGGGCCGGCGTGTCGGTCGGGCGCTGCAAGATCGCGGCCACGTCGAAATGCGCCAGGAAGAAATCCGGATCGGCGCTGCGGAAGACGACGACCGTGAGGTCGGGGTCCGCCTTCAGCTCATGCGAGAGCGCCTCGAGCTCCGCCAGCAGGGCCAGCGTGATGACGTTGACCGGCGGGTTGCTGATCGTGACGGTCGCGACCCGGCCGGAGACCGCGACATCCAGGAGTTTGTATGCGTAGGCCATGGCGTTTCCCCTCTGCGCTTGCTGGCGGCGTGCCCGCGACACGTGGCGATCCTCTTTAGCAGGGATGCTGGCCGCGGCGAACGCCACGGCCCGAGGAACCGGACGCCATGGACGACGACCAGCTTGCCTCAGGACCAGGCCATGACGCGGTCGGCCGATTCTGCGTAGTGTCATCCCGAGCGAAGCGAGGGATCCAGGCTTGCCCTAGATGTCTCGCTGCGCTCGACATGACTGGGGCGCTGTACGCCATCATGCGCGGGCACAGCCGCGCCGCCGACCTGCACCGGCTCGCATCTTAGGGACCGGGCGCGGCGGTGTCGTGCCTGTTCCAACGGCAAGGGTATCCGTTCGAGGAACAGCGCGATACGTTCGTCGCTCGAACCGTTGATGTGAGCCGTCGCCCGATGCCCTACGTCGTCGTCGAATCCGCCGAAGGCTGCGGCAAGGTCCGCCTCGCCAACACGGAGGCCAATGTCCTGACGATCGACGTCGTGCGGGAGCTGGCCGACACCTTGCGGGCGCTCTCGGCGTCGACGCGCGCCATCATGCTGTGCGGCGGCGACCGATTCTTCTGCAACGGCCTCGACGTGAACTGGGCGCTGTCGCGCTCGCCCGATCAGATGCGCGAGATGTTCCTGACGCTGGGCGCGCTGGTGGTGCAGATGCTCGAGACACCGGTGCCCATCGTCGGCGTCATCAAGGGCCACGCCATCGGCGCCGGCAAGACCCTGTTCAGCGCCTGCGACTATCGCTACGCGGCGAGCGGTCGCGTGCTGATCGGCGTTCCCGAAATTCTGCTCGGCGTGCCCAATCCCTATTTCGCCGACCAGCTGTTGCGGTTCGTGGCGGGAGACAAGCTGGCGAGCGACCTCATCTACACCGGCCGCCTCATGCCCGCCGAGGAGGCGAGTCAATCCGGCCTGATCCACCATATCGCCGACAAGGCGACGGTCGAGGACGAGGCCTGGCGGCGGACCGTCGCGCTCGCCGCGCTGCCGCAAGCTGCCTTCGCCGAAAGCAAGTCGATGCGGTGCGCCGAACTCTGCGCGTCGATCCGGCGCAACCTGCCGGCCCGAACGGACCGACTGATCGAGATCTGGAGCGGCGCGGACGCGCGCACGCTTCTCGAAGCCGCGGCGCGTCGCCTGGCGAAGTGATCAACCGCTGGCCGATCTTCCGCGCGACCTCGACGTTCATGCGCGCCGGCTTCTCGACCATCGCCGGCACGCGACGCCCAATCCCGTCCTCCCCGAAGGCGAGCGGTTGTCGGACCTGGCCCTGGCCTACGCGATCCAGGATTCCGGCGACGCGATCCTGCGCGCGTCCATGGGCTGGAAGGTCATTGGATACAAGATCGCGGGCACCAATCCGGCGGCGCGCGCGCACCTCAAGATCGAGGCCCCCTTCTTCGGGCGCCTCTACGACGCGATGACCAGCCTCTCGCCCGCGACCGTGGCCTATGCCGACCTGCTGCGCGTCCACGAGCCGGAGATCGCAATCGAGATCGGCCGCGATCTCGATCCCGCCGAGGCGCCGTTCGACGCCGCGCGAATCGAGGCCGCGACACGCGCGGTGATGCCCGCCATCGAGATCATCGGCACGCCGTTCACGCCCTGGGCACAGGCCGGCGCGGCGAACCTCGTGGCCGACAACGCCGCGCATGGGCATTGGATAAGAGGCGCGCCGCTGCGCGACTGGTCGGGCCTCGACCTCATGGATGGCGCGGTGAGCCTGTCGATCGATGGCGAGGTCAAGGCGACCGGCAAGGGCCGCAACGTCGATGGCGGCGCGTTCGGCGCCGCCGCCTGGCTCGCCAATGCGCTCGCCGAACGGGGGCGCGGCCTGAAGCGCGGCGACTACATCACGACGGGATCGGTGACGCCGCCGATCCCCGTGGAGCCCGGCCAGCGCGTCCTGGCCGACTTCGGCCCCTTGGGCGCGATCGACCTTCGCATCGGCGCGCGGTAGCGCAGGTCCGCCCCGGGTCAATGATGTCGGTCAGCGTGGCTTAGTGTCATCCCGAGCGAAGCGAGGGATCTAGGCTTGCCCTAGATGTCTCGCTGCGCTCGACATGACAGGTGGGCGCTACATCTTGCCCAGGAACGCCATCATGCGCTCCCACGCCGTGTTGGCGGCGGCGACGTGGTAGTTCATTTCGCTGCGTTCGTTGCAGAAGCCGTGATTGGCATCGTAGCGGTGGATCTCGGGCTTCTGGCCGGCGCCTTTCATGGTCTTCTCCAGCGCGTCGGCGGCGGCCGGCGTGCACCAGTCGTCCTTGTTGGCGAAGTGGCCCTGGAAGGGGATCTTGATCTTCGCCGGATCGGCGAACTCGGCCGGCGGGATGCCGTAGAAGCACACGGCGGCGGCGACATTGGGCACGTGCACGGCGCTGGCCACGGTGAGCGCGCCGCCCATGCAGTAGCCCATCACCGCGACCTTGCCGCTGACACCACGCAGATGATTGACCGCGCCGGCGATGTCCTGGTGCGTGGCGCCGGGGAAATCGAGGCCGGTCATCAGATGGTTCGCCTCGTCGGGCTTCTGCGTCACGCGGCCCTTGTAGAGATCGGGCGCCAGCGCGTTGAAGCCCTCGCGCGCGAAGCGGTCGGCGACGCCCTTGATCTGGTCGTTCAGCCCCCACCATTCCTGGATCACCACGATGCCCGGCCTGCCCTGCCCGGCCATCGCCAGCCAGCCGCCCGCCTTGCTGCCATCCGGCCGCGCGAACTCGATCATCGCCATCGCTGTCCCTCCCGTGGATCGCCCGAGGCACGCATTCTGTCCGGCCAAGGGCATCGCCGTCTAGAAGCAGCTCCCGATGCCAGTGACGGGCACGGTCGGCAGAGGCTTGCCGGGGCGGTGGCCGTGCACGAGCAGACCGACCACGTGGACATTGAAGGCATAGCCGCAATGGGCCGTGTCCGGACGTTCGACCAGCCCGAAATAGGTCGGTCCGTTGGACGCGATCACGTTGAACAGGCGCACCGATTCGGGATTGCGCGACAGCTTCGAGACCAGCAGGCGATAGCTCAGCAGATCGCCGGGATCGGTGAACGCCACGACCGTCAAGGGATCGGTGATCGGCCCTGGCGCCGTCGCGAGCGGGCCAACGCGCGTCGGTGCGCGCCTGGCGTCGTCGAGGATGTCGAGGAACGTGCCCATGCTTGAAGGCGCGCCTGGTGGCGATGCGCCGGCCACGCCAACGCGCGCCGTCGGCGATCCGATATCGGGATCCGCGAGGTCGAGCAACGGGATCTGGTTGGCGAGCATGAACAGCATGCGCACGTTGGCGAGGCGACCGCGCAGCGCGGCCCGGTTCGTCGGCCGAGCGGCCGAGGCGCCCCACAGGTCGCGCACCGCGTCGAACAGGAACTTGCTGCCCAGGCTCTCGGTGACGAAGACCACGGGCCTCGGGTCGCGCGCGGCGGCGACATCGCAGGCGTCGCCCGCCATCCGGCCGTCGAGCGCGGCGCAGACCGCCTCGCGCATCCGGCCGCGCAGCTTCGCGCCCGCGTCGCGCTTGCCGTTGTAGACGACCGCGTCCGCCAGGCAGTCGTTCATCAAGCCGACTTTCAGGGTGTTGTTGAGCTCGGCGCGCGCATACGTGAACTCGCCGGTCGGGCGCTCACCGGGCTTCGACCCTTGCGGCGCGTCGAAGTCCAGCGCCGCCTTGGTCGCGGCGAAGATCGGCGACCACACGAAGTAGTCGACGTCCATGGTCTTGCCATCGACCGTGAAGCGTTGCGGCAGCGTGTAGGAATCGTCATCGCGCCCGCGCGTGGCCGCCTTGCGTGCCGGCTTCAGATCCTGGACCCGCGGCCCCAGCCCAAGGGCGATCGAGACGCGATTGGCCCGGTCCGCGACCCAGCCCTCCGAGTGCGTGCACATTCCATGGGTCCACAACACGCGCACACCGTCGGCGCGATCCATCAACGCGCGCAGGCCGGCGAACTCCTGCGGGCCGGTGCCCTGCACCGGCTCGATCACTGGCGTTGGATAGGGTGTCGACGTGCACGCCGCCAGCAAGCCCAGCGCCACGAGCGCCGGCACAAGACGTCCGATCATGACTCCCCCTACTATGATCGGAGGGATTGTCTTGCTACCGGCACGGGAATGGCAAGGCGATTCGCACGCATCCCGAACAGGGGCCGCAGCACGCCGAGGCGGCGCACGACGAATTCGTAGAGCAGCCAGGTGACCGCGAAAGTGATGAACGCCGCGAGCGCGAACTTCGCGCCCACCGGCAGGCCGCTCTTCACCAGCCAGTAGACGGCGATCACGGTGATCGTCTGGTGCAGGATGTAGAAGGGATAGACCGCCTCGGTGGCGTAGGCGAGGAAGGCCGGGCGCTTGCTCAGGTGGCGCCGCGCGAAGCCCACGATGGCGAGCAGCCACGCCAAGGTGTTGACGCCCGAGAGCAGCGCGTAGAGCGGGCGGGCGTCGGGCGCGATGCTCGGGCGCACGGCGTCGAAGTAGAGATGGCGCAGCAGCGCGAAGGCCACGATGCCGATCGTCAGCGCGATCCAGCGCGTGCGCATCAGCGCGTCGAGCAGCGCGGTGCCGCGGAACAGCAGCGCGCCGTAGAGCAGCAAGGTGCCGTAGTAGACCAGGCCGAACCAGTCGCCGATCAGCCCGTTGGGATTGCGCGAGATCGGCGCCAGCCAGAGCTGGGCGGCGATCAGCGGCAGCGCCGCCAGCCAGTAGAGATGCCGGCGCGCGACGACGGCGTAGATCCGCTCGAGCCGCGCGCGGCGCAGCCACAGGAAGACCGGCAGCAGCACCAAGGTCAGGATCAACGCATAGGCGACGAACCAGAGATGGTGCCAGGAGATGTTGCCCGCGGGATAGGCGCCGCCATCGAAGGCGTGCGGTAGCCAGTCGAGGTAGGAGCCCGCGAACTGCCCGCGATGGAGGCGCTCGGCGTAGATCTGCGGCGGCACGATCACCAGCATGCCGAAGGCCAGCGGCAGGGCGAGGCGCTTCAGGCGATCGCGCACGAAGACGCCGCCCGAGCGCTGGCCCAGGGCCAGCATCACGGCGGCGCCGGAGACCAGGAAGATCAATGGCATGCGCCAGCGATTGGTGAAGCGCATCGCCTCGCGCAGCCAGGCGGCGCTGTCGGCGTCGGTGATGTGCCAGGTCCAGCCCGACCAGGCCATGCCGGCGTGGTAGAGGATCAGCAGCCCGAAGGCGGTCACGCGCAGCCAGTCCAGGTCGGCGCGGCGGTCGGTGGGAGCGGTCGTGTTCATGCCGCCCCTGATGCCAGCCAGGGCGTTGATCTGGCTTGATTTTGTGACGACCGGCACGTCCGGTGGGACGACCGGCGAGGCGAGCGGGACGAGCGGTGCGATAGCGTTCAAAGCCGTTCGGGCCGCGTCGCTCCAGCGACGCGTCTTGAGCGCCGCTGGAGCGGCGCGGCCCAAAGACAGTCGATAAATCGCTCTTGGAACAAAACAAGAAAATTAACTTGATAATTTCCTATTTTCGATAAATAAATTGCCTCATCGACAACCAGCCGATGGAGGCACCATGGGTCCGATCCAGCGATTCGAGACGATCGATCCGACAACGTGGCAGGGCAAGCCGGTGCCGCAGCGGCGCTGGCTGATCCCCGGCCTGCTGATCCGCGGCACGGTGACGATGCTCAACGGCGATGGCGGCATCGGCAAGTCGCTGCTGACCCAGCAGCTGGCCACGGCGCTGGCGACGGCGCGGCCGTTCCTCGGCATCGAGCCGCATCCGCGCCCGGTGCCGTCGCTCTCGGTCTTCTGCGAGGAGGATGCCGGCGAGCTGCATTTCCGCCAGGCGCATATCAACGCCCACTACGGCTGCGACATGGGCGATCTCGGCGCCATGACCCTGCTCAGCCGCGTCGGCCTGGAGAACGGGCTGATGGCCTTCGACCGGCGCACCGACGAGGGCGAGGTGACGCCGTTCTACCACCAGCTCGAGAACCGCATCCGCGACAGCGGCGCCGAGCTGATCATCATCGACACCTCGGCCGACACCTTCATCGGCAACGAGAACATCCGCACCCAGGTGCGCCAGTTCATCAACGCGCTGCGCAAGCTGGCGCAGATCAACGACGGCGGCGTGGTGCTCAACGCCCATCCCTCGCTCACCGGGCTGGCCAGCGGCGCGGGCTTCAGCGGCTCGACGGCGTGGCACAACACCGTGCGCGGCCGGCTCTATCTCACCAGGCCGCCGACACCCGAGGGCGAGGAGGAGGAGCGGAGCGACGCGCGCGTGCTGAAGCTGATGAAGAACAACTACGGCCGCGCCGACGAGCAGATCGCGCTGGTGTGGCGCGACCACGTCCTGATGCGCGAGGCACCGCCGGCGCGCGGCGGCACCAGCAACCTCGCCGACCGCCTCGACCTCGACAGCGCCGTGCTCGCGGGGTTGCGTAAGCTGGCGGGCGACGGCGTGCTGATACCGGCCGATCCGCAGGCCAAGAACGGCCTGGCGATCAAGCTGCGCGCGATCCGCGCCTGCCGCTGCTGGAGCTGGCAGGCGCTGGTCGGCGCGCAGGAGCGGCTGGTCGCGCGCGGCAAGATCGTCAAGGTCGAGCTCGGCGCGCCGAGCCGGCGCCGCCTATACCTGCGGCCCGACGACATGACCCTGCCGGGCGAGGCGGGATGATGTCGCGCAGAGGGATCAGCATCGGAAATGCCGGAGCGTGCGCGCCGATGCCGATCCCCTTCCATCCCCTGCCATCCCCTTCCATCCCGGTGCCATCCCCCCCCTTCCAT
Source organism: uncultured Rhizobiaceae bacterium (assembly GCA_964437145.1). Taxonomy (GTDB): domain Bacteria; phylum Pseudomonadota; class Alphaproteobacteria; order Reyranellales; family Reyranellaceae; genus JAFAZJ01. The sequence goes on from CAYTFW010000125.1 coordinate 11,035, forward strand.
CCCCTGTTATCCCCCTGCCATCCCCCTTCCATCCCCCCTAGCCCTTACCACCCCCCTTAAAGGGGGGGGTGGTAAGGGCTATTGAACTTCAGCGACATCGAAGCGTTTGACGTGCGTCGCCAGCGGAAGGGTTCAGACGAAATGCCTGGTCGAAACCCCGATTCGCCCGATCGTGCTGGCCCTTCTCGCGGTAGGCGATGGCGCGATTGCAGTGAGCAAGGGCAAGTGATGGGTCCAGCTGGATCGCCTGATCGTAGTCCTGGATCGCGCGGTCGAGTTGGCCCTTTGCAAGGTAGGCGTTGCCGCGATTATAGAAGGCGTGGGCGTATGATGGGTCGAGCCGGATCGCTTGATCGTAGTCCTGAATCGCCCGGTCGTGCTGGCCTTTGTTGGAGTACGCGGTGGCGCGACTATTGAAGGCGGCGGCATATGACGGGTTCAGCCGTATCGCCTGCTCGTAGTCCCGCATCGCTTGGTCGTACTCGCCTTTGTTGCGGTAGGCGATGGCTCGATTCGTGAATGCAATCGCGAGGTCGCCGTCGATCTCACGCCCAGCCTGGATCACGTCGCTACATCCGGCGATCGCGACATCGGGATTGGAATCCAGGCAACGCTTCCAATTCTGGGCGCGCGCCAAGTCCCGCGCCTGGGCGGCCACTGCCGCCAGCATTGTCATCAGTGCCAACAACGCCGCTGGCGTGCGCGCCCTCCAAGTGGTCATCGGCGCCTCCTCATCCTTCCATCACCTACGCCTTCACCGGCGCCACCGCCTCGAACCGATCGCGATACCGCCGGCTGAGACTCACCTCCGCGCCGTCGTCCATCCGGATGCGCCAGTCGCCGCTCATCCACGGCTCGACCTCGCGCACGCGTGCGATGTTGACCATGTAGCTCTTGTGCACGCGCACGAAGCGGCGCGGGTCGAGCTCGCCTTCGAGCTTGGTCAGCGAAGACCGCACCTCGTAGGTCTGACCGCCGACATGCAGCACGGCGTAGTTGCCGGCCGCCTCGATCCAGGCGATGTCGCCGGCCTCGAGCAGGATCTCCTTGCCCTTCTTGCGCACGGCGAAGCGTTCGAGCGGCTCCACGGGCGGCGGTGGCGGCGGCTCGGGCGGTTTCTCCTCCTCGCGCCGCACCAGGAACTGGGCGAAGGCGATCGTGCCGGCGCTGAGGATGGCGTAGGTCACGACGTCCTTGCCGTACTCGTAGAGCAGCTGATCGACGAGGCCGCGATACTGATAGGCGCGGCCGACGATCAGCGGATAGAGCGCCAGCCTGAGCGCGATCATCGCCACGACATGCGCGACGCAGAACACCACGCTGCCCAGCGCGTGCACCGCGAGGTTGCGCCAGCCCGCCATCAGCGGCCAACGCCGATGCGCCCAGTAGATCGCCGGCAACAGCGCGAAGATCACGGCGTGGCTGGTGGCCTCGAGCGTCAACGCCTCGCCCCAGCTCATCGCGAAGCGCGCGCGCTCGGCGTCGCTGATCAAGGTCCAGGTGCGGGCGACGAGCGACAGCCCCAGCGCAGCCGCCCACAGCGCCACCAGCCGCCAGTCCGGCCGACGCGGGATCATGGCCTGGATGTGTTTTCCTTCTCCCCGCGCAGGCGGGGAGAAGGTGCCCGAAGGGCGGATGAGGGGCTTCGCGGAATCTCAACAGCAACCATGCGTGTCGTTGAACGAGGAAGCCCCTCATCCGCCTCGCTGACGCTCGGCACCTTCTCCCCGCCTGCGCGGGGAGAAGGGAAGACACACGCGGTGCCCGTTGTCACGCGTTGGCCTTCAGCCAGTCGATCACCGGCCGCCAGCAGCGTTCGATGGCGCGCGAGCCGACCATCATGCCGATATGGCCCAGCGGCAGATCGAGCCGCGTGGCGTTGGCCAGGCCCTGTGGCCCGGCGAGCGCGGCGGCCGAGGCCGGCGGCACGATGCGGTCGTTGGCCGGGATCACGACCAGCGACGGCGCGGTGATCTCACGCGGCCGCACGAGCTTGCGCGCGATCTTCCACTTGCCGCCGCCAGGCTGGTTCTCGCCGTACCAGCCGAGCAGGCAGTCGCGCGCCACCAAAGCCGGCAGGGCTGCGCCGTCGTTGAGCCAGTCCTCCAGCAGCACGAAATCGCGCGCCGCGTCGGAATTCATGTCCATGTCGGCAAAACGCCGGAACTTGTTCACCACCAGCCAGGGATCGAGCGACCAGAACAGCATCTGGATCGCGTCGGTCGGCAGCTCGCCCACACGCATCGCCAGCTCGGCGAGCCACGGCCCGGTGGTCGTGAGCAGCCCTTGCCCGGCGCGATCGGCGTGGAAGTCCCACGGCGCCGCCAGCGCCACCACGGCCGAGACATCGCGCGGACGATGCGCCGCGAGTCCGACGACCAGGGTGCCGCCCATGCAGTAGCCGATCACCGGCAACGGTTTGTCGCCGGCGCGCGCCTTCAGCCAAGCGAGCGCACGACCCAGCCGCTCGACGCAGCCCGCGGTGTCGAGATCGCGCTCGTCGTCGCCCGGCGTGCCCCAGTCGACGACATAGGCGCGCAAACCCTCGGCCGCCAGCGCGCGTACGAAGCTGCGGCCAGGCGCGAGGTCGAGCACCTGCCAGCGATTGACCAGCGAGGGCACCACCAGCACCGGCGTCGCGTCGGGCGCGCAGTGCACACCCTGGGCCGCGCCGACATCGCGCAGCACCGTGGCACCTTCGCGCCACACCACGGGCGGATCGTCGAGCGCGCGGCCGGAGGGATGATCGCGATAGGCCTGCACGCCCGCCGCCAGCCGATCGAGGCGGCGCGCCACCTCGCGGCGCAAGGCCTGGCGGAAGGGATCGTCGATAGGGCCAACGCCCGCGACGCCGGCCAGCGCGCGCGCCGCGTCGATCTCGGCCAGCAGCGGCGCGAAGACGGACTTGAACGCCGCCGCGCGCGCCTGGGCGTCAGTCGGCGGCGGGCTTGGGCTTGCGGACGCGGGGCTTGGCGATGGGCCGCCGCTCGAGCTCGGTGACGCGTTGTTCCAGAGCGTCAAGCCGAGCTCTGAGCCGCTCCAGCTCTGCAGCGCCGTCAGCAGATGCAGCGGCAGCGGCCGCGGACCCATCCGGGGCGCGCGCACTTGATGGGGCTCGCTCATTCGCCCTCCGCGCGGTGTCGAAAGCGGACGCCACCCCGGCATTGGCCGTGGCCAGCAGCCGCGCCAGGGTCTCGGTCAGCTGCCGGTCGCCCGACATCGCCGAGAGCTGGCCCTGCCAGAGATCGAGATAGCGCCTGGCCAGCGCGTCGAAGGTCGGTTCGTCCGCCATGGCAGGGAGTATATCGCTGCTTTCAGCACCTTTCCTACCTTGCCCGCTGGCGCCTTCCTCCCTCTCCCCGCCTGCGGATAGGGGACCTTTCCAAGGCGGGCGGCAAGGCTGGCGGGATGGTCAAACGGCGCCCTCCGCCGCGCTCCGGGAAAGCCACCCGACGATCTGGATCGTGCCGCGATGGTATGTTATATTTTTTCTCGGTATTTCAGATACTAGGCGCGGATTTCTTAAGTTCTTTGGCCGGCGGGGTGAATGAACAACAAGTCGAGGAAAACCGACGAGCTGGCCCGCGCGCTGAAGCTTTGCCGCCGTCACTTCCTGACCGCCGGCGTCTTCAGCCTGGGCATCAACCTGCTCTTTCTCGCCCCGTCGCTCTACATGCTGCAGGTCTACGACCGGGTGATCGCCAGCTCGAGCGGGACGACGCTGCTGATGCTGACCATCGTCCTGCTGGTGGCGTTCGTCGCCATGGCCGGCCTCGACTGGGTGCGCGCGCGGCTCCTGGCACGCGCCGGCGTGCGTCTCGACCGGGTGCTGGGCGGCCGCGTGATCGCCGCCACCTTCGCCGGCGCCGGTCGCGGCGACACCGGCGGCAGCCAGCCGTTGCGCGACTTCGACACGGTGCGCCTGTTCGTGTCGGGACCGGCCATCAACGCGCTGTTCGACATGCCGTGGGCGCCGATCTATCTGTTCGTGATCTTCATGCTGCATCCCTGGATGGGCGCCTTCGCCCTGGGCTGCATGGTGGTGCTGCTGCTGACGGCGGTGATCGGCGAGTATCTCGCGCGCAAGCCGCTGGCCGAATCGACGGAGGCCGCCAACAGGAGCTACCGTCTCACCGAGTCGAGCCTGCGCAACGCCGAGGTCGTGCAGGCCATGGGCATGATGCGCCATCTGCAGGCGCGCTGGGGCCGCGAGCGCAACCGCATGCTGGCGCGCCAGGACTCGGTGGCCAACCGCATGGCCGCCACCGCCAGCTTCACCAAGTTCCTGCGCCTGGCCATGCAGTCGCTGATCGTCGGCCTGGGCGCGTGGCTGGTCATCGAGCGCTCCGCCACCCTGGGCGCGATGTTCGCCGGTTCGCTGCTGCTGGCCCGCGCCCTGCAGCCGGTCGAGGCGATCGTCGGCGCGTGGCACACCATGGCCTCGGTGCGCGGCGCCTTCGATCGCCTGAAGAGCCTGCTGGCCGCCAACCCGGTGGAGCAGGACAAGCTCAGCCTGCCGCGGCCGGCGGGCCGGGTCGAGGTCCAGGCGTTGACCTTCGGCGTGCGCGGCACCAACCGGATCATCCTCAGGGGCCTCGACTTCGCCATCCAGCCCGGCGAGGCGCTCGGCGTCATCGGCGCGTCGGGCTCGGGCAAGACGACCCTGGCGCGGCTGCTGGTCGGCCTGGCCTCGCCGTTCAGCGGCGCGGTGCGGTTGGACGGCGCCGAGATCGCCAAGTGGTCACGCGAGGAGCTCGGACCCTATCTCGGCTACCTGCCGCAGGACGTCGAGCTGTTCGCCGACACCGTCGCCAACAACATCAGCCGCTTCCGCGACGGCGAGGATTCGGCCGTCGTCGACGCGGCGCAGCTGGCGGGCGTGCACGAGGCGATCCTGGCGTTGCCAGAAGGCTACGACACCCAGGTCGGCGAAGGCGGATCGGCGCTGCCCGGCGGCCTGCGCCAGCGCATCGGCCTGGCGCGCGCGATCTATGGCAGCCCGTGCCTGGTGGTGCTCGACGAGCCCAATTCCAACCTCGACAACGACGGCGAGGCCGCCCTGGCGGCGTGCATCAAGCACCTCAAGATGTGGGGCACCAGCGTGGTCATGATCTCGCACCGGCCGGCGGCGCTGAACGTGGTCGACAAGGTGCTGGTGCTGAAGGACGGCACCCAGGTCGCCTACGGGCCGCGCGACGAGGTGCTCAAGCGCGTGACGCGACCGGTCCAGGTCAGCGCCGCGCCCAACGCCAAGACGGAGGCCAAGCCGGCGGTGCCCAGCGTCGAGCTGGTGGCGGCGGAGGGCCGCGTATGACCAACGCCGCCGCCTCCCCTGTGCCCGCGCCGCGCCAGCCGACTCTGACGGCGGTGGATTTCCTCGGGTCGAAGAACCGGCCGCTGCGCCGCAAGCCCGACCCGCTGGATGAAAAGCCGCCGAGCGAGTCGATCCTCGGCATCGCCGCCGTGGGCTGGGCGATCGCGCTGCTGTTCTTCGGCGGGCTGGGCTACTGGTCGCTCACCGCGCCGCTGAACGGCGCCGTCGTCGCCGCCGGCGTGGTCAAGGTCGAGGGCAACCGGCGGAGCCTGCAGCACCTCGACGGCGGCATCGTCAAGGAAGTGCGCGTCAAGGAAGGCGATGTCGTCGCCGTCGACGACATCGTCGTCGTGCTCGACGACACCCAGCTGCGGGCCGAGGTCAAGGTGCTATCGCAGCACTTCCTGGTGCTGCGCGCCACCGAGGAGCGGCTGAAGGCCGAGTTCAGGCGCGCCGACGCGATGACCCTGCCGGCCGACCTCGCGGATCACGCCGACAATCAGGATTTCCCGGTGATCTGGGGCGGCCAGGTCGAGCAATTCGCAACCCGCCGCGCCGCGCTGGAGAGCGCGCGTCAGGTGGTGCGCGAGAGGATCGCCCAGCTCGAGCACCAGATCGTCGGCGGCGAGGGCGCGCTGAAATCGCTGCGATCGCAGATCGCCTCGGTGAAGGCCGAGATGGCGGACATCAAGCCGCTGATCGAGAAGAAGCTGATCGCCCGGCCGCGCTACCTGCAGCTCGAGCGCTCCGGCACCCAGCTCGAGGGCCAGCAGGCCGAGACCGAGGCGGCGATCGCCAGGGCGCGCCAGGCGATCGCCGAGCACAACCAGCAGATCGCCCAGCTCGAGAACGAGCGCATGACCGAGGTGACACGCGAGCTGCGCGACACCCAGGCCAAGCTGCTGGAGGTGCTGCCCAAGCTCGGCAGCGCCAGGGCGGTGCTGAACCGCATGGAGATCCGCTCGCCCTATGCCGGGCGCGTGGTCGCGCTCAACGTCTTCTCGGTCGGCGGCGTCATCGGCCGCGGCGAGAAGATCCTCGACATCGTGCCGGCCGAGGACGCCCTGGTGATCGAGGCGCAGATCGCCGTCGAGGACATCGCCGAGGTGCGGCCCAACATGCGCGCCGAGGTGCACCTGACCGCCTACAAGCAGCGCATCACGCCCATGGTCAACGCCGACGTCACGCGGATCTCGGCCGACCGGCTGGTCGATCAGAAGACCGGCCAGCCCTACTACGCGGCGTCGCTGCGCGTCGACCAGGCGCAGCTGGCGGCGTTGCCGCAGATCCAGCTCTATCCCGGCATGCCGGCGCAGGTGAACATTCCCACCGAGGAACGCACCGCCTTCGATTACCTCGTCGGACCGCTGGTCCAGGCCTTCAACCAATCCTTCCGCCAGCGCTAGAGCGACGAGCCCGAAATCGGCGCCGCGCCCTGTCATCCCGAGCGCAGCGAGGGATCCAGGTGGCTTCCCTGGATCCCTCGCTGCGCTCGGGATGACAGCTACGTCTGATTGACCGCTCGACCGAGGCGCGTCTTCCTCGCTCTCCCCGCTTGCGGGGAGAGGGGACATTGCGCGATAGCGCCCGAGTCACGAGGGAGGCGGCGATGGACATCGACGACTACGGCGAATGGGCGCGTAGGGCGGGCGGCGAGGAGACATCGCCGGAGTCACCCGACACCCACCTGGCGATCCTCGCCTTCTCGCTGATCGGCGACGCCGGTGAGGTCGGTGAGATGGTCAAGCGACGCCTGCGCGACGGCACGCTCGATCGCGAGCGGCTGGCCTACGAGCTGGGCGACGTCATCTACTACTGGGCGCGGCTCTGCGCGGCGTCGGGCGTGGCGCCCTCCACCGTGCTCGCGGAGAGTCGCCGCCATATCGAGGCGCGGCTGGCCAAGCGGGCGCAGGACGCGAGTCGATGACATGCCGATGCCCATGGAATACGCCTACGCCTCGCGCGACTTCGACGCGTTCATCGAGGCGTTGCGAGAGCGCCTTGATCATGTCACGCGCCATCAGACCTATCAGACGGTCGAGTCCGTGCTGCGCGTCTTCCGCCGCCGGCTGAGCCTTCGCGACGCCGTCATCTTCGCCGATGCCTTGCCGCCGGTGCTGCGGGCGATCTTCGTGGCGCGCTGGAATCCCGACGAGCCGCGACGGCCGTTCGACACGCCCGCGCGCCTGAACCGCGAGGTCCAGGAATTCCGCGTCGACCACGACTTCTCGCCCGACACCGCGATCGAGGACGTGGCCACGGTCCTGTGGTCGTTCGTCGATGCCGAGGCGTTCGCGCGGGCCCTGGGTGCCCTGCCCGAGGAGGCCCGGTCGTTCTGGGCGCGACGCGATACCTGATGCCGCTCCAGCCGGACCCGCGATACCGCGACACCGCAAGCCCGACACGCACCCGCTTCCGTGCCGGCGAAGGCCTCGTCCTTCCTCTCCCCGCAAGCGGGGCGCGGGGACGCTAGCAGCCGCACACGCCGCGGCGCACCTGTGACTTGCCGCAAGCGGCGCCGGGGTTTAGGTTGAACCATTGTGCGGTGCGGCATCGGCGGAGACAGGTGATATGGCGACGCAGCCCGAATCCAGCGCCGGCGCGAAACCCGCGCCGGTGGTCATCAAGAAATACGCCAACCGCCGGCTCTACAACACCTCGACCTCGATGTACGTCACCCTCGACCATCTCGCACAGATGGTGAAGGAGAAGACCGAGTTCGTGGTCTATGACGCCAAGACCGGCGAGGACATCACCCGCTCGGTGCTGACCCAGATCATCTTCGAGGAGGAGGGCAAGAGCGGCCAGAACCTGTTGCCGATCTCCTTCCTGCGCCAGCTGATCGCCTTCTACGGCGACAATCTGCAGGGGCTGGTACCGCAGTATCTCGACATGTCGATGCAGGCCTTCGCGCGCAACCAGGAGCAGATGCGCCAGGCGATGCAGAACGCCTTCGGCTTCAAGCCGTTCGGCGGGCTGGAGGACGCCGCCCGCCAGAACATCCAGATGTTCCAGCAGGCGATGAAGCTGATGAACCCGTTCATGGCGGGCATGGTGCCGGGCGCCGGCGCCACGCCGCCCGCGCCGCCGCCCGCCGCCCAGCCC
>CAYTFW010000126.1:0-19338 GCA_964437145.1 uncultured Rhizobiaceae bacterium
CCCGGCTTCTCCCATGATCCAGCGCGTATTCAGACCGACCGCCGCCATATGGCAATCGAAAATCGCGGTCGCGGCATCGGCCGACCCTTTTGTACGCGTCAGGCGCTGTCGCTCCAACATGTCGCCACGGGGATAAGCCCGCCCATCAATGGTGAACTCCGGCACAGCCTCGGCGTCCGCCGGCACCGCGGCAGCGAACCAAGCGAGGACTGCGCAAAAGTCGTCGTTGTTGCTGTGTCGACGCAGCCTATCGCCGCGTCATTCGGAAGCGGCCTGGCCAGGATGCTGGACGTCCTGATGCGCCGTGGCCTGGCGTCGCGCACGCATCTGAAGTCGCCGACCGGTCGCGACAGCGTCGTTCACCGACCTTGATCGGGGCGGTATCGCCTCGTAAAACCTGCGGCGGGCGCTCGGCGCCCGATCACTGGCGGTTGCGAGGGGGAATGCCGAAAACCGAGTTAATCCTGGTCACCGGCGGACTCGGTTTCATCGGTAAGCATTTCGTGCGCAGGTGCCTGCAGGAAAAGCGCTACGTCCGCAACGTCGACAAGATCAGCTACGCCGCCGACCGCGCCGCGATGGAGGAGTTCGCGGCCTATCCGAACTACCGTTTCCACGAGGCCGATATCCGCTCGCTGGAGTTCCTGCCGGAATGCGACGTGCTGGTGAATTTCGCGGCCGAGAGCCATGTCGACAACTCCATCGCCAACGCCCGCAATTTCTCGCGCACCAACTTCCTGGGCGTCGAGAACCTTCTGGAGCTGACCCGCGCCAAGCAGGCGCCGGAACGGCCGCGCTTCATCCAGATCAGCACCGACGAGGTCTATGGCGACATCGCCCAGGGATCGCATAGCGAGGACGACAGGCTGACGCCGTCCAATCCCTATTCGGCGACGAAGGCGGCGGCGGATATGCTGGTGAAGAGTTGGGGGCGGACCTACGGCATCGCCTGGAACATCGTGCGGCCGACCAACAATTACGGCCCGCATCAATATCCCGAGAAGCTGATTCCCAAGAGCTCGTGGCGCATGCGCCGCGGCCTGCCGGCGATCATGCATGGCGACGGCAGCTATGTCCGCTCCTGGCTGCACACCGAGGACACGGTCGACGCGCTGATGACCATCATCGAGTCGGGTGAGCGCAACCGGATCTACAATGTCGGCAGCGGGACCGAGCTGCGCAACATCGAGGTGCTGCGCGGTATCGCCAAGATCCTCGGCGTGCCGGAGGAGAAGGCCTGGGTCGCCGTCGAGGACCGCTCCGGTCAGGACACCCGCTACAGCCTTGATGACGCGGCGGTGCGCAAGCTGGGCTGGAAGCCGCGCCGCGATTTCTTCGAGGAGCTCGAGCCGATCGTGCGCAACCTCGATTTCACCCGGTTCGCGTAGTGTTACAGCGCCACTGTCACCCCGAGCGTAGCGAGGGGGCTTTCCTGCGGCCGCAAAGACCCCCCGCTACGCTCGGGGTGACAGTGGGAACGAGGGGATTGCCATGAAGGTCGATTTCTATCGGCATCCGCTGAAGCCCGAAGACGCCCAGCGCATCGCCGCCGTGCTGGCGACGCCGTTCCTCACCACCGGCCAGGTGGCGCGCGGGGTCGAGCAGCAGTTGCGCGCCTATTTCGATGTGCCGCACGCCTGCCTGGTCAACAGCTGGACCAACGGCGCGCTGGCGGTACTGCTGGCGATGGAGCTGAAGCCGGGCGACGAGGTGATCGTGCCGGCGATGACCTTCATCGCCTCGGCCAACGTCGTCGAGCTGGCCGGCGGCACCGTGGTCTTCGCCGATGTCGATCCGCGCACTCTGCTGATGCAGCCGGAGGCGGTAGCGAAGCTGGTTACGCCGCGCACCCGCGCCGTGATGCCGGTGCACATCTACGGCCAGCTCTGCGACATCGAGGCGATGCGCGCGGTCGTCGACACGCATCCCCAACGCTCCGGCCCGATCCTGTTCATCGAGGACGCCGCGCATTGCTTCGAGGGCGAGTTCCAGGGCCACAAGCCCGGCCGTTTCGGCGATGTCGCGATCTTCTCCTTCTACGCCACCAAGAACGTCACCTGCGGCGAGGGCGGTGCGATCATCGCGCGCGATGAGGCGTTCTTTGGGCGCATCCTCGAGGCGCGGCTGCACGGCATGTCGGCGATCGCCGTCGATCGCTTCTCGGCCGGCCGCTACAATCACTGGGACATGAACCGGCTGGGCACCAAGGCGAATCTGCCCGACGTGCTGGCCGCCCTGCTGCCGCAGCAAATCGAGACTATCGACGCGCGCCTGCCCGAACGGCAGCGTCTGTGCGCGCGCTATCGCGCCGCCTTCGCCGATGGCCCGCTGCGCCTGGTCGGCCAGCTGCAATCGACCAAGAGCGCCGAGCACATCTTCACCATCGGTGTGCCCAACGGCGCGCGCGACCAGGCGATCGCCGCGCTGAACGCGAACGGCATCAACGTCACCGTCAACTTCCGCAGCGTCACGCACACGTCGTACTACCGCAAGCGCTACCCGGCCGCGGCCGCGCAATGCCCGGTCGCCGAGACCTGGGGCGAGCAGACCGTCACGCTGCCGATGTTCCCCGGCCTGACCGAGGAGGAGCAGGACCACGTGATCCGCGTGGTGCGTGACGAGGTCTACAAGCTGGCGAAGCCCGCCTGACGCCACCGTTGCGGGCCGCGTCCCAGATACTCACGCGGCCGCGCCATCCCCAGGCGTGTGACAGGCCACGCGTCGGATCAAGCGTGACAGAACCGCCGTAGCGGCAAATAGAAACGCCTGTGTCGCAACGCTTTCCTCCTCCGATTGCGCCGCCGTAGCCGCGGAAATCGCGTCTGGACGGCGCCGCGCGTATTTTGTCGGGACGGAGTGACCCATGACCGTCTCGAGCAGCACCAACAAGATCATCGGCAACGGCAACGGCGTAACGACGTCGTGGCCCTTTTCCTTCAAGGTCTTCGATCCCGGACACCTCGTCGTCACCTACACGGACGCGGCCGGCGACGAGACCACGCTGGATCCCGGCCAATACGTCGTGACCCTGAACGCCGATCAGGACGCCAGTCCGGGCGGCACGGTGAGCTACAGCCCGGCGATCGCCAGCGGCACCAAGCTCACGCTGCTGCGCAGCGTGCCCTACACGCAGACGATCGACATCAAGAACCAGGGCGGCTTCTTCCCGGAGGTGCTGGAGCGCGGCTTCGACCTGATGGTGATGCAGGTGCAGCAGCTCAAGGAGCAGCTCGCGCGCGCCTTCAAGCTGTCACCCTCGCAGTCGGCGATCGGCGAGCTGGAGGCGAGCGACGCCAACCGCGCCAATACCTATGTCGGTTTCGACAACAGCGGCAATCTCAGCCTCTACACCGGTGTCGCCAGCGGCACCGCGGTGTCGGTCGCCATGGCGCCGGTGGTCAGCGCCGCGTCGCTGTCGGCGGGGCGCGTCGCCTTCGCCGTTCCGGGCTTGGGCGACAACAACACGTTCTCCGGGACACAGACCTTCTCGGGCGCGGTGTCATTCGCCCAGCCGGCGACGCCGCTCGCCAGCCTCAGGTCGTTCGTCAAGCCCGGCCACCGTCTGTCGCTGACTTCGGCGGTCGCGGTCACCATCGCCGACGCGACGGCGGCGGGCACGATCTACTGGACGCCACACGAGCACAATCTCACGCCGATCCACAACGGCGCGGCGTGGATCAACGCGGCGGTGACGGAGAAGTCGTTCATCCTCGACGCGACGAACCACTTGTCGGGCAAGAACTACGACTTCTTCCTCGACTACAACGCGGGCGCGCCGCGTGTCGTCACCGGTCCGGCATGGACCAACGACACGACGCGCGCGGATGCGATCTCGCGCGATGCGACATACGGGTACTACGTCAATACCACCGCGATGACGGGGCGCGTTTCCAACAACGGCGGCACCGTGTCCCTGTCGGCCGGCGCCGCGTTGTACCTCGGCACGATCCGGTGCGCGGCCAACGGGCAGACCGAGGACAGCGCCGCCAAGCGCTTCGTCTGGAACATGTTCAATCGTGTGCCGCGCCCGATGCGCGTTGTCGACTCTACAGATGCCTGGTCCTACGCGTCGGCAACGATCCGGCAGGCGCGCGCCAACGCCGTTAATCAGCTCGACATGGTGCGCGGCCTCGACGAGGATTCGGTGATCTGCACCGTTCTCTCGCGGTTTGCGAACGACACCGTCAACCAGGCCGGATTCGTGCACATCGGCCTGGACAGCACGACGACGCCGGCAACCGGCTGCCTGATGAACGGCGGCGGGTCCGCCACCGTCCTTCACGCCATGCCGACACAGGCGCATTGGGTCGGGCATCCCGGCCTCGGTCGTCATTTCCTAGCGTGGCTCGAAAGCTCGAGCGGCGGCACGTCCACGTTTAGCGGTGACGCCGGCGCGCCAACTTACGTGCAGTCCGGCATCGGCGGCGAGGTGATGGCGTGACCCCCGAGGAGCGCGATCGGCTGGCCAGGTCAGAAGCCAAGATCGAAGGACTTGGTGAGAAGCTCGACGGCTTCAAAGTCGACCTCAACAAGCGCTTGGACAAGCAAGACGCGGTGCTGACGAAGCTCGTGGGGCACATGGAGCGGCAGAAGGGTGGGGCTGCCGCGATCATGGCGCTCAGCTCGCTGACAAGCTTGATCACTGGATTCGTTGCTTTCGTCGGCGCGAAGTCGACGGGGCTGCTGAAGTGACTGCGGATGGAAGGAGTCGACATGCCAACCCCCAAAGAAGAAATCATCCGTGCCATCGTACGCTGGGAGGGTCTGTTCCAGGCCCAGCCCGAGGATGCCGGCAACTACGTCAACGGCCGGCTGGTTGGCACCATGCGCGGCGTCACGCCGGCGGTGCTGGCGGCGCATCGCGGCGTGCCGGCGGTGACGATCACCGAAGTCGACATGCGCTCGGTGACGCTCGAGGAGGCGGCCGAGATCGGAGCGACGCGCTTTTACCAGGGCACGGGCCTCGACCTGCTGCCGTGGGGGCCGGCGACGGCGGCGCTGGTCGATGTCGGCTGGGGCAGCGGCCCGCGCCAGGCGGTGCTGTTCGCCCAGCGGCTGAGCGGCGCGACGGCCGATGGCCGTGTCGGCCCCGAGACGGTGGCGAAGTACGGCAACTGGGTGCGCGATGTCGGCTGGGAGGCGGCGACGCGCGCGGTCAACAAGATGCGCCGTGGCTTCTACGCCCTGATCATCAGCCGTAACCCGCAATGGGAGATCTATCGCCAGGGCTGGAACAACCGCGCCGACTGGATGCTGCCAGGCGGCGAGTGGTGGAAGCCGTGGGCTGACGCCATGCCGCCGATCCCGCAACATGTCGTCCTCGGCGGCGCGGCCAAACCTGAACCGGTCGCGCCTGCGCCGAAGCCGGCCGGCAGGTCGCGCACCCTGAAGGCGGCGGCGACGGCGGCGGCCGGGGGCGCCGCGACCCTGGCCGACAAGACTGCCGACGGTGCGATCACCGAGGCGCTGTCGGCGGCGGCGGCCAAGATCGTCGGCTATGCCTCGATCGGCGGCGCGGTAATGTGGCTCGCCATCGGCCTGACGGTGGTCGGCGCGGGCTACGCCATGTGGCGCGTGATCCAGGATCGCCGAGTGCCGGCATGATCATGGCCTTCCTCGGCACGCGCCTGGGCCAATGGCTGCTGGTCGGCGGCGCGGTGTCGCTGGCGATCGGTGTGGCGCTGCTGTGGATCTACGGCCAGGGCGAGGCGGCGGCGGCGGCAGCCGCGGCCACGCTGGCGCTAGAGCGCACGGCGGCGGCGGCGCGCGCGCGGGCCAAGGTGAAGCCTAACGACCATGGAGCGATGGACAATGATCCGTTCAATCGTGATCGCCGTTAGCCTGATCCTGCCGTTAAGCGGCTGCTGGCGTGCGGTGGACACCGCGTGCACGGCCTTCGCGCCGATCACCTACTCGCCGACCACCGACTCGACTGAGACGGTGACACAGGTGCGCCAGCACAACGCGGCGTGGAAGGTACTGTGCCACTGAGAGCACCCTTTCTGTAACTCTCTCGCCGCGCCTGGCGGCAATCGTCTGCGGCATCAATGGATTTCACAATCCACCCCTCTTCGCTGACCGCCACTCCCACGGCGCCTTGAACGCCCCGACCCAGCTCTGCTCGCCATTGAAGCCCTGACGTCTGCGGCCGTGTCCGACATGGCGATGTGAACGAATGGAGTCGCAGTCGACCCATATTCAACTCTGAAGGCGCTCGTTACCCTTTACAGGGTGGCCGGCGCTTCTTGCGTGTCAGGGGACCTCGCCGGCGTCGCGATGGTCGGAGGCCTGCGCCACCCCGCCTCAGCTGCTTCTTGCATCGGCCAGCTTGGTGACGCTTGCCACCGGGCACCGAACCCAATAAGTCCAATTGGTACAAGGAAATCTTCGCCGATCACATGATGGTCAAGGAGCGCGGCATGGTGGCCATCGTGGAATCACTTGCGCGTCTGTTCTCGCGGCCAAGACTTGATCTGCGCAACGATCTGCCGCAACTCGACGCTCCGATCTCGCAACTCTGCACGCACGCGCAGATCGAGTCAGCGATTTACCAGCACTGGTTGTCGCGCATGAAGGAGCCCCCGCGCAGGCATCGCAAGCTGTGGGAGTTTGCCTACATTCTGCAGGTGCTGTCTGAACATCAGATGTTGCAACCAGGCCGCAGGGGACTCGGATTCGGCGTCGGCACCGAGCCCTTGCCCGCGCTCATGGCATCGTGCGGGGTCGCTGTTCACGCGACTGATCTCGAGCTGGAACAGGCGAAGCTCAAGGGGTGGGTGGCGACGAACCAGCACTTGGCAGCCTTGGAGGAGTTAAACGCACGCCAGATTTGCGACGAAGAAAGCTTCCGCCGCCTTGTGAGCTTCGAGCCGATCGACATGAATGCTGTGCCCCAACGACTGAGAGGCTTCGACTTCACTTGGTCATCTTGTGCTTTGGAACACCTCGGTTCGCTCAAGAAGGGTCTTCGCTTTATCGAAGCATCGCTGGGCACCCTGAAACCCGGTGGCGTCGCCGTTCACACAACCGAGTTCAACTGTTCGTCGGACCACAAGACAGTGAGTCGAGGTGATACGGTCCTCTACCGTCGCCGCGACATCGTGGGCTTTCTCGAACGCATGACGCGCAAGGGTTACCGCACGGCCCTTACCTTGGCGGTTGCGGGCGATCCCCTGGACAAGCATGTCGACGTCCCACCCTATTCTCCATACGACCATCTACGACTTGAGTTGCATGGTTACGTTACGACGTCGATTGGCATGGTGATCCAAAAGCCAGATCACTCGGCGCCGACTCGGGCGATTGGCGTCTCGTAGTGGGGTGGTGGTACTCGAGGACCTCGAAGTTGTCGACGGAGCTGCGCGGCGCCACGGGGATCCGGCCGGTGCCGCCGCACTCGAGACACCAGTCCTGCTGCGGGGCGCCGGCACCTCGCTCGGGATATGACTGCCGGGCGCGTTTGCTGGTGAGCGGCGCGACCTGTTCAAGGCTCGCGGCGCCGCAGACGACGCATCGCTCCGTCAGCGCGGCGTGACCTTCGTCCGCGGTGCGTGGAACTCATACGGCGGGTAGTCGGCCTTGATGTCGGACACGACCTCGACGATCGCCGGCGCGTTGGCCGCCAGCGCTTCCTTGAGCGCGCCTTTCAGGCCGGCCGCGTCCTTGACCTGCCATGACGGCACGCCGAAGGCCTTGGCGTAGCCCTGGAAGTCGGGGTTGGTCAGCACCGAGCCGGAGTGGCGGCCGTCGAAGAGGCGTTGCTGGTCGCGCAGCACGTTGCCGTAGCTGGAATTGTTGACGACGACAGTGACCAGGTTGATGCCGAACTGCACGGCCGTGGCGAGATCGGAGCCGCCGAACAGGAAGCCGCCGTCGCCGGTGACTGAGACCACCGGCCGGTCGGGGTTCGCCGCCTTCACACCCAACGCGGTCGGGAAGCCGTAGCCCAAGGTGCCGGAGAAGCCCGAGGAGATCAGCGTGCGCGGGCTGTAGACCGGATAGCCGTACCAGACGATGTAGGCGACCTGCGTGACCTCGTCGACGATGATGCCGTCCTCGCCCAGCGCCTCGCGGATCACCTCGACCATGCCGAATTGCGGCTGCGCCTTGCGGATCTGCGCGCGACCGGCTTCCTTGGCGGCGGCGATCTCATCGCGCCAGGCTTTGGTGTCGGCCTTCTTCGATACCGCGTCGATCAGCGCGCGGGTGCCCTCGGCGGCATCGGCGACGATGGCGACGCCCACGGCGAGCTTGCGATGCTCGGTCGGGTCGATGTCGATGCGCGCCACCTTCAGGCCGGCGGGCGAGGGCGCCCAGCGCGACAGCGGCACGTCGAGTCGCGTGCCAATGCCGATCAGCAGGTCGGTCTTGTCCCAGAGATGGAAGCCCTCGACGGTGTTGAGCGACAGCGCGTGGCGCGAATCGACGACGCCCTTGCCGGTGCGGAAAGACACGACGGCCGCGCCGATCTTCTCGGCCAGCTCCAGCACCTCCTTGCCGGCGTCGACCGCGCCGCCGCCGACCCAGATCATCGGCGCCTTGGCCTCGCCGATCAGCTTGGCCAGCGCGGCGATCTTCTCGGGATCGGGCACGGGGTCGGCGCGCTTGCCCAGCGGATCGATTGGCGTGACGTCGGCGCTGGCCGCGAACATGTCCCAGGGCATCTCGACCGCCACTGGCCCTGGCCGGCCCGAGAGCATGGCCTGGAAGGCGCGCGCCATGACCTGCGGCGCTTCGGTCGGATGCTCGATGCGCTCGGCGAACTTCAGCAGTGTCTTGAGGGTGGCCAGCTGATCCGGCATCTCGTGCAATTGACCGCGGCCGCGGCCGATCATGGCGCTGGGCACCTGGCCGGTGATGCACATGACCGGCGCGTTCACGCCCCAGGCCGTGGTCAGCGCGCCCATGGTGTTCATCACGCCGGGGCCGGGCACCACGGTGAAG
The DNA here is from genome assembly GCA_964437145.1 of uncultured Rhizobiaceae bacterium. GTDB lineage: Bacteria > Pseudomonadota > Alphaproteobacteria > Reyranellales > Reyranellaceae > JAFAZJ01. The sequence goes on from CAYTFW010000126.1 coordinate 8,944, forward strand.
GCCGAGGGCTTGCCGGTGGAGAGCGCCGAGCCCAGCGCCATATAGGCGGTGGTCTGCTCGTGGCGCGCGTTGATCACCGTCATGCGGTTGGCGTTGCGCGCGAAGGCGTCGAACAGCCCGTACATCTGCACGCCGGGCAGGCCGTAGATGGTCTCGACGCCGTGCTTGAGCAGGGAATCGACGATGGCGTCGCCGCCGGTCATGCGGGGCATGGGCTTACTCCTTCACGATCAACCGTCGTCCTGAGCGCAGCGAAGGACCTTGCGGTGGCGCGAATGGTCACAACGCGTTGGCGTGACCGCGATGCCGCGAGGTCCTTCGCTGTGCTCAGGACGACGGAGTGTACATCACTGCGTCGGCACGGGCGCGGCGGGATCGAGCAGGCCTTCGCGCACCAGCTCGGCCCACAGATCGACGGGGATGCGCCGGCGCATGTGGGCGACGTTGTCCGTGACTTCCGCGGCGCTCAGCGCCCCGGGGATCACCGAGCACACCGCCTCGTGCGCCAGCGGGAATTGCAGCGCGGCGGCCGTCAGCGGCACGTTGTGACGATCGCACACCGCCTTGATCTTGCGCGCGCGCTCCATCATCGCCGGTGGTGCCGCGACGTAGTTGTAGGTGTCGCCGCCGGCCAGGATGCCCGAATTGAGCGGCCCGCCGAGGATCACCGAGGCCTTGCGCTTCACACACTCCGGCATGAACTCGGCCAGCGCGCCTTGCTCCAGCAGGGTGTAGCGACCAGCCAGCAGCGCGCAGTCGAAATCGCCGGCCTTGAGGAATCGCAGGCACATGTCGGCCTCATTCAGGCCCACGCCGATGGCGCCGACGATGCCGGCACGACGCAGCTCGTCGAGCGCGCGGAAGCCGCCATCCATCACCTGCTTGAAGCGTTGCTCCAGCACGTCGCGATCCTGCGTCGTCCAGAAATCGACGTCATGCACCAGCGCCACGTCGATGCGCGCGATGCCGAGCCTGAGGTGCGAGTGCTCGAGCGAGCGCATCACGCCGTCATAGCTGTAGTCGAATTTCGGCAGGAAGCCGGGTAGGCCGTTCTCGCGGAACTCCGGTGGTGGCACCTCGCCGGGTTTCCGCGGATGCAGGATGCGGCCGATCTTGGTCGACAGCACGTAGCTCTCGCGCGGCTTCTCGCGCAGCGCGGCGCCGAAGCGCAACTCGCTGCGGCCGTAGCCGTAGTAGGGCGAGGTGTCGAAGAGGTTGATGCCGGCGTCGTAGCCCGCGCTCACGATCGCGGCGGCATCTGCGTCCGGGATAGTGGCGCGGAAGCCGCCCAGCGGCGCGCCGCCGAGGCCCAGCTCGGTGACTTCCAGCGCGGTCTTGCCGACCTTGCGGCGAGGCATGCTCATGGTTTCAGCCTTTCGCCAGCTGGCGTTGCAGGTCGGACCAGCGGTCGAGGATGGGCAGCAGCTTGTCCTCCTTCTCCGCCGGCAGGGTGAAGACGACGCGATCGACGCCGATCGACTGGCAGAAGCGCAGCTTCTCGAGGTCGTCAGGCACGCGGAAGATGCTGATCGGCAACGAGGCGGGATCGCGGCCGGCCTCCTTGGCCATGACGCGGAACTTGTCGATCACCTTGCCGACGCCGTCCTGCTCCAGTCGATCGGCGCGCGGAATCCAGCCGTCGCCGTAGCGGATGGCGCGCCGCGCGGCGTAGGGGAAGGCGCCGCCGACGATGATCGGCGGGTAGGGCTTCTGCTTCGGCTTGGGCCACTGCTTCATCTTGTCGAAGTTCACGAACTCGCCGTGATACTCCGGCTCGTCGTTGGTCCAGATCGTCTTCATCGCCTCGATGCGCTCGCGCGCCAGCTTGTGGCGGGTCTCGAAGACGGTGCCGTGGTTCTCGATTTCGTCCTGGTTCCAGCCATTGCCGACGCCGAACAGGAAACGGCCGTTCGACAGCTGGTCGATCGAGGAGACCATCTTGGCGGTGACGATCGGATCGCGCTGGGTTAGCAGGGCGATGCCGGTACCGACCTTCAGCTTGGTTGTCACGGTCGCCGCGGTGTTGAGCACCAGGAACGGATCCATGATGTCGTAGTAGGGCCGGATCAACGGCCCGCCGGCGGGGTACTCCGATTTACGGGAGGAGGGAATGTGGGTGTGCTCGGGCACCCAAAGCGACTCAAAACCACGATCCTCTAGCGCCTTCGCCAAAGGCGCCGGCCCCATCGACTCCGTGGTGAAGAACATCACCCCGCCGATTTTCATCTGTTTCCTCCCGTGATCGCGGATTGTGCCCCGACCGACCGCTGTCGCGTCAAGCATGCCGAGTCCGTCGAGCCGTGCGCCGCGCGGAACCAAGCCGCGCGAAAACAAGGGCTTGGAGGTCGTTTCCGCCAAAGGCTCCCGCCATGGGATTGTAACCGGGGGTTGCTAACCGCTTAGCGACAAAGTCGCACAAACACAGTACCATTTGTGCCGGGGATAAAGGAGTGAGTGTGGCCGGACGCCCGTCACGGCAACCTGGTTCGGGGGAAGCAGGGGTTGAGCACGCTTTTTGACAAAGACGCCGAGACGCAATCGTTGGGCGGCGCGGTCTCGGGTGGCGCTCCGCTCGACGTAGCCCTTGCCGCACCGATGCTTGCGCCGCCTGACGACACGCTGTTCGCGGAGCAGTGGCACCTCTCAGGGACCTGGGGCATTAATGTCCAGTCGGTCTGGGAGGACTATACTGGCGCCGGGGTCAAGGTTGCGGTGTACGACACAGGGATCGACTGGTCGCACCCCGATCTTGCGGGACGCGTCGACCGATCTCGTAGCATCAACGCAATCACCGGCGCGGCCGGCGGCCTGCCGGTCGGGAGCGACGATAGCCACGGTACAGCGGTAGCCGGCTTGATCGCAGCGGCGCGCAACGGCTCGGGCGCGGTCGGCGTTGCCTACGACGCCACGTTGCAATCGATCTATGTGAACTTTGGCATCGCCGACCCCGGCGACGATGCCACAGCGTTCAATCATGCGCGGCAATACGCCGATGTCATGAACAACAGCTGGGGATACGCCCAGACCTTCTCCGACGATTTCGGCCACCCTGACTTCGCCGCCGTTGCCGCAGCCTTGGTCGCGGCAGCCGAGCAGGGGCGCGATGGGCTAGGCACGGTGATGGTGACCATCTCCGGCAACGGGCGCCTGTACCAGGACGACGCCAATTACCACAGTTTCTCGAACGACCGGCATGTGATCACGGTGGCGGCTTCCGATGCGGACGGCTCCGTCGCCGACTACAGCTCGCCCGGCGCCTCGATACTGGTGACCGCGCCGAGCAGCGACAGGTCGAGCGGTATCACCACCACCGATCGCGTCGGCGGCAGCGGCTACAGTCCGACGGATTTCACGACCACGTTCGGCGGCACGTCCGCCGCCGGGCCACAAGTCGCAGGTGTAGTCGCGCTGATGCTCGAGGCCAACCCGGCGCTGGGTTATCGCGACGTCCAGGAAATCCTCGCCTATTCGGCGCGGCAGACCGATATGCCCTTTTTCTACGAGTTCAACGGCGCCAGAAACTGGAACGGCGGCGGCCTGCATTTCCACGAGGATTTCGGAGCTGGCCTCGTCGACGCGCGCGCCGCCGTGCGGCTGGCTGAAACCTGGACTACGCAGCATACGGCGGCTAACGAGCAGGTGGTGACGCGGTCGGCGTCGCCGGAGCTCGCCATCCGCGATACTGTCACGATCAGCAGTTCAATCGCTAACGACACGGCGCTCGACATCGACAGCGTCGAAATCGCCGTCGACCTCAGCCATACCGCTCGCGGCGATCTGCTCATCCAATTGGTCTCGCCCTCGGGTGTGACCAGCACCTTGATGGCACGGCCCTGGGCGCTGACGACGTCGCCGCATACGGGGGAGGCTAATTGGCTGCCGGATTCGCGCGATGACCTTCAGTGGACATTCAGCAGTACGCAGCACTGGGGTGAGGACGGTGTCGGTACCTGGACGCTGAAGGTCTACGACTTCTTCACCGGCGACGGCGGCACACTGCACAACTGGACGCTGCGACTCTACGGTGACGCGCCGTCGGTGAACGACACGTACTACTACACCGATGAATTCAGCGAGATGTTCAGCCGCGATGCCGCGCACGCCGCGCAGCGCGCGAGCCTCAATGACGGCGATGGTGGTATCGACACCATCAACGCCGCGGCACTGAGTGGCGCGGCGGTAATCGATCTCGGCGGCGGCACGAGCTCGATCGACGGTCATGCGCTCGCCGTCGCCGCCGGCGTTATCGAGAATGTTTACGCCGGCGACGGCAACGATACGCTGTTCGGTAGCGCCGTGACCAACACCTTGTATGGCGGCCGTGGCGGCGACACGCTGTTCGGCGGTAACGGTAACGACACGCTTCAGGGTGACGCGGGCAACGACACGTTGAGCGGCGGCGGCGGTGCGGATCGCTTTGTCTTTCGGCCCGGCACGCGTGGCACCAACAACGATCTGATCCTCGACTTCACGCCGGGCAGCGACCTCATCGATATCCGGGCGTTTCGTTACGCGAGCATCGCCGACATGCAGGCCGCCGGTGACGGCATGATCCAGGACGGCACCGACGTCGTCCTGACGCTGGCGACCGACGACCAGCCAGTCACGGTGCGGATAGTCGGAATCGACCTTGGTGCCATGACAGCGTCGAGCTTCGTCTTCAACGAGGCGCCTGTGGCGCTTGCGGACACCAACGGCGGCGACGCGGTGGTAGAAGCCGGTGTCAATCCGGACTACTCGCCGTTCGTCGGTGATCCGTTGGCGACGGGCAACGTTCTGGCCAATGACACCGACGCCGACGTCGGCGACAGCAAGCTGGTGACGACGACCGGCACGTTCATCGGGGCCTATGGCGCGCTGATCTTGTCGGCGAACGGTACATGGAGTTACGCGCTCAACAACACCGATCCCGACACCAACGCACTGGCGCCGGGGCAGGTCGCCGTCGACGTATTCGACTACACCATGCGGGACGCCAAAGGCGCCACGTCGTCGTCGACCCTGACGATCGGCATCACCGGCACCAGCGACCGACCGTCTCCTCTCGTCACCATCGAGACGGCTGGCGCGACAGGCCTCACCGCGGGCGCGAACCGGTACTTCCTCGAGAACGGCGGCACGCCGGGTCCGACGCTGAAGTATCTCGGCGCGGAGTTCGTTGCGGGCCAGGCCGGCGGGTGGGCGCCGATCGGGGCCGAGGCGTCACCAGGCGGCGGCTACAACGTGGCGTGGAAGATGGCCGGCGCCGATCAGTACACGGTGTGGCGCGCCGACAGCAGCGGCAACTACGCCTCGTCAGTGGTCGGCGTCGTGTCCGGCGGCAGTTACGCGCTGCAAGCTCTCGAAGCTCAATTTGCGCAGGACCTCAACCGCGACGGCACGACGGGTCTGGCCACCGCGCAGATCGAAGCGGCCGGTGCGATCGGCCTGATCAAGCAGGCTGATCGATATGCCATCGAATCGGGCGGTGTGGCCGGTCCTTCGCTGAAGTATCTCGGCGTGGAGTTCGTCGCCGGCCAAGCCGGCGGCTGGGCACCGATCGGTGCCGAAGCGGCGGCGGGCGGCGGCTACAACGTGGCTTGGAAGGTGGCCGGTGCCGATCAGTACACGGTCTGGCGTGCCGACAGCGGGGGCAACTACGCCTCGTCCGTGGTCGGCGTGGTGTCTGGTGGCAGCTACGTGTTGCAGGCGCTTGAGGCGCAGTTCGCGCAGGACCTCAACGGGGACGGGACGCTCGGCGTTGCCATGACGCAGATCGAAGCGTTTGGCGCAACGAGCCTGAGCGCGGGAGCGAGTCGCTACTTTCTGGGAAGCGGTGGCACACCGGGTCCGATGCTGAAGTATCTCGGTGTGGAGTTTGTGGAGGGCCAGGCCGGTGGCTGGGCGCCGATCGGCGCCGAGGCGGTGGCGGGCGGTGGCTACAACGTGGCGTGGAAGGTGACGGGCGCCGATCAGTACACGGTGTGGCGCGCCGACAGCGGCGGCAACTATGCCTCGTCGCTGGTTGGCTTGGTATCGGGCGGCAGCTACGCGCTGCAGTTGCTCGAAGCGCAGTTCGCACAGGACCTCAACCGCGACGGGACAATCGGCGTTTCCTTGACGCAGATCGAGGCGTTCGGCGCGACCAGCCTGAGCGCGGGCGCGAGTCGCTACTTCCTGGGAAGCGGCGGCGCGCCGGGGCCGACGCTGAAGTACCTCGGGATGGACTTGATTGCGGGTCAGGCTGGCGGCTGGGCGCCCATCGGTGCGGAAGCGGTGGCGGGCGGCGGCTACAATGTGACCTGGAAGACGGCCGGCGCTGACCAGTACACGGTGTGGAATGCCGACAGCAGCGGCAACTACGTCTCGTCGCGGGTCGGCGTCGTGTCCGGCGGAAGCTACGCGCTGCAGTCGCTCGAAACCATCTTCGCGCAGGATCTCAACAGCGATGGCACGATGGGGCCGGTCACGTCTCAGATCGAGGCGGCTGGTGCGACGGGACTGGTCAAGCAGGCGGATCTCTACTTTGTCGAGTCGGGCGGCGCGGTCGGCCCGTCGTTGAAGTACCTCGGCGCCGCCGTCACCGCAGGCTCGTTGGGCGGCTGGGCGCCGATAGGCGCCGAAGCGGCGGCGGGTGGTGGCTACAATGTGGTGTGGAAGATGGCCGGCGCCGACCAGTACACGGTGTGGAACGCCGACGGTAGCGGCAACTACGCCTCGTCGCTGGTCGGCGTTGTGTCCGGTGGCAGCTACGCGCTGCAGGAACTCGAAGGGCGCTTCGCGCAGGATCTCAACGGCGATGGGACCATAGGCTTGACCGCCGTACAGATCGAAACGGTTGGCGCGACTAGCCTGATCAGGAAGGCTGATCGCTACTTCCTTGAGGACGGCGGCACGCCTGGGCCAACGCTGAAGTATCTCGGCACGACGGTCACTGCCGGCGCGCTGGGCGCCTGGACGCCGATCGGGGCTGAGGCGGCGGTGGGCGGCTATGATGTGGTGTGGAAGGTGATTGGCGCCGACCAGTACACCGCCTGGCACACCGACAGCGGCGGCGACTACGTCTCGTCACTGATCGGCCTTGTATCAGGCAGCGACCCCGCGCTCGTCGCACTCGAGGCCCGCTTCGGTCAGGACCTCAACAGCAGTGGGGTCACGCTCTATGGCGGTGACGGCAACGACACGCTATATGGCCAAGCCGGCAACGACGCGCTGTATGGCGGCGACAGAAACGACCGGCTATTCGGCGGCGACGGGCACGACACGCTCTTTGGCGGCGAATGGCTCGATTCCTTGTACGGCGGCGCCGGCAATGACACGTTGTTCGGCGGTGCATTGCTCGATTCCCTGTTCGGCGGCGCCGGCGACGACACGCTAAGCGGTGATGCTTCGGGCGCCGTCGTGTCCTACGTCGACGTGGTGGAGAACATCGTCGCCGATCTCGTTTCGGGAACCGCGACCGGCGAAGGCAACGATGTGCTATCGGGCATAGGCTCCGTCTTCGGCGGCAGGGGCAACGACACGCTAACCGGTGACGGAGCGGCGAACTCATTGGCCGGCGATTGGGGTGACGACACGCTCTGGGGTGGTGGTGGCACCGACCAGCTGAGCGGCGATGGCAACAACGATGTTCTCGAAGGCAACGACGACAATGACTGGCTGCGGGGCGGTACCGGCAACGACACGCTTTACGGCGGCGCTGGTGATGACCGGCTGTTCGGCGAGGGTGGCGATGACACGCTGGTCGGCGGGCTGGGCAACGACGTCCTGACCGGTGACATCGGTGCCGATCTCTTCGCCTACTCGGCCGGCGCCGGCAACGACGTCATCACCGACTTCAACGCCGCTGAGGGCGACAAGGTCAACCTCAACGGCGTCACCTTTGCCAGCAGCCTGAACAACGTCGCTACCCTTTCGGACGGTGCCACCATCACCGCCCAGACGGGCTATGTCTGGACCGGCAGCGACTTCACCTAGGCCGGCTTCTTCACCAGGCTCGCGATCTCCGGCAACCGCTGATCTAACCGTTCCGGCTTCTGGATCGGTTTGGGATCCAGCGGCATGGTCTCGAATTGCACCCACTTGCCCTTGAAGTAGACCACCGGCTCGGTCGACAGTCGGCACATCGCGGTCAGGAACTCGTCGCAGCGCGCGCCGCGATCCTCCCAGCGACAGCCGCAGTCCTCGACCTCTTCCTTGTTCCAGCCGACCCCGATGCGGAAATCGAAGCGGTCGGCGTGGTGCTGAGCACCAGGAACGGATCCATGATGTCGTAGTAGGGCCGGATCAACGGCCCGCCGGCGGGATACTCGGACTTGCGCGAGGAGGGGATGTGGGTGTGCTCGGGCACCCAGAGCGACTCAAAACCACGCTCCTCCAATGCCTTAGCCAGTGGTGCCGGCTGCATCGAATCCGTGGTGAAGAACATCACCCCGCCGAGCCCAAGACCCAAACCGATGGTTGTCGAGCAGCCCGGCGACAAATGTGAAGTAATTGTGTAGAATAGTGCTGTAAGTCCTTGATAGTCGACTCAATCGGCAATCTGGGCCGCCCAGCCAGGAGGTAGTCGCATTTGAGTACTATTTTTGGCAGTGACGCCACTCATGACTCGATCGAGGGCACGGAATCGGACGACGTGCTGTTTGGCGGCGACCTGGGCGGCAACGGTGGTGGAAACGACCAACTCCTTGGCCTCGGCGGCAACGACACGATCTACGGCGGCGACGGCGATGACTCGCTTTATGGCGGTGCCGGCGACGACATGCTGTCGAGCGACGGCGGCCTTAACTACAAGGGCAACAACGTCCTCGAGGGCGGTGACGGCAACGACACGCTGATCGGTGGTCCGGCCTTCGACGCGTTCGACACGGCCTACTACGGCAACGCGACGGGCCCGGTGATCGTCGATCTGGCGGCGGGGACGGCGACCGGGCAGGGCAACGATACGCTGGTCTATATCGAGTCGGTGGTCGGGTCGGGGTTTGCCGACACGATGCTCGGAAGCACCAACAAAGACACGCTGATGGGCAATGGCGGCGGCGATACGCTGGACGGTGCCGCCGGTGACGATCAGCTCGATGGTGGTGCGGACGACGATGTCCTCTACGGCGGCCTGGGCAACGACGTGGTGACGGGCGGCGCCGGCGCGGACACCTTCTACTTCACCAGCGCGGGCCACGACACCCTCACCGACTTCAATCCGGGTGAGGGGGATGTTCTGCGCTATGGCTTCGCCAATGCGCAGAACGTGACCGTCACGGCGCTAGGCAACGTCCTGCAGTTCAATGTCGATGGCGTTCTGTCGACGATCACCGCGGCGAACTACACCTGGTCTGGATTAGAGCCGGTCCCGGTACTCGTCGATGACGGGCTGGGCGGCGACAACACGCTGGTCGGCGGCAATGGCGCCGATACGTTCTATGGCGCTGCCGGCAACGACATTCTCACCGGCAACGACGGCAACGACACGCTCTATGGCGGCACTGGCGATGACACGCTGTCGAGCGATGGCAACCTCAACTACAAGGGCAACAACTTCCTCGAGGGCGGCGACGGCAACGACACGCTGATCGGCGGCCCGGCCTTCGATGCGTTTGACACCGCCTATTACGGCAACGCGACGGGCTCGGTGGTGGTCGATCTGGTGGCGGGTACGGCGACCGGGCAGGGCAACGACACGCTGCTCTACATCGAGTCGGTGGTTGGGTCGGGCTTCGCCGACACGATCATCGGTAGCAACGCCGCGAACACGCTGACAGGCGATGGCGGCGACGACACGATCGACGGCGGTTCCGGCAGCGATGTCCTCGATGGCGGCTTGGGCAATGACGTGCTGACTGGCGGCGACGGCAATGACTCGCTCGTCGGCGGTGCCGGCGACGACACGCTGTCGAGCGATAGCGGCGTCAACCACAAAGGTGACAACTACCTGGAAGGCGGCGACGGCAACGACAGGCTGATCGGCGGCTTGGCGTTCGATGCGCTGGATACGGCCTCCTATATCAACGCGACGGGCTCGGTGGTCGTCGATCTGGCGGCAGGTACCGCGACCGGACAGGGCGGCGACACGCTGCTCTTTATCGAGTCGGCGGTCGGGTCGGGCTTCGCCGATACGATCATCGGCAGCAACGGCGCGAACACGCTGATGGGCGATGGTGGCGGCGACACGATCGAAGGCGGCGCGGGCGACGATCAGCTCGATGGCGGCGCCGGCGACGATGCTCTCTACGGCGGCGTCGGCAACGACGTGGTGACGGGCGGCACTGGCGCCGACACGTTCTACTTCACCAGCGCCGGCCACGACACCCTCACCGACTTCAATCCGGGTGAGGGGGATGTTCTGCGCTACGGCTTCGCCGGCGCGCAGAACGTAACCGTCACGGCATTAGGCAACGTCCTGCAGTTCAACGTCGAGGG
>CAYTFW010000127.1:0-18878 GCA_964437145.1 uncultured Rhizobiaceae bacterium
CTCCCAGGCCTTCGCTGCGCTCAGGACGACGAGGACGTACGTGCCGCGCCTGATGCGATCATCGCGTCGATCTCGTCGCGCGTGTAGCCGATCTCGGCCAGCACGGCTGCGGTGTGCTCGCCCATCGTGGGCGCGTGGCGTTCGTCGGTGCGCGCGCCGCCGGAGAAGGCGTTGGCCACCTTGGTGCGGCGGATCCTGCCCTGGCTGGGATGCTCCTCGCGGCGGAAGAAGCCGACGTCATCGAGGTGCGGATCCGAAAGAAGATCGTCGATCGAGTTGTAGCGCGCCGCCGGCACGTCGAGCTTCTCGAAGATCGCCAGCCACTCCGCCGTGGTCTTCTGCGCCAGGCCTTCCATGCGCACCGTGAAGTACGCGGCAGCGTTGGCGGTGCGCGAGGCGGCGCTGTCGAAGCGCGGATCGGTCTTCAGCTCCGGTCGGCCGATGGCGTCGAAGAAGGCGAAGGCCTGCGGATTGGTGTTGGGGCCGACGGTGATGTAGCCGTCCTTGGTCGGCAGCGGCCGGTAGTCGGGGCTGAGCAGCCTGCCGTCGCCGGTCGGACCGACCGGCGGATCGAAGGTCGCGGCACCGAGATGCTCACTCATCACGAAGGAGGCCATGTTCTCGAACATCGGCACGTCGATCGCCTCGCCCACGCCGGTCTTCTCCCGGCGATAGAGCGCGAAGCCGATGCACTGCGCGGCGATCAGGCCGGTGGTGTGGTCGGTCATCACCATGGGCACGAAGCGCGGCTCGCCGATGGCGCGCTCGAAGGTGCCGGCGACGCCCGACAGCGACTGCACGATGGGATCGTAGGCCGGCCGGTTGTAGTAGCGGCCGCCGCGGCCGAAGGCGAGGATCGAGCAATGGATCAGGCGCGAGTTGTCCTTGGAGAGACTCGCGTGGTCGAGCCCGGCGCGCGTCAGGCCTTCGGGCCGCACGTTGCTGACGAAGACATCGGCGCCCGCGATCAGGCGGCGCATCGCGGCGATGCCGTCCGCGTGCTTGAGGTCGAGGCAGATCGAGCGCTTGTTGCGATTGAAGTTCATGAACTTGCCGGACATGCCGGGATGGCGGCTGCCATGCGCCATGGTGCGCAGGAGGTCGCCGCCCGGCGCCTCGACCTTGATCACGTCGGCGCCCTGGTCGGCGAGCGTGCGCGTGCAGATCGGCCCGACCACGACGGTCGTCAGATCGATGACCCGCACGCCCTCGAGCGGCCCGCCGGTCATGTGCGTTCCTCCCTCTCCCCGCAAGCGGGGAGAGGGTTGGGGTGAGGGGCTGTATCCAGCGACGCACCACCGCCCTGCGCAACCTGCGACTCCCCCTCACCCCGACCCTCTCCCCGCGCGCGGGGAGAGGGAGAAAGACGAACGACAGTCATCAGCCGAACTCCAGATCCATCTCGCCACAGAGCGTGCCGTTCTTGTCGGCGAGGAAGACGCGCATCTTGCCGTCCTTCGCGGCGTAGCCACGGATGCTGACGCTGTCGCCCACGAAGAGCGGCGACATCAATCGCGCGGTCAGCGCCCGCAGATCACCCGGCGCGCGCTTGAGCGCCGCGTCGATCATCAGATGCATCGTCAGCCCACCATTCTGCACCGTGTGCGGATAGCCCTCGATCTCGCGCGAATAGATCGAATCGTAGTGGATACGGTGCGCGTTCCAGGTGATCGCCGAATAGCGGAAGTTCAGCGTCTCCGACATCAGCACCGTGTCGGCCCAGGCCTGGTCGGTCGGCGCCTTCACCGGCACAGTGGCGGTGGTCTTTTGGCCCGGCGGTGTGGCCTCGCGGTAGATCGCATCGAACTCGTCCACGCCCAGCACGCGACCGCCCTGCTCGTAGGTGTTGCGCAGGGTCAGCACGTAGATGCTGCCCGAGCGGCCGGTCTTCGGCACGATGTCGACCACCTCCGATCTGCGCACCGCCTTCTCGCCCGCGCGCAGCCGCGCCATCAGCTTCAGCCGCCGCCCCGCGCCCATGCGGCGCGGCATCGGGATCGGCGGCAGCACCACGCCGCCCTGCGCGTGGCCGTCCTCGCGCAGCTGGTTCTGCCGCGCGATGTCGGCGAAGAACATCGTGAACCAGTGCGGCGGCAGCTCGCTGCCCGGCTTGATCGAGTCGGGATCGACATCGAAGGTCGCCGCCACGCGCCGCACCATCGGCAGCGCAACATCATCCTCGATCACTCGCACGCTGCCGATCCACGGCCGCAGCGTCTTCATGGCTTGTTCAATCGCGTCGGACATTCCCATCCCTCGTTCGTTGGCCGACCGTAGCAAACCGCCCGCCGTCCCGGCACGCGAAACATCACCGACGAGAGTATTGCCTGCCTTGCACGTTCGTCTGAATCTCGCGCCGGCACCGAGGGAGAGGACGCATGCAAGTCGGCGTGATGGTCACGAGCTACAATCACCGTGACTGGGATCGCATGCTCGCCGGCGACTACAGCCAGCCGCCGCAGACCAGCGACATCGCGATCCACGAGGAGACGATGAAGCTCGGCGCCATGGTCGAGCCGCTGGGCTTCAACGCCATCTGGTGCGCCGAGCATTACGGCTCGCCCTATTCGATGCAGGGCAATCCGCTGCAGTGGCTGGCCTACTGGGCCGGTCGCACGCAACGCGTCGACATGGGCACCGCCGTTATCGTCGCGCCGTGGTGGCAGCCGGTGAAGCTGGCGCACGAGATCGCCATGCTCGATCTGCTGCTGGGCGGGCGGCGCCTGCATATCGGCATCGGCCGCGGCATCTCCAGCCACGAATACGCCGGCTTCAACGTGGCGCGCGAGGAGTCACGGGAGCGCTTCTCGGAAATGATCCAGATCCTCAAACGCTCCGATGCCGACCGCTTCGAGTTCAAGGGCAAGCACTACACTGTGCCGCCGACCACCGTGCGGCCCTCGGCGCGCCATCGCGGCTCGCTGTTCTCCGATGTCAGGGGCGCCTTCAACACGCCGTCCTCGATGCAGGTCGCGGCCGAGCTCGGGCTCGGCCAGATGTTCGTCACCGCGACGTCGCTGGAGGTGATGGCCAAGGGCGTCTCGCGCTTCAATGCCATCCGCCGCAAGAACGGCCTGCCGCCCAATCAGCCGACGGTGATGATGTACCTGCACTGCTCGACCGACAAAGCCGAGATCGCCCGCGCCCGCACCTACGCCGCCGAGCAGGGCTGGGCGGCGCGCAATCACTACGCGGTGTGGAACGCCGAGGCGTTCGAGAACGTGCCCGGCTACGAGGACTACGCCAAGGCCTTCCGCCAAGGTCGCGCGCTGCAGGAGAACGAGAGCATCCTCAGCGAGGATTCACACCTGATCGGCACGCCCGACGAGATCCTCGAGAAGATCGCGCATGTGCAGGAGCGCATCAGCCTGGAGTACCTGATCCTGCACCCGCAGCACGGCTCGAAGCCGCCGGCCGAGGCGCGCGCCAGCCTGGAGCTGTTCGCCAAGACGGTGCTGCCGAAAGTCCAGGCCATGGCGACACCGCTGCACACGCATTCGCTGGGCACCACCGAGACGGCGCCAAGCGAAGGCGTGATGGGCGGCGCGGTCGGCTAGATCAGAACGGCGAGCCGAAGCCGCGGCGACGCGGACGCTGGGTTTGCCGGACTGGCGCCGAATCGCCGGCGTCGTGGGCGACCTGCTGGTACTGGACCTGCGGCTGCGGCGCCGAGGACTTGACCGTCGAGGAATGGGCCATCGACTTCGAGCAGGCTGCGCGGGGCATGACCCCGTAGCTCTGCGCGAAGGCCGGTGCCGCCGATACGCCGGAAAGAGCAATGCCAGTAAACAATGCGGACGCAATAAATGAGTACTTAATCATTAACTTTCTCCTTCCAACGAAATGATGTTGGAAGCTCGTCAGCCGCCGTGGCGACAATCAGGCAGCATAAAGGATTCAGCGAGACTGTTAAAGTTTACCGTGAGGAATGCCCGTAACCCGATTGCGATCGCCCGCGCTTCTCGCCGATCAATTCGCGACGTCGGCGACAATTACCCGCGCCCACGGAAAAAACATGTAGAATCAGGCAGCGGCCCGACGGCCCAAGATGACAAGCGCCCTCCCCCTTTGCCCGCGAGCCATGAACGATCCGCCACGAACCCCACACAGCATCGCCGCGGCAGGTGGTCGAGGCGCCGCCTATGCGTAGCACCAGGCGATTTGCCCTGGTCGTTTCAGGCGCCCTCGTGCTGGGCGCGACGCAGGCGTCGGCTCAGGCCGATTGGTCGGGCTCGGCGCCGCTCAGCGTCCTGACGCCCACGGGCCGCATCCACAATACGACCGTGATGTGGAGTGGCGACGAACGCGAGCTGGTGGTGATCAACCTCACAAGCGCGCTCGATGCCCAGGATGTCCCGGACCTGTTCGACACGCTGCACAAGCAGCTGGCGCGCGCGACGGCGATCAACCTGCGGCCGGCGACCGCCGAGCGTGGCTGCTGCGCGACGATGAGCGGCGGCGGCGTCGGCTTCGCCGGCAATCGGCGCGCCGCCCTGGAGATCGAGCAGCGGCTCGAGGGCCCGGATCGCGTCGTGCAGATCGTCGTGATCCGCAACTACACCGGCCCGCCGCTGGACGGCTACACCGCCAAGCTGCTGTTCCAGTAGACGTGTCCGCCGCACAGACCGGCGGCTTGGCAGGCCGGGGCGCGATGTGTAGGTTGCGCCCGCCGCGGACAGGTGGCCGAGTGGTTTAAGGCACACGCTTGGAAAGCGTGCGTGGTGTAACAGCCACCGCGGGTTCGAATCCCGCCCTGTCCGCCATCCTGCTTCGCGCTCGCGCGCTTCGCAGGACTTGTCCCGCCGCTGATGCGCGAAGCAGGATGCCCTCCGAAGCTTTAGCGAAGGAGGGCTTTTCCGTCGCGTTCGGGCGCTACCCGAAGTCGCCTAGGCACTGCGCCGGATCGGTGGCGGATTCCACATGCCGTTCAGCGCCTCCGGGCGCGGCGCGTACAGGCGCAGCACCAGCGAGATCGGACCGGCGGCGGGAGATGGCAGCCAGTTCGCCTCGCGTTCGGGCGCCGGGCGTTCGTGCTGTATGTGGATCTCGACAGAGCCATCGCCGCCGATCGTCAACTTGTCCCGGTCGCCGATGGCGAACCGGTTCAGCGGGTTGGCGACCTGAAACCCCTCCTCGTCGTAAAGGGTCAGCGACCAGAACGCGTCGGTCGGTGGAATTTCCGCCTTCTCGAAGCGCAGCGTGTAGCGGTTCTTCGCCGTCAGGGGCTGTCCGTCCGCGTCCCAGACCGAGGCGGGATAGATCGCTTCCTCGGGTGGATTCATGCCGAGGCCGGCAAGCGCCAGGATGGCGCGCTTGAAGTAGGCGTTGCCGAACACGCCGCCGTCTCGCGTCGTCGACCAGCCGTTGGCGATCGGTGCCATCGTCGCCATGCCGGCGCGCATGAGCGCCTGCGCCTCGGTGGGCAGTTGTCGCAGCATCGCGGCGTCGAGGCGCGACGGGTCGAACCGGCCGGGCTCGATGCCGATGCGCCGCATGCGGGCCACCACGGACCAGTCGGAGTGATGCGGCGTGTGGATCCGCATCAGCTCGGCGCCGCGCCGGAAATACTCCTCCGCCGACATCGCGTTCACGAGGCGCGCCGGCTCCGTCCTGGTATCGATCGCCGGATCGATTTTCTGTTCGATCGCGCGCGGCGTCTTCCCCCAGTCCGACAGAAGCGTGAGCGTGAAGCCGTCCTGGATGCGGTGCACGGCCGCGTAATCGGCCGGCCCGTTCGTCTGGGTGCGGCCGATGACCCACATATGCGGCGTCGGCGCGTCGATGCGCTGGACCTGTGGCGGCAACGTCCCGCTCCAGCCCGACGGAACGATGGCGAAATGCCCCTCGCCGGTTCCCGTCGAACGCCGGCCAGGCACCGCGAAGACGTCGGTCCACATGTCCAGCAGGGGCATCTGGTAGTAGCGCCCGGCCACATCCGGCACGGACAGGATCACGGGCTCCGCGGTGACGTCGATCCACGCCGAGGAATAGAGCGTGTCGAAATTCGGCCTGACGACGACGCGCAGGTCGGCGGTGGGGAAAGCGCGGGCATGCAGGAAGGTATTGGCTGGCGCGCCGCCGGACGCGCCACCCCGCGGCCGGTTGATGAGTTGCAGCCGTGTCAGCTCCATGCTGAGGAGCGGATAGAGGTAGTAATAGGCCTCCAGCGCGATCGACTTGGCCTCGCCGGCGCTCACGGGCGCCGGTGCGGGCCCGGAGGTGGCCGGCGGTGTTTGGGCCGTTGTCGGAGCGGCAGCGGCGAAGACCAAGGGGACGGCCGCGGCGGCCACCAGCGTTTGACGTCTGGTCATGGTCATCTGATTCACTCCCCATTCGCGGCGCACTCCGCATCGAACGCGCCGCGCCGAAGTTCAAGGTGTCAATCACGCGTCGCAGCGCAACGGCCAGGGCGTAGCGCTCATCATCGTCGGGCCGGTCTGTCATCCTGCCGCGCGCTCCGCAGGGCGGGTCCTGGCCTTGGGGCGCGAAGCAGGATGCCCCGAACACCGCCGCCTACGCTACCATGGCCGCAGCAATAGCCGTGGGACCATGTACGCAATGAGCAAACCGACCGGCCCGCTCCAGGGCATTCGTATTCTCGACCTCACCTCGATCCTGTTCGGACCCTTCGCGACGCAGGCGCTGGGCGATTGGGGCGCCGAGGTGATCAAGGTCGAATCGCTGACCGGCGATGGCTGGCGCTTCAGCGGCCAGTTCCGCAATCGCGGCATGAGCGGCCAGTTCATGGCGGCCAACCGCAACAAGCGCAGCCTGGCGCTGGACCTCAAGCATCCCGATGGCGCCGCCGTCCTGAAGCGACTGATCCCGACCGTCGACGCGCTGGTCACCAACGTGCGGCCCGCCGCGATGGCGCGGCTGGGCTTCGGCTACGAGGCCTGCCACGCGCTCAATCCGCGGCTGGTCTATGCCGCCGCCACCGGTTTCGGGCAGGACGGTCCGTGGGCCGCGCGGCCGGCCTTCGACGAGATCATCCAGGCGGCGTCGGGCTTCGCCTCGGCGATCGGCAGCGACGAGGAGCCCGAGTTCGTGCCCAGCCTCGTCGGCGACAAACTGTGCGGCCTGGCGCTGACGGCGGCCGTCGCGGCGGCGCTGGTGCATCGCGAGCGCTCCGGCGTGGGCCAGCTGGTCGAGGTGCCGATGCTCGAGACCGTCGCCGCCTTCAACAGCATCGAGATGCTGGGCGGCCACGCCTTCGTGCCGCCGATCGGACCGTCGGGCTACAAGCGCGTGAAGGAGCGCCGGCCGATCCGCACCAGGGATGGCTGGATCACCATGCTGCCCTACTCCGGCGACAATTGGTGCGCGTTCTTCGAGACCGTCGGCCATCCGGAGTGCATCGAGGAATTCGCGGTGCGCGATCCGGTCAAGCGCGCGTCCAACATCGACAAGATCTACGACCGCATGGCCGAGATCGCCGTGAAGCGCACGACGGCGGAGTGGGAGAAGCTGCTGCTGTCGATCGACGTGCCGCACACCGCGTTCGCCAAGCTCACCGAGGTCGCCGAGCAGCCGCATCTGAAAGGCGTCGGCCTGTTCGTCGACATCGATCATCCCACCGAAGGCAAGATCCGCCAGGCCCGCCCCTACGCCCGCTTCTCCGAGACACCCGCGAGCATTCACCGGCTGACGCCGCAGCTTGGCGAGCACACCCGCGAGGTGCTGGGTGAGGCCGGCTACGCCGAAGTGGAGATCGCCGCGCTGATCGAGAGCAAGGCCGTCGGCGCGCCGGGCTGAGCCGCGAGATCACACCTCGTACCCGACCTCGCCCGCGCCGCCACCGCTGATACAGCGGGATTATCGCATATGGATCGAGGCCCTTTCTTCGGGCAGCGGCGCTCATGAGGCGTCGCTGGAGCGACGCGGCCCGAAGACTTTGATAGCCGCCGCCCAGGCCTCTATTTCGCCGCGTCGGGTTTCTTGCGGCGCCGTGGCTTGATGCGGCGAACCACCCGGGAGCGACCCGCTACCGCGTCGCCACCCGATGATCCCCGCTTGCCGGACGCCTTGACCTTGGGCGCGGCGCGGCGGGAACGCCGCGGCTTGGCCTCGTCGGCCGTCGGCGCGACAGCCGTCGGCGCCGCCATTTCCAGCCCGAACAGGGCGGACAGATCGCCACCGTCCAGTATCTTGCCGGACGTCGTCTCTTTCCGCGTCGCAGGCAGGGCGACGTCGATATCCGCGACGAGCTCTGTCTCGTCGACCGCGCGCAGGCGGAAGAGCAACTCCGGCTGGTGATCGAGCCGCGCGCCGACACCATACAGGGTCGCCGCCACGTGCTTGCACATCGACGCGAAATCCGGGCACGAGCAGGAGAAGCGGATTTCGGACGGCTTGGGAAACAGCCCGGCGTCCTGGCGGCAGAGGCGCTCCATGACCGCCTTCGAGAGCTTTCCCTGGAGTAGCTCGACCAGCGAATCGATGCCGCCGGCGCAATCGGCGCGGATGGCCTCCCATTTCTTCTTGGGCAACCGCGTGATGTCGATGGCGACCTCGTAGAGTTCCGAGCCGCTGACCAGCGCCGTGACCTTCGCCGGCTCGATCCGCAGATCGAGCACCGAGCCGTTGCGCACGTAGGTGCGGCCGCGCGGCAGACGGCTTTCGAAGTCGCGATAGCTCTCCATGTTGTCGCACCACGCCTTGCCCCAGACCGTCGAGGCGATCCGCAGCCCCTGGATCTTCACCGGTGCGAGGGCCTTGCCCTTCTTGCGCAGCTTCTGGGCCTCGCGCTCGGCGATACGGCGGCGCTCGGCGGCGGACACGTAGACCGGCCAGCCGCGATCGTAGTCGTTGTACCGTGCCATCGCGCTACTCCTTGAGGGCGGCGTGGAGGTCGAGGCGGACCAGGCTCAGCAGGGCGTCGTCCGACATCTCGGTCAGGTTGAGCTCGCCGCCTCCGGTCAGCAGGGCGTCGGAGAGCGCGCGCTTGTCCTCGATCATCTTGTCGATCTTCTCCTCGACGGTGCCGCGGCAGACGAACTTGTGCACCAGCACGTTCTTCTTCTGCCCGATGCGGAAGGCGCGATCCGTCGCCTGGTTCTCCACCGCCGGATTCCACCAGCGATCGAAGTGCACGACATGCGAAGCCGCTGTCAGGGTCAAGCCCGAGCCCCCGGCTTTCAGCGACAGGATGAAGAACGGCACGGTCTCGTCCTCCTGGAATCTCCGCACCAGCTCCTTGCGCTTCTTCACCTCGGTGTCGCCATGCAGCACCAGTCCCGGCCGACCGAACACGTCGCCCAGGAAGGCGGCCAGCGGCGCCGAAGGCTCGCGGAACTGGCTGAAGACCAGCATCTTCTCCTGCCGCGCCCCGACCACCTCGGCGATCTCGCGCAGCCGCGTGAGCTTGCCGCTGTCCGCCTCGGCCCAGCCGCCGTCGTTCAGCCATTGCGAGGGATGATTGCAGATCTGCTTCAGCCGCATCAGCATCGTCAGCACGACGCCCTTGCGCTCGATGCCGTCGGACTCCTTCAGTCCGCGGGCGAGGTCCTCGACGGCCTGGGCGTACAGCGCGGCCTGGCGGCGGCTGAGATGGCAGTGGGCCTTGATCTCGGTCTTGTCGGGCAGGTCGGCGATGATCGACCTGTCGGTTTTCATGCGCCGCAGGACATAGGGCTGCACCAGCCCGCGCAGCGGTCCATACGGGTTCTGGGTCTCCTCGGCGAGCCGCTTGGCATAGCGCGCGAACTGCTTCGCGGTCCCCAGCAGGCCAGGGTTGATGAAGTCGAAGATCGACCACAAATCGCCGAGATGATTCTCGACCGGCGTTCCGGTGAGCGCGATGCGGGCTTGCGCCGTCAGCGTCTTGGCGGCCCGGGTCTGCTTGGCGTTCGGGTTCTTGATCGCCTGGGCCTCGTCGAGGATCACCAGACGCCATGAGGTCCGGGCCAGCGCCGGCAGGCGCAGCAACGTGCCGTAGCTGGTGATCGCCAGGTCCAGCTCCGCCGCGTCGTCGGGTGTGAACCGCTTCATCTCCTCGGCCGTCATCGCCGAGGGATGCACGATCCGCGCCTTCAGCGCGGGGGCGAATTTCTCGATCTCCGCCGCCCAGTTCGCGAGCAACGACGCCGGCGCCACCAGCAGGCAGGGCGGCAGCTTCGTCGCGCCGTTCTTCCTGCGCTGCACCAGCAGCAAAGACAGGACCTGGATGGTCTTGCCCAACCCCATGTCGTCGGCGAGGCACGCGCCCAAGCCGAGGCCCGACAGCAAACTCAGCCATTGGACGCCGGCCTTCTGATAGGGACGCAGCGTCCCCCGGAGGTCTGGACCAGGGTCGGCGTTGTCGGCATCCGGCGCACGCAGCGCCTTCAGCGTCCGCGCCAGCCATGGGCCGGCCGACACGACCGACCAGTCGGCCGCCGCGGGATCGGGGGCATCGTCCGCGACCGCGGCGCCCGCCAGCATCCGCATCGCCTCGGCGAAGGTCAGGCCCTCGCGCTTGGCCAGCGCCTCGACCTCGCCGAACCGCCGCATCGTGCGGTCGAGCCGGTCGCGGTCGACCTCGACCCATTGGCCGCGCAGCAGCACAAGGCTGTCGGTGCCGGCGAGCAGCGCGGCGATCTCCTTGTCGCCGAGCGTCTCGCCATCCAGCGTCATCTCGACCGAGAAATCGAGCAGCCCGTCCAGGCCGATCGCCGAGGGCGCGCGACGGCCGACCGTCGCCGACACCTTGGGCCGCGCCGGACGACCGGCGCGCCACGCGGCGGGCATGCGGACGATAACGCCGGCGCTCTCCAGGTCGCCGGCGCTCGCCAGGAAGCGCGAGGCGTCCGACGGCGTCCAGCGCAGGGGATGATAGATTTCTCCCGCGTCGACCATGGGCCGCAGCCAGGCGCACCGCTCGGCGGCGCGTTGCACCGGCGTCAGCAAAGACAGCAGCTTGCCGCGGTTGGCGGCGCCGGCATATTCGCGCAGCGCCTGGCCCAGCGGCAGGTGCTGCGCCTTCGCCTGACCCGACAGATGCGTCGTGTAGGTGGCCATGAAGGCGAACGGCGCGTCCGGATCGCCGCGGTTTTCCGCCAGGTTGAAGTAGACGCGGCCGACGAGGTTCCAGGCCGGATTCAACGCCTTCAGGAAGCTCTGCAGATCCGTCCTCGCCGCGGCGAAAGAGGCCGATGCGGCTTGCGCGATCTCGTCCCAGAGCCGGCGCAGGACCTCGCCCGTCAAGTATTCGGCGCCCGCCATCATGGGCGCCGTCAGGACGAGCGTGGCGATATCCCCTTCGTTCAGCGCTGGGACGTCGGGGAGGACGCTTGGCGATCCGCCGCCTGACTCCAGGGGTGACTGCAGGCGGAGCGCGACCACATAGCGAGCGGCGAAGGCGCGCCACCAGACGAAGACCGGCGTCAGCGCCTGGCCGACCTCGCCGGCGCCGAGCCGAAACAGCCCCACCCCGCTTCCCTGGGCGAAAGCGGACTCGATGCGCGCCGCGGTGGAGTCGTCGATCTCCGGCGCGTCGTCGGCGGCCTCGGCGATCAGGCGCCCGTGCGGCGTCAAACGCAGGCTGAGACGGGACATGCGAACGCTGGAGAGGGGACGACCACGCGGGAGCACCGAGTTTGCGCGGAGGTGACGGCCGCACGTCTATACCATGCGGACAACCCGACAATATCCACACCGCCACGCTTCCACCGACGCCGAGGACTCTTCGCGTCGGCGCCGGGCGAAGCCGGCTACGGCGAGGCCGAGATCGCCGCGCTGATCGAAAGCAAGGCCGTCGGCGCGCCGGGCTAGAGTCGCAAAACCTCGCCGCGCGGCTTACATCTGCTGTGTCACCGCCCGTGACGCAGGAGATGCTCCATGGTCGCGCCCCGTCCCTCCAAGACCCGCATCGGCAATCACGTGTTGAAGCCCGAGACGCTGATGTTGAGCTACGGCTACGACCCCGCCCTGTCGGAGGGCGCGGTCAAGCCGCCGGTGTTCCTGACCTCGACCTTCGTCTTCCGCTCGGCCGAGGAAGGCCGCGACTTCTTCGACTACGCCTCGGGGCGCAAGAAGCCGCCCGAGGGCACCGGCGCCGGTCTCGTCTACTCGCGCTTCAACCATCCCAACAGCGAGATCGTCGAGGACCGGCTGGCGGTCTACGAAGGCGCCGAATCCTGCGTGCTCTTTTCGTCCGGCATGTCGGCGATCGCCACGACCATCCTCGCTTTCGCCCGCCCCGGCGACGTGATCCTGCACTCGCAGCCGCTCTACGGCGGCACCGAGACCTTGCTGGCGAACACCATGTCGGGCTTCGGCATCGGCGCCGTGGGCTTCGTCGACGGCGTCAGCGAGAGCGCGATTCGCGCCGCCGTGCAAGAGGCGCGCGGCAAGGGACGCATCTCGGTGATCATGACCGAGACGCCGGCCAACCCGACCAACACGCTGGTCGACATCAAGCTGCTGCGGCGCATCGCCGAGGAGATCGGCGCGGCGCAGGGATCGCGGCCCATGCTGGTCTGCGACAACACCCTGCTCGGCCCGGTGTTCCAGCGCCCGCTCGACCACGGCGCCGACGTCTCGGTCTACTCGCTGACCAAATATGTCGGCGGCCACTCCGACCTGATCGCCGGCGCCGCGTCGGGCGCGCGCGCGACCATCGGGCCGATCAAGGCCCTGCGCGGCAGCCTCGGCACCCAGCTCGATCCGCATTCCTGCTGGATGCTGGGCCGCTCGCTGGAGACGCTCGGGCTGCGCATGGAGCGCGCCGATTCGAACGCCCTGAAGGTCGCCGAATACCTGCGCGATCATCCCAAGGTCGACAAGGTGCACTACCTGGCGTTCCTCGAGCCGGGCTCGCCGGCGCAGGCCGTCTTCGCCCGGAAATGCACCGGCGCGGGCTCGACCTTCTCCTTCGACATCAAGGGCGGCCAGAAGGAAGCCTTCGCCTTCCTCAACGCGCTGCAGATCTTCAAGCTGGCGGTCAGCCTCGGCGGCACCGAGTCGCTCGCCAGCCATCCCGCCGCCATGACGCATTCCGGCGTGCCCGCGGCGGTGCGCGCGCGCATCGGCGTGCTCGACACCACGATCCGCCTGTCGGTCGGCATCGAGCATCCCGACGACCTGATCGCCGATCTCACACAGGCGCTGGCGGCGACGGGGTGAGTTGACGACTCCACCTGTCGTCCTGAACGCGGCGAAGGACGATATCTGCACGTCTTCATCATTTCGCGGTGACGTAGTCGCCGGGGCCGCCGGCTTGCCGATATTTGCATCGCGTGATCAAATATTCGCCAGCACTGATCCTGGATCGGAGTTGCGGGCAGATGGCGATCGGCAGCGGCCGCCGGGCTCTCCCGGCTGATAATCGGTATCCTTGCGCCAAGCTCGTCCCGCCGAGCGTGCGGGCGACGATCGGGATCCTGTTGGGCGCGCTCGCGCTGATGGCGCCGTCGCTGGCTGCGCAGGCACAGGGCTCGCCGGCGCCGATCGGCCTTTGGCAAGGCTTGAACAGCGGCGACTACATCCAAGTCCAGCAAAACGGCGCATGCTCGGCAAGCGGCAGCATCAATGTCGCGGGCACCTGCAGCTGGAACGCCACGGCCACCGGCGGCGTGCTGACCATGACCTATCAGTGGACGATCGGTCCCGCGCGCATCCACTGGAGCATTCGCTGGCTCAACCGCGACATGCTGCTGATCAACAATGTCGAGCAATTCGCGCGGCGCGGCTGAGAGCGCGGCGGCGACTCACTCGCAATCGAGCGGCATGGTCTCGCTCGGGTTCCGACGACCTGATCGCCGATCTCACATAGGCGCTGGCGGCGACGGCGTGAGCTTGACGACGCGACTCACTTCGGAAGGTGCGATTTGAGGAATGTGCGCACGCGGTTGATCGTGCGGGCCTTGAGTTCCGGCGGATCGCGCCACGGAAAGACGGTGATCTCGGCGTTGGGTGCCAGCGAAGCGACGTCGATCGACGTCTGCAGCGGATGCGAGATCGTGTCGTCGGGCAGAACCAGCATCGGCGTCGGGCAGTCGCGGATGAACGTGCGCGGCACGCTGTAGAGGAAATCGGGCTGCGCGCGCCAAAGGCTGTGGAAGTACTTGTCGATCGTCTCCGCCGACACGTCGGGGCGTCGCTCGCGAAAGCCGGGAAGCCAGTTGTCCCGGCTGTGCCGGACCAGGACCTCGGGGTCTTCGGGCCGATGGCCGACGGTCTGGCAGAACACGGCGGCACGCACGCGTTGCGGCGCGCGCTGCAGGAGCTTGCCGGCGAAGCAGCCGCCGATGCAGTAGCCCATGAAGAAGAATTCGCGGATGCCGAGGTGGTCCATCAGCCCAAGCTGGTCGTCGGCGAAGGCCTCCCAGGCGTTCTCGGCCGGCACCGGACCCGTGGACTCGCCGCCATTGGCGTTGCGCTGGTCCATGGTGATGCAGCGGAAGTCGTGCTTGAACTCTTCCATCGCGTTGATCACCGCGGTCTGCCAGTTGCTGACGCGCGAATTCAATCCGCCGCCCGGGACGACCAACAGCGCGAAGCCGGAACCGACCTCCTCGTAGCGGATGCGAACGTCAGCTCTTTGATAGAACGGCATTCAGATCTCCGTAATCGACCGGCGTGGTTTCGCCCGGGTTCTGGTGCCAGGCCCAGTAGAGGTCGTGGATGCGGCTGGTCAGCGCGCCGGGCGCGCCGTTGCCCAGGATGCGGTTGTCGAGCCGCGTGATCGGCATCACGCCGCCCGCCGTCGACGTTGCGAAGATCTCGTCGGCGTCGCGGAACTCCGTCACGCGCACCGGCCGCACTTCGATGGGAATGCGTTCGCGCCGGCACAGATCGATCACCGCGCCGCGGGTGATACCTTCCAGCACGCCGCTGTCGGGCGTCAGCACCACGCCGTCGCGGATGGCGAAGACGTTGAAGCCCGGCCCTTCGGTGATGGTGCCCTCCTGGCTCGGCAGGATCACCGTGTCGGCGCCGGCGTCATAGGCCTCAAACAGGCCGCACTCCATGTCGAGCCAGTGGTAGTTCTTCACCGTCGGATCGACAGACACGGCGGGGATGCGCGGCCGCGCGGCGATTACGGCGGAGAGGCCGGTGCGCCGCTTCTCCTCGTTGGCGATCCACACAAACGGGATCGCGTAGGCCATGAAGCGGTTGCGGCATTGCCGGATGTCGCGCACGCCCGGCGGCGGCCGGCCGCGCGTGCAGACCATCGCGACATAGGCCTCGCGCAGCCCGGTGCGCCGCACGCATTCCATCAGGATGGCGCGCAGGCCGTCGCGGTCGTGGCCGGGATCCATGCGCAGCCGGGCCATCGATGTGGTGAAGCGATCGAGGTGATGCTCCAGCCGGAAGAAGTGGCCGTTCCAGACATGCGCCACGTCGTAGGTGACGTCGGAGCGCGTGAAGCCGTAGTCGAGCGCCGAGACGGTGAGCTGCTCGACCGGCATGTAGGCGCCGTCGGCGAAGGCGGCGCCTGTGGGAAGCAATTCGGACATGCTCGCGATACTGGCCGGGTCCGGTGGTGGTCGTCCATGTCCAAGACGGGCTGGGGTGCCATCGCGTCAGCGTTACAAGGCCGCGTGCTGATCTTCGGATGGCATGGCTCGCTCCGCATTCAAAATGCCACCTATCAATGCTAAACTACCTCGCCGCATTGCTCGGGCCTCCAAGCGGCGAGAGAATGCCTGCTTTTGGTGAAATCGACCGAACAACACAATCGACCGCGTAAGCCTTGGCCGCCGCCGGCCGTCCCCTCTCGAATGGCGCTAGGCCACCGTCCATGAGGCCGAACGACAGGAGGTCAGTCATGCGTGGCATACGATTGATCGTCATCGCCGCTCTGCTCACGGGCATCGCCGCATCCGCCGCGAACGCCGCCGCCTTCTTGTGGTGGAAGAAGGTCATCACCAAAGCGATCAAGTACGACACCTGCATGAAGAACGCGCAGCGGGTCAGCCTGACCGGTATCCAAGTGAAGCCCGACGAGGTGTCGGGCTATTCGATCGATCGAAAGGTTTACGTCGCCATCACCTGCGTCGCGCGCAACGGTGAAAGAGCGATCGCCATAGTCGCCGGCGTCGGCGAGGACTCCGGCTGGGTGAAACAGGTAGTCGAGGCGACCGCGGACGAAGTGCGGACCGCGGGCGTGCCGGAGTACTAGGATCCGGCCCTCTCTTGGGCGCAGCTTCGCCATAGAGGTCGTGAAGCGGCTGGCCGAGTCCTGTAGTGTCCGTCCATGCTCGAGACGGGTTGGGTGATCCGCGTGCGCCGGCTGGCGCAGCATCACCGCGATGGCAAATTGCGCACCTATGGTCGCTACGAGACCTTCCTACACGGCAAGCCGATCGCCGGCCTGCGCGGCTTCGTCTGCGAGGCGATCGGGCCGGGCGACAACAAGACGCTCAACAACGGCAAACGGATCGAGCCCGGCCGCTATCCGCTGTTCACCCATTGGCACGGCGCGAAATACGCCTCGGTGGGCTACTGCCTGGATACGCAGACAGCGGGCGCGCTGAAGATGCCGGCGATCCGGGTCGGCGACACCGAGGCGCGCGCCGACATCCTGATCCATCCCGGCCATCCGCCAACGCCATACCTGTCGAGCGTCGGATGCTTCAACCTCACCGCCAAGCTGAAGCCCGCGCAGGAGATGGAGTTCTGGGAATCGCGGGCGCGCGTCATCGCCCTGCTCGACAGTCTGCGGGCGTTCGCGCCGGAGGCCTTCGCCACCGAGGACATCACGCGCATCCCGAACGCCTGGCTGCTGGTCGAGGGCGAGCCAGGCGACTGATCAGGCGGCCTTGCGCGCCGGCCGGGTCAGCCGCGTGGCGGCCGCCTCCAGCGAATCGGCGAGGAGATCGGCCAGGCGCTTGGTGTCGCCGTCGCCGTCGATCTGCGCCGAGACGAACAGCCCGTCGGCGGTCGCCATCGAGAAACGCGCCAGCAGCTCCGGCAGATGCGCCGCGTGGCCGGCGGGCAGGACGCGGCGCCACACCGCCGCGACGCTGTCGATCACGCGCCGGCGGATCGCCTTGAAGCGCCGGCGCGCCTTGCGCTCGACCGGATGGCGCTCGAGCGACAGCATCAGGCCCAGCCGCCAGAACTCGGGACTCGCGGCGATGCTGTCGATGGCCGCGCGGATGCCGGCGCGGGGGGCGACGCTTGGGGCGGCGCGGCCGCCCTGGGCGGGCGCGAGCGAGCCGCGCATCGTCGCGCGCCATTGATCGAAGCTGTGCTGGATCACCGCCTCGAACAGCGCGTCCTTGTCGGCGAAATGCCAGTAGACCGAGCTGGCCGGCAGGCCCGAGCGCTCGACGACCTTGGCGATCGAGGTGCCGCGATAGCCCAGCTCGTGGGCCAGCGCGAAGGTCGCCTCGAGGATGCGCAGCCGCGACTCCGCGCCCTGGCGACTGCGCCGCTCGGTGCGCGGTCCGGCCGACGCCGGCGCGCGACTTTTCGCTTTACCGCCGCGCGGTCTCGCTGTAGCGATCATTCCAGCGAACATACAGGCCCCGCCGGGCCGCGACAAGGGTTCGGGAGGGACGCGCCATGGGAGCACGCACGGGCCAGCAATTCCTCGACGGGCTGCGGCGCACGAAGCGCGAGATCTGGGTCGACGGCGAGCGCATCGCCGACGTCACGGCGCATCCCAAGCTCGCCGGCGGTGCGGCGAGCCTGGCCTCGATCTTCGATCGCCAGCACACCTATGCCGCCGATTGCCTGTACAGCGATCCCGACAGCGGCGAGGCGACCAATGTCAGCCACATGATCCCGCGCACGCGCGAGGATCTGTGGCGCCGCCACGCCGGGCTGGTGCGGCTGTCGGAAGGCTCGATGGGCATCATGGGCCGCACGCCCGACTACATGAACATGAAGTTCGCCGCCTTCGCTTCTTCGCCCGGCGTGTGGGCCGGCGCCGACGGCCGCAACGCGCGAGGCGCGCGCAACCTCGTCGACTTCCAGCGCCACATCGGCAAAGCGGACGCCTCGCTGACCCACACCATCATCCAGCCGACGATCGACAAGCGCACCGACAGCCAGTTCGTCGGCAACAAGGTCATGGTGCGCAAGGTCGGCCAGACCGACAAGGGAATCATCGTGCGCGGCGCGCGGGTGCTGGCCACATTGGCGCCCTATGCCGACGAGCAGACGGTGTATCCCAGCATACCGCTGCCGCCGGAGGCCACCCACCACGCGATCGCTTTCGCCATCCCGCTCGACACGCCAGGCCTGATCTTCCTGTGCCGCGATTCGGCCGCCGCGCCCGGCGCCGATGCCTTCGACAAGCCGCTGTCGTCGCGCTTCGACGAGCAGGACGCCTTCTGCATCTTCGACGACGTGCTGGTGCCATGGGAGCGCGTGTTCATCGACGGCGACGTGGCGATCTACAACTCGCTGCGCGAGACCGGCTACGCCATCAGCATGACCAGCCAGTCGACCATCCGCGCGCTCACCAAGCTGGAATTCGCCTACGGCCTGGCCAGCCGCATGGCCGAGCTGATCGGCGATCGCTCGCCCGCGACGACCGAAATGCTGGGCGAGATGGCCTGCTACGTGCGCCTGACCGCCAACGCGCTGGAGCTGTCGCTGGAGAAGGCCTGGCAGCGCGCCGACGGTGTGTGGTTCCCCGACGGCGCAGTGCTCGATCCGATGCGCGCGATGCTGGCGGTGTGGATGCCGCGCGTCGCCGAGATCATCACCCTGATCGGCAGCCACAACATGCTCACCACGCCCAGCCGCGCGCAGCTGCACGACGCCAAGCTGCGGCCGCTGATCGACGAGATGCTGCACGGCGCCGATGGCGCGGCCGCCGACGAGCGCGCGCAGGTCTTCCGCATGGCCTGGGATTTCGTCGGCTCGTCGCTGGGCGGCCGCGGCTTTCTCTACGAGCGCTTCTATCTGACCTCGGCGTCGCGCAATAAGCAGATGCTGCA
>CAYTFW010000128.1:0-12445 GCA_964437145.1 uncultured Rhizobiaceae bacterium
CGTCCGCCTCGAGGACGGCATGGAAAAAACCTATCGCTGGATCCACGATCAGATGGTATCGGGCGGTATGTCCATGGCCAACGGCGCGCCCAGGTTCGCCGCCGCCAGTTAACCTCGAGTGGAATAGCGGATGGCGCAGCAGGATCCGTCTTCGTCATCCCATCTGATCCAGCCGGTCATCCTGTCCGGCGGATCCGGCACGCGGCTCTGGCCGCTGTCGCGCGAAGCCTACCCCAAGCAGTTTCTGCCTCTTTCCGGCGAAAAGTCGTTGCTGCAGCAGACCGTGCTGCGCGTCGCCGATTCACAGCGCTTCATGCCGCCGGTGATCGTGTGCAACGCCGAGCATCGCTTCATGGTCGCCGAGCAGCTGCGCGCCGTGGGCGTCACGCCCGCCGCCATCGTGCTCGAGCCGGCGGCGCGCAACACCGCCCCCGCCGTGGCGATCGGTGCCATGATGGCCGCGGCCGGCGGCCCGAATCGGCCGATTCTCGTGCTGCCCTCGGACCACCTGATCCACCGGCCCGACGCCTTCCAGGCGGCGATCACTCGGGCCGCCCCCGCCGCCGTGCTCGGCGGCTTCGTCACCTTCGGTATCGCGCCGACCGCACCCGACACCGGCTACGGCTACATCAAGATCGGCGAGGCGCTGCCGCGCGCGCCGGGCTGCCACGCCGTCGAGCGCTTCATCGAGAAGCCCGACCTCGCGCGTGCCCGGCAATTCCTCGCCGAGGGCGGCTATGCCTGGAACGGCGGTATCTTCCTGCTGCGCGCCGATCTCTATCTCAGCGAGCTCAACCAGTTCGAGCCCGAGATCGTCGCCGCCTGCATCGCCGCCTTCAAGGGCGCCAAGCGCGACCTCGACTTCATCCGGCTCGACGGCGAGGCCTTCGGCCGCTCGCCCTCGAAGTCGATCGACTACGCGGTGATGGAGCATACCCAGCGCGCCGTCACCGTGCCGGTCGACATGGGGTGGAGCGATATCGGCTCCTGGGACGCGCTGCACGAGCAGACACCCAAGGACACGCAGAGCAACGCCCTGGTCGGCGACGTTCTCGTTGAGGACACCAAAGGCAGCTATGTGCGCGCCGAGCCCGGTGTGATGGTCGCGACCCTGGGGGTCGAGGACCTCGTCGTGATCGCCACCGGCGACGTGGTGATGGTGACGCGGCGCGACCGCGCCCAGGACGTCAAGAAGCTGGTCGAGCGCGTCAAGGCCAGCGGCCGTTCCGAGGCGGCGACGCACGCCAAGGTCTTCCGCCCCTGGGGCTATTACGAGACCGTCAATATCGGCGAGCGTCACCAGGTCAAGCACATCCAGGTGCTGCCCGGCCGCGCGCTCAGCCTGCAGAAGCACAACAAGCGCGCCGAGCACTGGGTGGTGGTGCGCGGCGTCGCGCGCGTCACCCGCGGCAACGACATCTTCGAGCTCTACGAGAACCAGTCGACCTACATTCCGCTCGGCATCCGCCACCGCCTCGAGAACACCGGCAGCGAGCCACTGCACCTGATCGAGGTGCAGTCCGGCAGCTATCTCGGCGAGGACGACATCGAGCGCTTCGAGGACAAGTACGGCCGGGCTTGAGCCGAGGCCGTCATCCCGCCCACCCCTGTCATCCCGAGCGCAGCGAGGGATCCAGGCGTCTTCCCTAGATCCCTCGCTGCGCTCGGGATGACAGAAGGATGATCCGCGTCCCCTCACCCGCCGACGAGCCCGCCCTCCTCGCGCTCAACAACGCGCACGCCGCCGAGCTGTCCGCGCTCGACGCGCGTGAGCTCAGCCGCCTACTGTCAATCGCTTTGGCCGCGCGCGTGATCGGCGACGCCGAAGCCTTCCTGCTGACCTTCGACCAGGACGCCGACTACCACAGCCCCAACTTCCTGTGGTTCCGTCAGCGCTATGAGCGCTTCGCCTATGTCGATCGCATCGTCGTCTCGCCGGCGGCGCGGCGCGGCGGCCATGCGCGCCGGCTCTACGAGGAGCTGTTCGCGATCGCCCGCGCGACCGGTCACAAGCGGATCTGCTGCGAGGTCAACAGCGATCCGCCCAACCCGATCTCCGATGCCTTCCACGCACGGCTGGGCTTCACCATCTGCGGCGAAGCCCGCCTCGCCGATCGCGGCAAGAGCGTGCGATACCTGATCCGCGCGCTTTGAATCCTTCTCCCCGCGAAGGCGGGGAGAAGGTGCCCGAAGGGCGGATGAGGGGCTTCGCGGCGTTTCGACCACGACGACCGGAGTCGTTGCGCGAGGAAGCCCCTCATCCGCCTCGCTGCGCTCGGCACCTTCTCCCCGCCTTCGCGGGGAGAAGGAAAGGGAGGAGACCATGAAGATCACGCGCATCGAAGCCTTTCAGGTCGCGTGGAACCCCAACGACCGGCCGCAGCAGCGCAGCGCCTTCGTGCTGGTGCACACCGACGACGGCATCACCGGCATCGGCGAGGCCTCGCCGATGCAAGGCGGCCGCGCCTCGCTGGGCATGATCCGCGACGATATCGCGCCCATGCTGATCGGCCAGGACCCGCTCGACCACGCCGTGCTGCTCGATCAAGCGATGCATACCTTGGTGAAGCTCGGCCCCGAAGGCGCGCTGACCGGCGCGCTGGCGGCGCTCGACATCGCCATGTGGGACATCAAGGGCAAGCGCACGGGGCTTCCGATCTACAAGCTGATCGGCGGCGCGTGGAAGACGGCGATCCCCTTCTACGCCTCGATCGGCGGCAACGGCGAGCGCAGCGTCGAGCAGGTCTGCAAGATCGTCGAGCAGCGGCTGAGGGACCAGCCCGCGGCAGTGAAGATCCGCTTCGACAACCCGCGCACCGCGCTCGACGCCGACATATCAGGCGACATCGCCAAGGCGCGCGCGGTGCGCAAGCTGGTGGGCGACGACTTCCCACTCGCCTTCGACGCCAACAACGGCTACTCGATCGGCGGCGCGATGCGCGTCGGCCGTGCGCTGGAAGAACTCGGCTACTGGTGGTTCGAAGAGCCAGTCCAGCACTACCACGTCAAGGCGACGGGCGAGCTGGCGCAGCGTCTCGACATCACGGTCTCGGCCGGCGAGCAGACCTACACCTTGTCAGCGCTGGCGGATCTGATCGATTCGGGTGTGCGCATGGTGCAGCCCGATATCGTGAAGATGGGCGGCATCACCGGCCTGTTGCGCTGCGCCGCGCTCGCCCACGCGCATGGCGCCGAGCTGGTGCCGCACCAGACGCAGCCGACCATCGGCCATGTCGCCAACCTGCATGTGAAGGCGTCGCTGCTACAGAGCGTGAAGCCGGCCGAATGGAACGACCCGTCGACGCGCACGCACGCGGTATTCGAGAACCCGCCGGTGCCGGTGAACGGGCTGTTCAAGCTGTCGGACGAACCCGGACTCGGTCTGCGCCTGAACGAGGCGGAGCTGAAGAAGCGGCGCGTCGACTGAAGCACCTGTCATCTTGCGCGCGACGAGGCCAAAGCGCCCGAACTCAACGGGGTTGATGTCGGCGAACCAGTGCCCATTTCACGCCAACGACTGTCCACCAGGAACAGGGCGACACACGTACCTTGAGCTGTGGTTGGCACGCCGCTAGTTTGGAGTTCCGAACGGCAAGGACAGACATGAGCAACGATGCCAAGACACTGACTAAGCAGGCATGCGCTCTGCCGCCGAAGGATCGCATCGCGCTGGTAGAAGATGTGCTCGACAGCCTGGACCATACCGACCCCGACATCGACCGACAGTGGGCGCGGGAGGCGACCGACCGTTTGGCGGCCTATCGGCGCGGTGAACTCAAGGCCAAAGGCTTGAACGACATACTGGCCAAATATCGACCGTGACAGTCAGATTTCTCGAGATCGCCGAGATCGAGCTCGATGAAGCCATCCAATGGTACGCCGCTCAAGCACCTGGCTTGGGCGATGCGTTCTTGATCGAGGTCCTGTCTACCGCGGACCGGATCGCGCGCTTTCCTGAAGCATGGCATCCGATGGGCGAAGGTGTACGTCGCTGCCGCCTCAGCCGGTTCCCGTATGGGCTGATCTACGCTATCGACAACGGCGACATTCTCGTACTGGCGGTCGCGCACTTACATCGCCGCCCCGACTACTGGCGCAATCGCCGTCGACTATGACCCGCGAGGCCAGGGCTGGCCGACCTCGCTATCGGAGCGCATCGATTGATACCCCTCATCGTGAGCAGCCATGCCTAGTAAGTAAGCGTGGACTGCGTGAAAACGGTTTGGGTCCTCGGATCGAAGGCAACGAACGGCATTCCATCGAGCAAGAATGGGATGACGCTCTTGCCGAACGCGACCTCCTTCATGCCCGGGCCGGAACGCCCTTTCGTGGCGCGCGCGACGATCCGCGTTCCCATGCGGTCGAAAAGCGCGCGGCACCACCCTTCAGGACAGACCACCGGCAGGTCGAAATCGCGCGGCGTCGTACACCGCCCCGGTGCGTACGTCGCTCTTGCTCGAGGTTTCGGTCCCGGCCGATCACGTCCAAGAACGCCCGACCGGCCATCAGCCTCTGGCAATCCCCACTCAATAGGAAGCGTAGGCCCTGCGACCAGACGGTGAGCATCGAGGATGTCGGCGATTGCCGTCGCGCGTTCCTCCTTGTTGAGGGCAACGACTGCGTCTGCCTTCTCGTATGGCTGCAATACCTTCGCCAGCGTCTCGTACTGGGACCAGACCACCGCTGGAATGCCCCGCAACTCGTATGATCCGCCTTCCCACTTGCGCACGCCCTTCACTTCGCGGCCGGGATGCGGAACCGCCGTCCGATCCTCTTCCTTCGACTGGGCAATCGCGCGGCGAGGCGCCGGGTTGGGCAACGCAGCGACCGTGAATGTGGATATGTGCAGTGGCGCCGATTTGTATGCCGCACGCGATACGTAGTGCTCGATCACGCTTGGCGACTCGGCATTGTCCGCCCATTGCACAAACGGAATGAAATTCGGCGGCAGCCCAAGTTCTGGGGGCACCTGCTTTGCTTGTTCTGGCGGCAGCCGCGCGCCCGGCCACATGGTGCAAAGGTGCACGGGCAGCACGATAAAGGCGACAGATCCATCCTTGAACTTCGGCGTGAGCCACCGGCGCGATAGATGGATGGACGCGAACGAGTAGCGGCCTGAGCTTCCGGACGCATGCGTCGTTCCCGGCACGCACCCAACGACGTTATCGAGCGTGTAAGTCTCGCCCCTATACTGCAAGGTCGCCTGGATCGAGAGATAGTGTAGCGGCGGCGGAGCACTTGTCCCTTGGCCGAGCGCAGGCGACATCGGCACCGCGTATAGCGCTGAACATCCCGCCGCCAGCACACTGGTGCGTAGTCTTCGAAGAAGGCTGTCAGCACGCATCACGAGGCTCCAAACCACAGGGCTGTGATGACGGTGAGTAGCGTCAATTCCCCCGCTCGCCGTACGGCACGCCCGTCGTCAGCAGGTGATCGAAATAGGCGATGGTCCTCTTCAGGCCGTCGTCGAGCTTGATCGCCGGCTGCCATTTCAGCGCCTTGCGCGCCAACCGGATGTCGGGCTTGCGCTGCATCGGATCGTCGGCCGGCAGCGGCTTGCGGATCAGCTTGGACTTGGAGTTGGTGAGCTTGATCACCTTCTCGGCCAGCTCGCGGATGGTGAACTCGCCGGGATTGCCGAGGTTGATCGGGCCGGTCACCGAATTCGGCGCGTTCATCAGGCGGATGAAGCCCTCGATCAGGTCGTCGACATAGCAGAACGAGCGTGTCTGCCTGCCATCGCCGTAGAGCGTGATCGGCTGGCCCTTGAGCGCCTGGACGATGAAGTTCGACACCACGCGCCCGTCGTTGGGATGCATGCGCGGGCCGTAGGTGTTGAAGATGCGCGCGACGCGGATATTGACCTTGTGCTGGCGGTGGTAGTCGAAGAACAGCGTCTCGGCGCAGCGCTTGCCCTCGTCGTAACAGGCGCGCGGGCCGATCGGGTTGACGCTGCCGCGATAGCTCTCGGGCTGCGGATGGATTTCGGGGTCGCCGTAGACCTCGCTGGTCGAGGCCTGGAAGATCTTCGCCCGCGTGCGCTTGGCCAGCCCCAGCATGTTGATGGCGCCGTGCACGCTGGTCTTGGTCGTCTGCACCGGGTCGTGCTGGTAGTGCACCGGCGAGGCTGGACAGGCGAGATTGTAGATCTCGTCGACCTCGACATAGAGCGGGAACGTCACGTCGTGGCGGATCACCTCGAAATGCTTGTGGTCGAGCAGCGGCACGATGTTGCGCTTGGTGCCGGTGAAGTA
Organism: uncultured Rhizobiaceae bacterium; assembly: GCA_964437145.1. GTDB lineage: Bacteria > Pseudomonadota > Alphaproteobacteria > Reyranellales > Reyranellaceae > JAFAZJ01. The sequence goes on from CAYTFW010000128.1 coordinate 6,255, forward strand.
GTTGTCGACGCACAGCACGTCGTGGCCCTGGTCCAGCAAGCGCTCGCACAGATGCGAGCCGAGGAAACCGGCGCCGCCGGTCACCAGGATACGTTTCGGCATGGAAAGATCGTCCTTCCGACAGGATCGTTGAGGGGGAAGTGGTTTTGTTGGTTCTCGGCGATGGCGTCTACTGCGCGGCGATCCGCGCCCAGCCGGGCGCGCCGGTGCACAGGAAGCGATGGCTCTCGCCTTCGAGCACCACCGCTGTCAGCACGCCGCTGGCGAAGGCGCCGGTATCGACGCCGATCCGGTTGGGCCGCACCTCCGGCTCTTCGACCGGCGTGTGGCCGTGCACGACGACCTTGCCATGATCGAGCGAGCTGTCGAGGAAGGTGTCGCGGATCCACAGCAGGTCTTCCTGGCGCTGCGCCGCGAGCGGCACGCCCGGGCGCACGCCGGCATGCACGAACATGTAGTCGCCGGCCTCGACCGAGGCCTTGAGCGCCTTCAGGAAGGCGACATGGGTTCTCGGCATGGCCTCGACCAGTTGCCGCCGCAGATCCTCCCAGCGGGCGAAGCCGATGGTGTCGGGCTGCGCCCGCACGCCGTAGCTCAGCAAGGTCGCGTCGCCGCCATAGCTCGACCAGCTCGGCCCGATCGCCGGGTCGTCGAGGAATTTCAGCAGCGCCTCGTCGTGGTTGCCCATCAGCCGCACGCTCTCGAACCCGGGCAGCGGATCGCGCATCAGATACTCGATGACCTCGCGGCTGCCGGGCCCGCGGTCGATATAGTCGCCGAGATAGATCAGCACGTTGGTGCCGTCATGCGGATGGCGCGTGCTGTCCTCGAGGATGTCGCTGTGCAGCGTCGTCAGCAGGTCGAGGCGACCGTGGATGTCGCCGATGGCGTAGACGCGATAACCCGCCGGCACGGCCGCGCGCCGCGCCGGTTGCGTCTTTCGCCCGCCGCCGAACCATTTGCCGAACATCGGCGCGCACACTACCGCGAGTTGGCCTATATTTCCACGGAAGACTTCGCGTCAAACGTCTGTCAGGCCTAGCGAATCATCGGAATCGGACCAGTTGGCGCGGGACAACCGCCGCTGCGCGGCGACGATTGCGCTTTGGCAATTCCAGTCGACCCGGACCCGCACTAGCATGCCGCGTCGCGAAGCCGGCAGGAGGACAAGGTTTGACGATCGCGCAGCCCAGCATCATCGCCGACATCGTGCGCAAGCACGCCGCCGAGCGGCCGCGGGAGATCGCGGTGGTCTTCGAGGACGTGCCCACGACCTATGGCGCGCTCGACCGGCTCTCCAGCCAGGTCGCCAATGGGCTGATCGCCGAGGGGCTGAAGCCGCAGGCGCGCGTGGCGCATCTCGACAAGAGCAACGGCGTATTCTTCGAGCTGCTCTATGGCTGCGCCAAGTCCAACACGGTGATGGTTTCGGTGAACTGGCGGCTGGCGGCGCCGGAGATCGCCCATATCGTCAACGACGCCGAGGCCGAGATCCTGTTCGTCGGCGAGGAGTACTTCCCCGTCGTCGAGAAGATCCGCGGCGAGCTGAAGACCGTGCGCACGATCGTCGCCTTCAGCGGCGCCCATCCCGCCTTCGAGTCCTACGCGCGCTGGCGCGACCGGCAAGCCGCCACCGATCCGATGCTGCCGATCGATCCTGACGACGTGGCGGTGCAGTTCTACACCTCGGGGACGACCGGCCTGCCCAAGGGCGCCCAGATCACCAACGCCAATCTGATGGAGCTGCTGCCGACCTGGACGCCCAGCTGGCACATGGGGCCGGGCGTGGCCAACATCATCATCCTGCCGATGTTCCATATCGGCGGCGCCGGCTGGGCGCTGGCCGGCACCTATGCCGGCTGCACCAACTACGTGATGCGCGAGGTCGTGCCGCTGCAGATCCTCAGGATGATCGAGGAGCGGCGCATCGCGGTGCTGCTGCTGGTGCCGGCGATCATCCTGTTCCTGGTGCAGACGCCGCAGATCCGCGAGACCGACCTGTCGTCGCTGAAGATCATCGTCTATGGCGCGGCGCCGATTCCCGCCGACCTGCTGCGCCAGGCGATGAAGATCTTTCCCTGCGGCTTCCAGCAGGTCTATGGCGCGACCGAGACCACCGGCGCGATCACGCTCTTGCCGCCCGAGGATCACGACCCCAACGATCCGAAGAAGCTGCTGTCCTGCGGCTACGTCCAGAAGAACGTCGAGATCCGCATCGTCGGCGAGGACGGCAAGGATTGCGCGCCCAACCAGGTGGGCGAGATCGCGGTGAAGTCGCGCCAGGTGATGAAGGGCTACTGGAAGCTGCCCGAGGCCACTTCGCGCGCTATGCGCGAGGGCTGGTACTTCACCGGCGACGCGGGCTATCTCGACGAGAAGGGCTACCTCTACATCTACGACCGCGTGAAGGACATGGTCGTGTCGGGCGGCGAGAACATCTACCCCGCCGAGGTCGAAAGCGCGCTGTTCGGCCATCCCGCCATCGCCGACGTCGCGGTGATCGGCGTGCCCGACGAGCGCTGGGGCGAGGCGGTGAAGGCGATCGTGGTGAAGAAACCCGGCGCCGAGGTCACGCCGGCCGAGCTGATCGCCTGGGCGCGCGAACGCATCGCCGGCTACAAGCTGCCCAAATCGGTCGACTTCGTCGACACCCTGCCCCGCAACCCCACCGGCAAGATCCTCAAACGCGAACTGCGCGAGCCGTACTGGAAGGGCAAGGAGCGGCGGGTGAATTGAGCGTCAAGGCCCTCATCTTCGACTTCGACGGCACCATCGTCGACACCGAGACGCCCGAATTCGAGTCGTGGCGACTGGAATACGCCGTGTTCGGCGTCGAGCTGCCGCTGGAGCTGTGGGCGACGCTAGTCGGCACCACCACGCCGGGCGCCTTCGAGCCTTATTCCTGGCTGGAGAGCAAGATCGGCAAGGCGCTGGATCGCGAACCGCTGCGCGCGCGCCGCCGCGCGGTGATGATGGACCTCATCGCCGCCGAACGGCCGCGCCCCGGCATCGAGGACTGGCTGGCCGGCGGCCGCGAACGCGGCCTCAACCTGGCGGTCGCCTCGGCGTCGCGCCGGCCCTGGGTCGAGCAGCATCTGACCAATGTCGCGCTGATCGATCGCTTCGACTATCTCGCCACCGGCGATCAGGTCGAGCGGCCGAAGCCGGCGCCCGACGTCTACCTGCTGGCGGCGCGAAAGCTCGGCATCGCGCCGCACGAGGCGATCGTCATCGAGGATTCGCGCCACGGCGTGGCGGCAGCCAAGGCCGCCGGCATGTTCACTATCGCCGTGCCCAACCCGATGACGGCGGGCCTCGATTTCTCCGAGGCCGATCTGCGCATCGACAGCCTGGCCGAACTGGACCTCGCCGAGGCGATCCGACGCGCCGGCGGCTGACCTACTCCGCCGCCACTTGCACCGGCGGCGTGGTCTCGCTGCGCACCCGCGTGTATTCCTCGTCGGGCATCGCCACCATCTGCTTGTAGCGCGCCTCGGGGTAGATCATGTGCGGCTTGGCGGGATCGATCGGTGGCTGCGGCAGCGGCTTGCCCGACTCGTTGCGGTAGGTCGCGGGCTTCTTGAAGCGCGCCAGCTCGGCCTCGCTGATGCCGGCCAAGCGCACGACCTCGGGATCGATCCAGGCGCGCGCGTCGATCGGCGCGGCCGAGGTCGACAGCTCAAGGCTGAGATTCTCCGGGCCGGCGAAATAGATCGACTTGCAGAAGCCGTGGTCGATCGGGCCGAAGACGTTGATGCCGCGCGAGCGGATGCGATCGCGCATCGCCAGCAGCTCGGCGTCGTCCTTCACGTTCAGCGCCAAATGCTGCATCACGCCAGGGGCGCAGGGCGCGCCGGCGTTGCCGGAGTGCGTGACGCCGATCTCCGGCTTGACCTTGGCGATGTCGGGCGACTGCACGAAGGCGATCGAGCAGGTGTCGTTGAGCTTCACGAAGCCGTGCCAGGCGCCCTTCACACCGTGCATCCAGTAGAGCGCCACCAGCTCGGTGCCCAGCACGTCGCTGAAGAAGGCGATCTGCGTCTTGATATCGGCGGTGGTCACGGCGAGGTGATGCAGGCCGTCAGGCTTGGTCATGGCGGGTCCTCCCGATGGATACAATATGGTGCGCCCGGCGACTGTCCCGGACAAGGCCCGTGATGTATGCTGCGGCATGTCCACCACCGAAGCCTATCTCGACGGCGTCGGCCGTGACGCGATGGATCGCTGCACATCGTGCGGCAAATGCGTCGAGGTCTGCCCGACAGCGGCCGAGATCGGCCTCGACCGCGGCGCCGCCGTGCGCATCGTCGAGGAGCTCAAGGCCGTCACCGCGGGTACGGCCTATCCCGAGACCGCCGGACGCTGGATCGAGGCTTGCAACGGCAGCGCCCAATGCACCGCCGCCTGCCCCGAGCAGATCAACGTGCGGCAATGGATGTCGGTGGCGCGCATCAAGAAGCGTACCGGCACGGTGCCCGAGACCGAGCGCCGCGCCGCCGGCGCGCGGAAATACCGCAACATGGCGCACGCCATGCGCCTGCTCGCCAGCATGCAGATTCCATCCGAGACGATGAAGCGCATCACCGCGCGCGGCGAAGACCGGAACTGCGAGCTGGTGTTCTACACCGGCTGCAACGTGCTGCGCACGCCGCACATCGTCTTCAACATCATGGACATCCTCGATGTGCTGGGCGTGACGTACGACGTGATGGGCGGCGCCGCCAATTGCTGCGGCATCTATCAGTTCAACGAGGGCGACACCAAGACCCACGAGCGCATCGCCGGCCGCACTTACGAAAGCTTCGGCCAGAGCGGCGCCCGCCAAGTGCTGACTTGGTGCCCGACCTGCACCAAGCAATTCGCCGAGACCCGCCACGACGCCGCGCCGCGCGATTTCGGCATCGGCCACGTCACCGGCTTCCTCGCCGCCAACATTGAGCGCATGCGGCCCCGTTTCGTCGACCTACCCAAGCGACGCGCCGTGCTACACGAGCACGATTCACTGGCGGGCGTCACGGGCCATGTGCGCCGATTGATGGCGGCGATCCCCAATCTCGAGGTGGTCGAGATCCCGCAGCACCGCGACTGGTCCTATACCTGCCAGGCCGGCAAGGTGTGGCCCGGCAAGGTCGCCGAGATCCACAAGCTCGTGGCCGAAGGTGCCGCCTCGGTCGGCGCCGATCTCCTGGTGACGACCTACCACTCCTGCCACCGCCAGCTGGTCGGCGCCGAAGGCCAGTATCCCTTCCAGGTAATGAACTTCACCGACCTCGTGGCCGAGGCGCTGGGCAAAGGCGGCCGCCACGACTGGTTCAAGCAGTACAAGCTGGGCGGCGACATGCAGCAGGCGGTCGAGTTGGCGCGCGGGTACCTGGCGCAGAACGGCGTCGAGCTGCGCGACGAGGACGTCGCGACCTTGACCGCCGAGGTCTTCGGCGAGAACGGCTTCGGCGGCGATCGCGCCGCCTTCGAGGGCGCGCTGCGCCAGCTGGCGACACCATAGCTTCACTCCCTCTCCCCGCTTGCGGGGGTGAGGGGCTGCATCGAGTGACGCACCGCGGCCCTGCGCAACTTGAGACTCCCCCTCACCCCAACCCTCTCCCCGCGCGCGGGGAGAGGGCGCGAGAAAATCGTCCGGCGAAACGGAACCATCGACGGCCCGCGCGCGCGGCGATAAACAGGCGGCCAACCAAGGAAACGCCCGATGACCGCCCTGCCCGCCAACCTCACGCCTGTACGACCCAACCACGTCTTCGACGAGGCGGCGCTGGCCGCCTTCATGAAGGACAAGGTCGAGGGCTACAAAGGCCCGTTGCGCGTGCTGCAGTTCGAGGGCGGCCAGTCGAACCCGACCTTCCATCTCACCGACGGCGGCGGCCGCGAGTACGTGATGCGCAAGAAGCCGCCGGGCAAGCTGCTGCCCTCGGCGCACCAGGTCGACCGCGAGTACCGCGTGATCAAGGCGCTGGGCGAGAACACCGACGTGCCGGTGCCCAAGGCCTACGCGTTGTGCCAGGACGCGGGCGTCATCGGCGTCGACTTCTACATCATGGAGTTCAAGCCCGGTCGCATCCTCGACGATCCGATGATGCCCGGCATCGCGCCCGCCGATCGCGGCAAGATCTTCGATTCGATGAACGACGTGCTCGCCCGCATCCACAACGTCGACTACAAGGCGATCGGCCTGGGCG
>CAYTFW010000128.1:12455-18749 GCA_964437145.1 uncultured Rhizobiaceae bacterium
CAGTACATCCAGCGCCAGATCGCGCGCTGGACCCAGCTCTACGATCTCTCCCAGACCGAGCACATCGAGTCGATGGAGAACCTCAAGAAGTGGCTGCCGGGCAACATCCCCGAAGGCGACGAGACGCGCATCAACCACGGCGACTATCGCCTGGGCAATACCATCGTGCATCCCACCGAGCCACGCATCGTCGCCGTGCTCGACTGGGAGCTCAGCACCTTGGGCCATCCACTGGCCGACCTCGGCTACAACTGCATGACCTACCATTTCGGCCAGGGCTTCGGCGCCTCGGGCGGCTATGCCGGCCAGGATCTCAAGGCACTCGGCATCCCCAGCGAGCAGGAGTACATCGCGGCTTACGCCAGGCGCACCGGCCGCGCCGGCATCCCGCACTGGGATTTCTACCTCGCCTTCTCGTTGTTCCGCCTCGCCGGCATCGTGCAGGGCGTCTACAAGCGTGGCCTCGACGGCAACGCCTCGTCGACGACGGCGACGAAATACGGCAACCGCGCTGGCTACATGGCCGACATGGCCTGGAGCCTGGTGAAACACCGGGCTTGATGGGACCGCCGGCGTCCCGCCGGCATCTTGAGGCCAACCACAGAGGCACAGAGACACAGAGGAAGACAAAGAAGAGAAGACCGATACTGCGCGCGTCGCGCGCGATCTTGCCGTTCTCTGTGTCTCTGTGCCTCTGTGGTTGATCTTCTTGTTCTGAGGCCGGCGAGACGCCGGCGCTCCCAATGACGCTACGCTCGGAATGACGGGACCATCGGCCGCAACCGACCGGCGCGCATCATCAGCCAGACGACGATGGCGACGTTGAGCACGTTCCACGCCACGCCGTTGACGAAGGCGACGCTATAGGAGCCGGTGAGATCGAAGATCGCACCCGACAGCAAACCGCCGCCGGCCATGCCGAAGATGCCGGCCATCAGGATTATCCCGACGCGCTGGCCGGCCTCCGCCGGCGGGAAGTACTCGCGCACGATCATGGTGTAGCTCGGCACGATGCCGCCCTGCACGAGGCCGAATAGCGCCGTGACGGCGTAGAGCGACCACAGCCCGTCGAACACGAGATAGAGCGACAGCGCCAAACCCTGCAGGGTCGAGCCCAGCAGCAGGGTGTACAGGCCGCCCAGACGATCGGCGATGAAGCCCGAAGCGATGCGGCTGATGATGCCCAGCCCCAGCATCACCGACAGCATCTCCGCGCCGCGCGCCACGCCATAGCCGAGATCGTTGCAGTAGGCGACGATATGGACCTGCGGCATCGACATCGCCACGCAGCACGCCGCCTGCGCCAGGGCCAGCAGCGCCGTCAGGCTGCCCAACGACAGCCCGAGATTGCCGCGGCCCGCGGCGATCGGCGTCGGCGCCGCCATCGCCGATTTGGGCGGGCGCCGGCGCAACACCAGCACCAGCGGCAGCATCGCGACGATACAGAACAGGCCGATATAGAGATGCGTCTGGCGCCAGCCGATGGTCTCGACACCGTGCTGGATGATGTTGGGCCAGAACGCGCCCGCGAGATAGTTGCCCGAAGCGGCGAGCGCCACGGCGATGCCGCGCCGTCTGGTGAAGAAATGCGAGATGTCGGCCATCAGCGGCCCGAAGGTCGTCGAGCTGCCCAGCATGCCGATCATCACGCCCTGCACGATGGCGAACTGCCACAGGCTCTCGGCCTGGCTCGAGACGATGTAGCCCAGGCCCAACGACAACGCGCTGCCCAGCATCGGCCAGGCGATGCCGAAACGGTCGACCAGCCTTCCCATCAGGACGGCGCCGAAAGCGAATCCGACCATGGTCAGCGTATAGGGCAGCGAGGCCTCGCCGCGCGCCGCCTGGAATTCGGCCTGCACGGTGGGCAGCACAACGACCACCGACCACATGCCAACGCCGCCCAGCGCGCCGAGCGCGACGCAGGCTGCCAGCCGCCACCATGCATACGCGGAGTCGACCTCGGCCGTGTCCGCACTCACGCCTGCCACGCGATCCCTCCGTTCGTTGGGCGGCACCCTATCATTGCCGGCCGCCCCGCCCGCCCGTTAGATGCGCAGAGCGGACAATCGAATTGTGCCGATCACGGCGGGAACAGGATCATGGCCCACGACGAGAGCATCGCCGAGTTCAACCGCCGCACGGCCCGCGCACTGGCCGGTGGCGGGCCGGAACGCAATGCGAAGCGCAAGGCCCAGGGCCTGATGACCGCGCGCGAGCGCATCGCCGCCTTCCTCGATCACGGCAGCGAGCACGAGGTCGGACGCTTCGCCGTCTCCGCCAACCCCGACGATCGCGAGAACACGCCGCAGGACGGCCAGCTGCACAGCTTTGGCACGGTCGATGGCCGCCCGGTCGCGGTCGGCGCCAATGATCTCACCGTAAAGAGCGCCTCGTCAGCGGAGATCAACTCCAAGAAGGCGACGTGGCTCTTGAAGGCCGCGATCCGCGCCGGCATGCCACTGGTGCATCTCGGCGCCTGCGGCGGCGCGCGCATGCCCGACGCGATCGGCGCGCGCGGCATGGGCATGTTCGGCATCGAGTTCCAATTCGACCGCCGCCGCCAGATCCCGATGATCTCAGGCATCGCCGATCCCAGCTTCGGCGGCAGCTTCTGGATGGCCTGCCGCTCCGACCTCGTGGTGATGAAGAAGGGCGCGATCATGGCCGTCGCCAGCCCGAAGGTGAATCGCGTGGCGATCAGCGAAGCCTCGGACTGGCAGGAAATCGGCGGCTGGGAGATGCACAGCGAGGTCACCGGCCTGTGCGACATGGCGGTCGACACCGAAGAGGACATGCTGGCGGCGATCCGCCGCTATCTCTCCTACCTGCCCTCGCACCAGAACGAGGCGCCACCGGTCGCGGCCGTGCCGCCGGGCTCGGGCGACGAGGCGGCGAGCCTGCTCGACATCGTGCCCGAGAGCCGCGCCAAGGTGTACGACGTGCGCCGCGTGATCCGCGCCGTGGTCGACAAGGACAGCTTCTTCCCGATCCGCGAGCGCTGGGGGCGCTCCGTGGTTACCGGGCTGGCGCGCATCGACGGCCACGCCGTCGCCATCGCCGCCTGCAACCCGCTGCACAAGGGCGGCTCGCAGGACGCCGACAGCAGCGACAAGTGGACCAACCTGATCGTGCTGGCCGACAGCTTCAACCTGCCCATCGTGATGTTCGCCGACACGCCGGGCTTCCTCATCGGCGTCGACGGCGAGCGTCAGAAGGTCGGCGCGCGCATCATGAACAACATGCAGGCGCTGGAGCTGACGACGGTGCCGAAGATCGGCGTGATCCTGCGCAAGAGCTACGGCCAGGCCTACGTGAACTGGGGCGGCGGCCAGACCGACGAGCTGGCGGCGTGGTTCAGCGCCGATATCGGCTTCGTTGATCCGGCGGTGGGCGTCAGCGTCGTGCACAATCTGCGCTTCGAGGACGATCCCGAGCGCTACCGCCAGCTCGAAGCCGAGATGAAGCGCGGCAACAGCGCCTACGACCTCGCCGGCGGCTTCTACGCCCAGCAGGTCATAGACCCGCGCCACACCCGCGAATACCTGATCCGCGCCCTCGCCGTTCACGCGAAGCGCCGCACCGGCGGCGTCGGCCAACACCTGATGGCGACCTGGCCGCGCGTGACGTAGCCCCTCCCCTCTATCCGAGGAGTCTCTTTGGGAGCGCCGGCGTCCCGCCGGCATCTTCATGAGCCGGCGAGACGCCGGCGCTCCCAGGAAGACGCCTAGATTCCTCGCTGCGCTCGGAATGACGGCGTGGGCCTAAGCCGCGACCGCGTTGGTCCAGGGATCGTAGCTGCCGAAGCTCCAGAGGTGCCCTTCGGGGTCGCGGCAGGAATAGCCGCGGCCACCATAGTCCTGATCCTCGGGCTCGAGCACGATGCGCGCACCGGCGCTCTTGGCGCGGGCACAGTGCGCGTCGACATCGCGCACGACGATGTAGACGCTCTGGGTATTGGCGCCACCGACCATGCCGGGCACGGCCATGTGCTGGCCGAAAGCGTCGTCGTTGGGGCTCGCCAGCATGATCATCGTCTGGCCCGACGTGAGCTGGGCATGGACGATCTTGCCCGGCTCGCCCGGCACCACGAGATGCGCTTCGAAGCCAAAGGCGTCGTTCAGCCACTTGATCGCCGCCGGCGCGTCGCGATAGCGCAGCGTCGGCACGAGATGGAGTCCGGTGATCTTGCTATCGGCCATCACGCTCCTCCCTCGGTTGGAGCCGGCGTCAGCGTGGATAGGGCGCCGGCGTCAGGATGTCGAACATCAACGGGAAGTCGTCCAGCATGCCGAACAGGTCGACAAGAATCGTCGCCTCTCCCTGCACCGTCAATCCGCCGTTTTCGAGGCATTGCGCCACGGTCGACTGCTTGACCATCAGCGAGTCGAGCACCGGCCGCGTGGTCGTGACGACCAGCGTGGCGTCCGTCGCCGGCCCTGGCATGTGCGTGAGTGTCGAGTGCTCTAGGTTCAGCACGAGCGACCGACCGGTGTCGCTGAAACGCCAGTCGATGACGAAGCGATGGCCGGCCGCACGGTCAGCGTTCAGCCGCACAGCCATGAAGTCGAAGAACGTCTCGGTCGTGATGGCGCGCACGAGATCGGGGCTCAGGATGGTACGGGGGTTGAGCTGCAGCAGACCCATGCGCAGCTCGCGCGCGCCGAACAGATAGGCGTTGCGCCAGGTCGCCGACTCGGCCTGGTAGCCGAGCTGCTCCAGCGCGTCGGCGCAGAGCTCGCGCGCCTCACGGTTGGCGGGATCGGCGAACACCACCTGGTTCATCACCTGCGCCACCCAGCGGAACTCGCCCTTGGCGAAGTCGGCCCGCGCCTTGGCGATCACCGCATCGGCGCCGCCCATGTACTCGACCAGCTTGCGCGCGCCGGGCACCGGTGGCAGCGGGTTGAGAGTCGCGGGGTTGCCGTCATACCAGCTGAGATAGCGCTGGAAGACCGCCTTGGCGTTGTGGCTGACCGTCCCGTAATAGCCGCGCACCGTCCAGTCGCGTTGCAGTTCCTTGGGCAGCCGCAAGGTCTCGGCGATCTCCGCCGGGCGCAGACCGAGATTGGCCATGCGCAGCGCCTGATCGTGGATGTGCTTGTAGAGATCGCGCTGGCGCGCCAGGAAGGCCATCACTTTGGCGCGGCCCCAGGTCGGCCAGTGATGCTGCGCGATCAGCGCCTCCGTGCGATCGCCGTACATGCGCATCGCCTCGCTGATGTAGCGCGACCACAACCTGGTATCGCGCGCCACCGCGCCGCGCAGCGGGATGAAATTGTGCAGGAGCGGCGTGGCGTTCTCCGCCATGTTCAGCACGCCGAATTGCGGGAAGAACATGTGCATCTCGGCCGGCGCCTCGCTCTCGGGCGCGAGCTGGAACTCGATCTCGACGCCATCGATCACGCGCCGCTCGGTCGCCTGCACGATCAGGTCGTTGGGCGGGATCAAGGTCACCTGCCCGCGGGCGATGTTCTTGCCCAGCCCGGCGTCGACCTGACCGCGCTCGCCCGGCGGCAACAGTGGGCCGAACTGGAACATGGCGCGGCGCGTCATCGCCACGCCGGCCAGCACGTTCTCGCCGCCCACCGCTTCCATGAAGCCGTCGGGCGCGATGATCTTCACCCGGCCGGCCTTGGCGTCCTCCTCCGTCGCCACGCCCTTGGCGCCGCCGTAGTGATCGACATGGCTGTGGGTGTAGATCACCGCGTGCACGGGTCGCTTCGGGCGGTGCTGGAAGTAGAGATCGAGCCCGCAGCGCGCGACCTCGGCGGTGCCCAGCGGGTCGATCAGGATCAAGCCGGCGTCGCCCTCGATGATCGTCATGTTGGCGAGGTCGACGCCACGGATCTGGAAGACGCGATCGACGACCTTGAACAGGCCGTTGTTCATGTTGAGCTGGGCGTTGCGCCACAGGCTGGGATTGACCGTCGGCGGCGCCTCGCGACCGTCGAGGAAGGCGTAGGCGCCGAGGTTCCACATCACCGAGCCGCCTGATGTACGCACCACGCCATCCGGCAACGCTGCGATCAGGCCGCGCGCCGCCTGGGCGTAGTCCTCGCGATCCTCGAACGGCAACGCGTCGAGCATCGCCCGGTTGGCCGCGACGGTGGCGGGCTGGGCGTCCTTGGGTTCGGTCGGCGGCATGTCGGCCATGTTCGTCACTCTCTTTGGGCGCGCCGGCGTCCCGCCGGCCTCAGATAAAGAAGATTAACCACAGAGACACAGAGACACAGAGTTGGACTGCGCCCCTATGGTGAGACAGTAAAAATCAGACACAGTCCCGGTTGGGTT
>CAYTFW010000129.1:0-18698 GCA_964437145.1 uncultured Rhizobiaceae bacterium
CGCGCTGCACGGTCTCGGGATTCTCCGGGCAATTGCCGATGATCGGCACGACGAGGCCGAGGCCAACGGTGAAGGTCGTGTCGCCGACCCAGGCCATCGGCAGGTAGGACAGCCAGTTGTCGCCCGGCTTGATCCCCTCGGCGGCGGCGAAGCCCTCCGAAATCGAGATCATGTTGCGGTGCGAGAGCATCACGCCCTTCGGGTTGCCCGTCGTGCCCGAGGTATAGGCGATCATCGACAGATCGTCGGCCTGGCCTTTCTTCAGCTCGGCCTCGAACGCCTGAGCGCCCGACGCGCCCTGGGCGCGACCCGCTTCCTGCACCGAGGCGAAGGATCGGATGAACTCGTATTTGGCATAGCCCGTCATGCCGCGGGCGTCGTCGTAAATCACCCAGCGCAGCTTGGGCAGCTGTTCCCGCAGCGACAGGATCTTGTCGACCTGCTCCTGGTCCTCGGCGACCACCACCGAGACCTCGGCGTGGTTGAGCACGTAGACCAGCTCCGAGGCGATCGAGTCCTGGTAGAGCGGCACCGATTGGCCACCCAGCGCCTGCGCCGCGATCTGCGCGAAGTAGAGGCGCGGGCGATTGTCGCCGACCACCGTGAGCTTCTCGCCGCGCTTGAAGCCCAGTGCCATCAGGCCGAGCGCGAAGTCGCGCACCTGCGCCTGATACTCGGCCCAATCCGTTGTGCGCCAGATGCCGCGATCCTTGCCGCGCAGCGCCGGCATGGTCGGCCACTGCCGGGCGTTGCGTGCCATCAGCTTGGGCAGGGTGTCGGTGTCGGTCGACTGCAGGACGCTCATGCCGCGTCGCCTCCCTTCGCCGTGCCGAGATAGGCCTGGATCACTTTGGGATCGCGCTGCACTTCCTCGGGCGTGCCGAAGCCGATGCGCCGGCCGCGGTCGAGCACCACGACCTCGTCGGAGATATCCATCACCACGCCCATGTCGTGCTCGATCAGCACCACGGTGACGCCGCGCTCCTGGTTCACGTCCAGGATGTAGCGCGCCATCTCCTCCTTCTCCTCCTGGTTCATGCCGCCCATCGGCTCGTCGAGCAGCAGCACCTCGGGCTCGAGCGCCAGCGCGCGGCCCAGCTCCACGCGCTTGCGCAGGCCGTAGGCCAGAGCGGCGGTCTGCTGCTTGCGCAGGTCTTGCAGCTTGAGGAACTCGATGATCTCCTCGCAGCGCTCGCGGTGCGCGATCTCCTCCTTCTGCGCCCAGCCCCAATAGAGCGCGCTGGCGAAGACACCGGACTTCATGCGCACGTGGCGGCCCAGCATGAGGTTGTCGAGCACGGTCAGCCCGCTGAACAGCGCGATGTTCTGGAAGGTGCGCGCGATGCCCATCGCGGCGATCTGGTTGGGCTTCTTGTGGGTGATGTCGCGGCCGTCGAGGTGGATGTGGCCAGTGTCGGGCTTGTAGAAGCCCGAGATCATGTTGAGCAGCGATGTCTTGCCGGCGCCGTTGGGGCCGATGACGGAGAAGATGCGGCCCTTGGGCACGCGCACCGACACGCCGTCGACGGCCGTCACGCCGCCGAACTTCTTGGAGACATCCGCGATATCGAGGACGACCTTCGCCGCCGGCGCGGCGCGCGCGCTGGACACCGACGCTTCCGTCACGGCCTTAGCTCCGTCCCGCCGTGGCCGACGAATCGTATGACACCAACCCTGTTCCTCCCATTCGGACCGCTCGCCCTCGCCCCGTTGTCACCGGTCAAGTCCCGGCGCCGTGCGTTCGTTCGGCCGCGCTCTGCCCACCTGTCGTACCGGATCATGCTGTGTCCATCCGGGAAAGACAACATGTAGCTGGCCATGGGGCTCACGTCGGGATCGCCATGCGGGTTGTCGCCTCGCCGCCCCGGCCATACCATCGCGTCAGCCGTGCCGCCCGGGAGGCCTCGCCATGCGTCGCTACATCGTCTGCCTGACCTTCGACCACGACCACATGTCGGGATTCATCTCGCGCAACATGACCTCGCCGACGCCGATCTCGCGCGGCGAGTACGACCTGGTCGCCATCCCCCGCGTCGTCGACCTGCTGAAGCGCTACGACATCAAGGCGACCTTCTTCACGCCGGGCCACACGATCGAGAGCGCCACCGCGAGCGTCGAATCCTACGTCGCGGCCGGCCACGAGCTGGCGCATCACGGCTGGACCCATCGCCTGCCCGTCTCGCTCAGCCGCGAGGAGGAGGAAGAGGAGATCGTGCGCGGCAACGAGGCGATCAAGCGCGTCTCCGGCCGCTACGCGCGCGGCTACCGCTCGCCGGCCTGGGATCTCAGCCCGCACAGCATCGAGCTGCTGCTCAAGCACGGCATGCGCTACGACAGCTCGATGATGGGCGACGACTACGATTGCTACTGGGCGCGCCAGGGCGACCAGGTCGAGCTGCTCAAGCCCTTCGTGCGCGGCCGCGAGACGTCGCTGCTGGAGATGCCGATCTCCTGGTCGCTCGACGACTACCCGCATTTCGAATACATGCGCCTGCCCACCGGCGGCGTGCAGCAGGGACTGATGAACGCCAACGGCGTGCTCGAGAACTTCGTCGACGACTTCATCTACATGACCCGCGTGCGCGAGCGCGGCATCCTCACCTACACCTTCCATCCGCACGTCATCGGCCGCGGCCATCGCATGATGATGATGGAGCGGCTGATCCAGAAGCTGATCGAGCATGGCGCGGTGTTCATGACCATGGAAGCCGCGATGGCCGAGTGGCTGAGCTGGCGCACGGCGGAGCGCGAGGCGGCGGAGTAGCGTCCGGTCCGATAGCTCTATTCGTCTTCGGAATAGCCAGACAAACAATTTCGGTAGGCCGCCTCCGGCCGCCACGCGACAGTGCGGCAGCCAATGGAGGATGGAATGTTGACTTGGGAAGAGTGGCTGGCCGCGCTCAAGAAGCATGTCGATTCGCACAAGATCCTGATCAGCTGGATCAAGAACGGTGCCGACACCAGCAAGACCCTCGCGACCGTAGGCAAGGATATCAAGGACTGGATCGATCGGAACCCGGCTCCGCCCAACCCCCGGGTGAAGCCGAAGCCCCCGAGCGGCTCGGCCGGCGCGGTCCGCAAGGCGGGCACCGGCGCCGTCGACATCACTAAGCTGCAGCACAACTATCAGAACTTCAACCAGGCTGGTCACGCCGCGGACAACGTCCGCGTCGTTCGCCGGATTCGACGCGGCGAGCAGGGCGCCACATCGCTAGGCATGCTGGTGGCGCTCGGCGGCGCGCCGGTGATCGCGATCGGCGCCGTCGTGGTCAAGTATGTCATCGAAGAAGTCCTCTGGGACGTCGGCGAGCAGGTGGCAGGGGGACTCTACACGGCGGCGATGCAGGCGCTGACGCCGGGAACGCAGCAGGAGGCCGAAGCGCAGTACAACGCGTATGTCTGGAACATTAAGGGACATTGGTCACGCTTCGGTCCCAACGTCATTCCAATCCTCAGCAAGGAGGAATGGCTGTGGCGCGAGTTCGGCGTGCGCTGGGACGTGCTGCAGTAGACGACCTGGGGTGCCTCTTTGCGGATCGGCGACGTATCTAACGCAGCGCCAGCCTGAGCATGCGGCAGATGCTGACCATCTTGCCGATCGGGTGATCGACAAAGAGCGCGACCG
Organism: uncultured Rhizobiaceae bacterium; assembly: GCA_964437145.1. Lineage (GTDB taxonomy): Bacteria > Pseudomonadota > Alphaproteobacteria > Reyranellales > Reyranellaceae > JAFAZJ01. The sequence goes on from CAYTFW010000129.1 coordinate 3,626, forward strand.
CCTTGCGTGCGGCGGCGCGTCGTGCTGGCGGCAGATCGGCAGCGTTCGATGGCTTCAGCATCCCAGCTAGCAGGCGCGCCCGAGCTTTCGCGGTGGCGAGGTTGTCGGCGATTGCCCCACTCAGGCTGCCATCGGCATCGACCGGTGACAGCAGCATCCAGGCGAGCGCCAGCGCGCCCGGCCAGTGCGCGAGGTGGCGGTACATGCTTGCCAGCACCCTGCCCTCGTCGCGCTCGCCGAGCATGTTCAGGCGCAGCACCAGCGCCCAGGTCTCGGGCGAGACGTCCACTTCGCTCAGCAGCTTCGGCAATGCGCCTTCGATGCCGCCCGTGCGACCACCACTCACCTGGCCGCCCGACGCGACGTTGCCGTCGAGGCTCGCGAGCAGCGACGACAGCGCCAGCAGGTTCATGGTGTTGCTGCGGTCGTAGGTCCTGAGCACCGTGTCGACGCCCGACAGAGCAGAGGCGTCGAGACCGCAGGCCGCCTGCACTTCCAGCGGCACGCGCGGCAGGTCGAGCAAGCGCATGCGCTCGCGCAGGCGTTCGGCTTCGGCCTCGATGACGCCCTCGACATAGAGCGGGCGCACCGCGCTCCACGCCCAGGGCAGCGCGCCCTCGATGGTGGCGAGGTGGCGCCAGATCAGGTTGACGACGCCGACGCCCAGGGTGGCGCGGATGTCGGCGAACAGCGCGGCGGTGTCGCCGGTGGCGGCGGCCTCGTCGATCGCCGGGATGCTCACTCGGCGGCGGCTTTCGCCGAATCCTGGCCAAGCACCGTGAAGAACGAGGCCGATTTCGGCTGCTGTGGCAGCTCGACCTGGCCAGCCTGCAGGCGGGCGAAGCGGGCGGGCTTGCCACGCACGATCTCGCCCTCGTGCGTGCTGGGCATCGGGTTGCGCGCGATCGGCACGGCGTCGGCCGCCGTGTAGACGCAGATGTAGAGACCGCGCGAGCGATCGCTGCGGTTGGGCTCCGAGCCGTGCGCCAGCTTGGTGTGCATCAGGCAGACCGAGCCGGCCTTGCCGTAGCACGGCACGCTCTTGGCCTTGAGCTCGGCCTCGATCTTGGGATCGACCGCGCCGGTGAAGCGCTCGCCCTGGAACAGCGAGAGCATCGGCCCCTTGTGCGAGCCCGGCACCACGGTCAGCGCGCCGTTGGTCGCGTCGTTGTCGTCCAGGAAGAGCAAAGCCGTGACGATGTCGTCGTTGGTGTGCGGCGTGTAGGCGAAGTCCTGGTGGTAGTCGACCTGGGTCTTCGCGCCGGACAGTTTCAGGTTGATCTTGCAGTGATGGAACTTCACGTCCGGCCCGATCAGGTCGGCCACCATGTCGACCGTGCCGGCGTCGCGCATCACCTCGAGATAGGCCTCGGAGATATCCGAGGGATTGTTGATGCGCCTGAGCGCCGGTTTGGCCGCGCTGTGCTCGGTGCCCATGTCGAAGCGCGGCCGGCCGTCGACTGTCGGCGGCCCGAAGGGCTGCGTATGCGCGCGGCTCTGCTCGACCCAGTCGTCGATCTCCGCCCGCAGCGCCGCAAGCTGCTTGAGCGTCACCGCGTCCGCGACGACGAGATAGCCATCGCGCCAGAAATCCTCGACCTGGGATTTGGTCAGCCGCATGGTTGATCTCCTGAACCGTACCCTGTCATCCTGAGCGCAGCGAAGGATCCAGCGGTATCGCGGTCATTCGCCAGCGCGGTTTCTGTTCGCACCACCGCAAGGTCCTTCGCTGCGCTCAGGACGACGGATACTAGCGCCGCAGCGTGATCATCAACTCGTCGGGATAGGCGTAGTTGCGCGCGTCGAGCTGCGGTGGCTGGCCGCCGCTGGCGGCAAACAGCTGGCTGCCGAGGTAGCGCGCCTCGAAGCCGCCGGTGATGGTCTGGTAGCCGGCCGCCGAGCAGGCGACGATCAGCGGCGCGATGCCTTTGGCGACGCTCAGGCTTCCCGGAGTCGCCGGCACGGTGCCGACCGCAACATTGTCGCGCGTCACCTGGCAGGACGCGCCGGGCGGATCGGACCGCACCGTCACCACCTGCTCGGTCGCCTCGTCGGCGCAGGCCGACAGACATAGCGCCGCAATCACCCAACCACTCGCTCGTCGCATCGCCAATCCTCGTGCCTGGTACGCCGTTCTATCTCACCTTCGCCCCGCGGGGGAAGCCGCCGCCCATTGCTTCAACGCCTCGTAGGACTCAGGCGGCGCCAGCGGCGCCTGTGCCAATCTGAGCTGCTGCTCCAGGTCGGCGCGCCGCTCGCGCTCGCCCGCCAGGACCCGCTGAAGCCCTTCGATCACCTCCCGCAGATGCCCATGCGCTTCGGCCGAGACCTCCGACGCCGGCTTCTCCCCGAACAGGTCGAGCCGCTTCGTCAGCTGGTCGAGCGCGCGCAGCTTGCCGAGCTTGATCCGGACCTGCCGCGGCCGGGTCTCGGTGCCTTCGGTGACGATGAGATCCACCAGCCCGGCCCGCTTGGCGCGATCCGCCTTGGCGACGTCGATACGCACGGCGCCGTCGCCGTCGACACTGATGAAGTCGTCGACATTGGCGAAGGCGATGCGAGCGTATTCCCTGGCCATGCGCTCGGCGCCGATCGCCAGCGACTGCGTGATGCGCCGCCTGCCCTCGGCGATCGCCGCCGCGATCTCCGGCCGGCCCAGCAGCCGCGACGCGTTGGCCGACGCGCTTAGCGGGCTGTTGCCGGCGCGGAGATAGGCCTGGGTGGCGTTGAAGTCCTCGAGGTACTCGGCGACGAAGCGCGCGTGGCGTGGCGGGAGGCGCTTGGGGGGCTCGGTGGTCGTCATGGGCGCATTGTACGCGCCTTCAATGCGGCCCCCTATTTCCGCCGCTACGAGCGGCAAAATGAGAGTGTTTGAGAGGGTTTGCACGATGTGTTCGTTGAGAAAAATGCACATAGGGCATTTCAATAATTCGTATTATTATCGGTGTGTTGATATGTATTAATAAATCTCTAAATGAGGAAAAATGACCTCACATTCTCGTTTCTGTATATTCGCCTCAACTCGCCTCAAATCGGCAGCCTGCGGAAGATCTTGTAGGGCACCGATTTGATGATCGTCATGATGCCGAACCAGAACCAAGGGAAGTAGGTCTCGCCCTCGCCCCGGCCGTCGGCCAGCTTCAGCGCCCGCTCGGCCAGCGCCTTGGGCTGCGCCATCAGCGGGCCGTCCTTGGCGACGCCCCAGCTCATGCCGGTGTCGATGAAGCCGGGCTTAATGGTGATCACCCGCACGCCGGCGCGGCCCAGCACGATGCGCAGGCCCTGCAGGAACGTATGCAGCCCCGCCTTGGCCGAGCCGTAGGTGTAGTTCGACGCCCGGCCCCTATCGCCGGCCACCGAGCCCAGCACCACGACCACGCCCTTGCGCTTCTCCAGCACCGGCTTGAGCCACAGCAGGACCGAGGCCGCGCCGGTGAAGTTGGCGTTGATGACATGCGCCGCTAACTCAGGGGCGGCGTCGATCTCGGCCTGCGCGGGCATGAAGCCGAAGGCGACGAAGATGCCCACCGGCCCCTCCCCACCTGCCCCCGTAGCCCCCTCGTCGAAGCGACGCACGAAGGCCTCGTGCGATGCCATGTCGAGCGCGTCGAATTCGACCACCGACACGGCGCGCTCGCTGCGCGTCCGGATATCGGCGGCGCTGCGCTCCATGTCTTCGATGTCGCGGCCGGCGAGCACGATGTCGGCGCCGCCGACGGCGGCCACGCGCGCGAACTCTCGTGCGATCGGCGAGGTGGCGCCCAGGATCAGCCAGCGGGACATGGTCATGGCGTGCCTCCGCGGAGTCCCAGTCGTCGCGACATGCTCGAGCCCAGCCGCCGCTTCGGATCGACGCGCTCCAGCACGTCCTGGAACGCGGGCAGGCGCGGATACATCGCGGCGAAGCCCTGCGGCGACAGGCAGGAATCCTTGGCGAGATAAACACGGCCGCCGTGCTCCAGCGTGATGCGCTCCAGATCGCCCAGCAGCTCGATGACGCCCGGCCGGTTGGGGAAGTCGAGCGCCACGACGTAGCCTCCCATGGGGAAGGACAACATGCCCGTCCCCGCCGGCCCCATCGCCTTGAGCACCGCGAGGAAAGAGCCGGCACGCGACGACCGGATGCGTTCGAGCAGCGGCACCAGCGCCTGCGACGGCACGATGCTCTGGAACTGGCGGAAGCCGGGCTTGCCGTACATGCGGTTCCAGCCCTGCAGCGAGTCGAGCGGGAACATGAACTGGTCGTAGCCGCGCAGGCTTTCGCGGCCATTGCTTGGCATGCGCGCCTGATAGAGCGCGTTGAAGGCGCGCACCGAGAGCGGATTGAGCACCAGCGACGGCGGCGTGATCGGCAAGGTCTTGGCCTTGCGCGCCTTGATCTGGATGCTGGTGGGCGACACCGTCGCCGTCTCGACGATGCCGCGGCCCAGGCTGCCGCCGCCGGCCAGCGCGTCGAACCAGGCCACCGAATAGGTCGCGCTCGCCTCCTCGTGCAGCTTGGCCAGCAGCGCGTCGAGATCGGGCACCGGCCGCTCGCGCACGATCAGCGCGTTGGACGGCACGCGGGTCAGGCGCAGGCAGGCGGTGACGATGATGCCGGTGAGGCCGATGCCGCCCACAGTGGCGTCGAACAGCGCCGCATCGCTGTCGCGCGACACCCGTACGACCTCGCCACTGGGCAGCATCAGCTCGAACCACCTGACGTGCGCGCCGAAGGCGCCGTCCTTCTCGTGGTTCTTGCCGTGCACGTCGTTGGCGATCGCGCCGCCCACGGTGACGAAGGCCGTGCCCGGACAGACCGGCACGATGAAGCCACGCGGCAGGAAGATGTCGAGCAGGTCTCGCAGGCTGATGCCGGCCTCGACGACGACCTCGCCGGTCGCGGCGTCGAAGCTCACCAGGCGGTCGAGCCGCTCGGTCAGCACCAGGCGGCCGCCTTCGTTGACGGCGCAATCGCCGTAGCTGCGGCCCAGGCCGCGCGCGATCAAGCTCCCCGCCCCGCCGCCGGTCACAACGTCGCGCAACTGCGCGATACGCTCCGGCCGCGCCGCCTCGCTCGTGCCATAGGGCAGTCTGCCCCAGCCGCTGAAGGTGGCGGTCTTCCACATCATGCCGTCGCCCCCCGGGCCATGTTGTCCGCCGTGACGCGCCGCATGGCGAGCGGCAGGAAGCCCATGCCCAGCACCACCGAGAACCACAGCGTGGTCACGCGCACCAGCGCCGTGGTGGTCACCGCGATCTCGAACGACACGCCGTGCTGCGTCAGCAACGCCACCATGCCGACCTCGGCGACGCCGAGCCCGCCGGGCAGCATGGTCGCCGAGCCCACCACCATCGACACCGCGAAGGCCACCACCGCCCCCCAGACGTCGATGGCGCCACCCAGTTCGTGCACCACCCACCAGACCTGGATCGCCTCGGCGAACCAGCCCACGAGCGAGAGGAGCAGCGCCGCCATCAGCCGCCACGGTGAGCCGAGCTTGGCCAATTGCTTAACCGCGATGCGCAGGCGGCCGAACAGCCTCGGCCAGCGTCGCACGATGGCGTAGCCCCAGCCGACCATGATCGCGAGATAGCGCGGGCGTACCGCGAGGAACACCGCGATCAGGGTGATGACCGCCATCGGCGCGATCGCCGCGACACTGGCCTGCAGCAACGCGATGCCGATCAGCGCGATCAGCACCATGGCGGTGGCGTCGGCGATGCGGTCGGCGGCGATCAGCGCCAGGGTGCGCTCGTAGCCGTGCCCGTGCCCGCGGCGCAGGAACCATAGACGCAGCGCCTCGCCGATCTTGCCCGGCGTCACGCTCATAGAGAAGCCGGCGAAGTAGTACAGCGTGTCGCACGGCAGGCTCACACCGAGCCCCAGCCCGCGCGTATAGAGATGCCAGCGCAGCGCGCGCGCGCCGTAGTTGACCAGGGAGAGTCCGAGACAGCCGAGCACGACGCCGGGGCTGATGCGCGCCAACGTCTCCAGCATCGCCTTCGACTCGCCGAAGGCGAAGACCACGGTCGCCAAGACAACCGAGGCCAGCAGCCCGCCCGCGAACCACCACACGGCCCGCCGCCGCCAGGCCTCGGGCCCTGAACGGGGCGCGGTCATGGGTCTTTGCCTTCTCCCCGCGCAGGCGGGGAGAAGGCATCCTCAAGCCACGCGGCCATAGATCAGCACCGCGAAGGTCGTCATCCAGCCGATCACGCACCACAGGATCATGCGGTCGGTGAGCAGGATGCGGGTGGGCGAGCCCGAGCGTTCCTCGACCATGGTGATCTGCAGGTAGCGCAGGATGCCGGCGACGACGAATGGCGTGGTGTAGAACACCTTGGTCGTGCCCAGGCGCTGCATCACGTTGGTGTCGGTGGCGTAGATCAGATAGGTCACCAAGAGCGCGCCCAGGATCACGGCGATAATCGAATCCAGGAACGGCTTGGTATAGCCCTCGATGCTCTTGCGATGGCTGGAATCGAGGCCCTGCACGAGATCGTCGCGCCGCTTGGCGACGGCGAGGAACAGCGCCAGCAAGCCGGTGGCGATCACCAGCCAGGCGCTGGCCTCGACGCCGATCAGGAACGCGCCACCCTCGACGCGCAAGACGAAGCCCAGCGCGATCACCATGACATCGACGATCGCCACCGACTTCAGGCCGAAGGTGTAGGCGACGTTGACCGCGAAATAGAGCGCCACCACCCAGAAGAAGGCGCGCGGCAGCCACAGGAAGGCAACCGTCAGCGCGAAGGCCAGCATCGCCACCATCAGGGCGAAGGCCAGCGGCACCGGCACCGTGCCGGCGGCCAGCGGCCGGTGCTTCTTGCGCGGATGCATGCGGTCGGACTCGCGGTCGCGATAGTCGTTCAGCACATAGACCGCGCTGGAGACGGCGCAGAAGCAGGCGACGCCCAGCGCGACATTGCGCAGGCCGGCGGCGGTCAACGCCGAGGGCGTGAAGAACAGCGGCGCGACGACAAACGCGTTCTTCACCCACTGCTCCGGCCGGATCAGCCGGACAATCGCCAGAACGCTCATGAAGCTCCCTGCCGTCTCGGTGCCGGCATACTACACCATGGGGTCGAAAGCCAGTCGGACACTAGGGGCGGTATGCCCGCAGTCACGCTTTCCGGGGAGAGCGGGCGCTGTCCGATTTTGCCCTTCTACCCGGGCCGTCGGCGAGAGAAGGTAGCGGAATAGGAGGCACCGACCATGATCAAGGGCCTGCACCACAACGCCTATCGTTGCCGCGACTCCGAGGAGACCAGGGCGTTCTACGAGGATTTCCTCGGCCTGCCGCTGACCCACGCGCTGCATATCCAGGAGACCAAGACCGGTCGCGACACCTCGGTGCTGCACACCTTCTTCCGCATGGAGGACGGCTCCTGCCTCGCCTTCTTCGAGGCGCCCGACCGGCCCTTCGAGTTCAAGGACCAGCACGATTTCGACCTGCACATCGCGCTCGAGGTCAGCCCACAAGCGCTCCAGGACATGCTGGCGAAAGGCAAGGCCGAGGGGCGCGAGGTCCGTGGCGTCGCCAACCACGGCTTCATCGACTCGATCTATTTCCGCGATCCCAACGGCTACATCATCGAGCTGACGGCGAAGAAGGCCGGCCACGACGCGGCGATGAATGCCGAGCGTCACGCGCATGAGATCCTGAACTCCTGGCAGGCGAGCAAGCGTTCGCCCGCGGCCGCGTCCTGAGCGACGCCATGCCCGACGATTCGCAAGAGCCGGTGATCGAATCGATCGCCGCGATCACGCCGGCCACGCTGCAGGGCCTGAACGCGCTCGAGTTCGCCGCGCGCCATCTCAACCCGGCGCAGCTGCCCCAGCTTGTCGACGCGGTATCCGATCGCGGGCCGCCGCTCGAAGCAGCGATCGCACAGTGCAAAGCCATCGAGTGGCCAGAGCACCTCGTACCGGTGCGCGAACGCCTGGTGTCGGCGGCCGAAGCCGTGCTCGAAAGCCTCACCGGCCTGGTCGAGGCCGTCGATGCGCCGCAGCCGATCGCCATCGCCTATCGTTCGCTGCGCGGCTATGCGCGTGCCGCGGAAGCGATCTATCCGCTGGCCGGCTCGCTTAGGCCGATCAATCTGTTCTTCCTCGACGCCGCCGCGCGCAAGGACGATGTCCTGGTGCGCAAGCTGGCGGCGCGCGCGGACCCGGACGCCCAAGTCGGCGTGATGCACAGCAGCGACAAGCCGGGCGAGCGCGGCGGCTTCTCGCTCTACGTGCCGGAGTACTACAGCGCCGATCGCGAATGGCCGCTGGTCGTGGCGCTGCATGGTGGCAGCGGCAACGGCCGCGCCTTCCTGTGGTCCTGGCTGCGCGACGCGCGCAGCCGCGGCGCCATCCTGCTGTCGCCTACCGCCGTCGGCAGCACCTGGTCGCTGATGGACCCGGAAGTCGACGCCGAGAATATCACGCGCATGATCGCCTATATCGGCGAGCGCTGGCGCCTCGATCCCGCGCGCATCCTGATGACCGGCATGAGCGACGGCGGCACCTTCACCTATGTCGGCGGCGTGCGCGAGGGCGCACCGTTCACGCACTACGCGCCGGTGGCGGCGAGCTTCCATCCGATGATGCTCAGCATGATGGATCAGGATCAGCTGCGCGCCTGCCCGCTCTACATCGTGCACGGCGCGCACGACTGGATGTTCCCGGCGGTCATGGCGCAGCAGGCGCGCGAGACCTTCGAGGCGGCCGGCGCGCGCGTCACCTACCGCGAGATCCCCGACCTCTCGCACACCTACCCGCGCGACGAGAACCCGAAGATCCTCGATTGGCTGACGACGCACGCGCCGTGATCGCGCGCCGCTACGGCTGGTAGAGGCTGACGACGCCGTCACGATCGACGCTGATCGACGCCGCGCCGTCGCGTCGCATCACCTGGCCGTTCCACGAGCCGTTCGGTCCCGGGCGCAGGTCCTGCACGTCGGTGAAGCCCTGGGCGCGCAGGATCGACCGCGCGCGCGCCTCGCCCGAATCGATCGCGGTCTCCGATGTGGTGTCCGAGCCGAGCGTCATCGACGTCGCCGAGATCGGGTTGTCGCTCATCGCCTTGTAGACGCCGTAGCTCGGGAAGATGTAGCCCGGGCCGATGCCCGGGGTATGGATGGCGCCGGGCGGGATATCCGACAGGCGCGGCGTCTGGGCGATGGCAGCGCCCGCGAACCCGATGCCCGACATTCCCATGATCGCGAGCGCGAGAATCGTCTTCTTCATGATCGGATCCCTCCTCAGGACTATGGGTCTCGGTCGGCCGCGCGAGGCGCGTCGACCCATCCTTGAGGTGGGAGGCCCCTGTGGCGGACCAGGGGCATTGGCGGGGCAATTATGAGAACGAATAAGACGCGCCGCCGATGAACATTCTTGGGAAACTACGCCGACACAGGCCTGCCGGCGTCGGCCAGCACCTTGCCACCCAGCCCGATGAAGCACACGCCGGCCGCGCGCTCGATCCAGTGCCTGGCGCCCTGGAAGCGGCGCATCACCGGGCCCGACGACATGAACAGGCTGACACAGGCGTACCAGGTCAGCGACGAGAGCGTGACGAGGCCGATCATCAGCGCCATCAGCCAGACCGGCGTCGACGCGCTGACCGCGGTGGCGAAGACGCTGGCGAACAGCACGATCGCCTTGGGATTGGTCAAGGTCACCAGGAAACCGAACAGGATCGTGCGCTTACCCACCTGGCGCATCGGCTGGTCGAGATCGATCGCCTCGGGCTTCGCGCGCAGCAGCTTGATGCCGAGATAGATCAGGTAGGCGCCACCGGCGACGCGTACCGCCCAGGTCAGCCACTGATACTCCATCAGGATCGCCGACAGCCCGAGCAGGCTGAGCGTGGCGTACATGCATAGGCCGATCGACACGCCCAACGTCGTCATCAACCCGGCGCGCGTGCCGTAGGTCATCGAGGAACGCACCACGGCGACGAAATCCGGCCCCGGCAGAATGAGCGCGGGGATGAAGACCGCGAAGACGCTGATAAGAACGAGAGCGTAGTCCATGGGTCGATCTCTACGCCCGATCCGTGCCGTCGGTGATCGCCACCTTGTCGCGAATGATCGCGTCGATCTCGTCCGCGCCGTAGCCGGCCTCGGCGAGGATCTCGCGCGTGTGCTGACCCAGGCGCGGCGCGAAGGTGCCGGTGGGCGGCTTGGTCTGCGACCAGCTGCTGGGCTCGCGCATGGTGCGGATGCGGCCTTCCGAGGGATGCTCCTGGAAGACGAAGAAGCCCGCGTCTTTGAGGTGCGGGTCCTCCAGCAGCATCTCCAGCGTGTTCGGCACCATGTGCGGGATGTCGATCTCGTGCAGCAGTTTCAGCCACTCCGCCGTCGTGCGCTCCTTCACCTCGGCGGCGACCATGTCGTAGAGCTGGTCGATATGCGCGGTGCGCGCCGCGATATCGGCGAAGCGCGGATCGCTGCGCAGCATCTCGCCCTTACCGACCGCCTCGAAGAAGCGCCGCCACTGGCCGTCGTTGTAGCAGAGCACAGCGAGATGCCCGTCCTTCGTCGCATAGGGCTTGCGCGCACGCGACAGGGTGCGCGCGTAACCGGGCGGCCCGAGCGGCGGGTCGAAGGTCGAGCCTTGCATATGCTCGGCCAGGACGAACTGCGCCATGGTCTCGAACATCGGCACCTCGATGTGCTGGCCGACGCCCTTGCGCGCGCGCGCCAGCAGACCGGCGAGCAGCGCGTTGGCCGCCGCGCCGCCGACGATGCGGTCGATCGCCGCCATCGGGATGAAGCGCTGCTCGCCGGTCGAGCGATGCAGCAAGGTCGTGACGCCCGACGCCGCCTGGATCAGATCATCGTAGGCAGGCCGGCCGGCGTAGCGCCCGCCGCTGCCGTAGCCGACCATGCTGAGATAGACGATCGACGGGTTGGCCGCGCGCACCGCCTCGTAGTCCAGCCCGAGCCGCTTCATCGCCGCCGGCCGGATGTTGGTGGCCAGCGCGTCGACCTTGGCCGCCAGCCGGAAGATCGCGTCGCGCGCCGCCTTCTGCTTCAGGTCGAGCACGATCGAGCGCTTGCCGCGCGCGTTGTGGTGGAAGCCGCCACCCATGCCGCGATGGCGCGCGTTACTGCTGTAGCGGCTGGAGTCGCCTTCCGGCGCCTCGACCTTGATCACGTCGGCGCCGAGGTCGGCCGCGATGCGCGTGCACCACGGCCCCATCTGCACGGTGGTGAGGTCGAGGATGCGGATTCCGTCGAGAGGCGTGGTCATGGATCAAACCTGGTGCGAACGCGAATTACACGCCGCGAACCATAGCATCCCGATCAGATCGCCCAAGCTCGCGTCAAAGTCTTGCGTTTTGGCAGGCGATAGACGCGGCACCTTATGCCAGGCGCGCTCTATTGCGGACACGGCGAAGTCGCCGCCTTGAAAGCATGGCGACAGCGTCCCGCTACGGGTCCGCCGAGTCCCTGGGGCTTCGTCCTTAGGCCAATGGACAGCGCGGATAGCGTGTGACCTGATGCGTCAGCATTGGTATGGGGAACCTATGAAGCTCGTGTCGCGCTTCTTGATCGCTTTGCTATTGCTGCCGTTGATGACGTGGTCTCAGGGCGCGGAGGCGCAGGGCTCGCGCGTGCCGATGGGCGTTTGGCAGGGCCTAGTTAGCGGCGACACCCTTGTGATCCAGCCAAACGGCTCATGCTCATCAACTGGCAAGGCCAGTTACTCAGGCTTCTGCACATGGGCCGCGACGTCCACAGGCGGGGTGCTGACGATGACGCATCTGTGGAAGGCAGGGCCGGTGCGCATCCAGTGGAACATTCGCTGGCTTCGCCGCGATCTCATCCTGGTCAATAATGGCGAGCAATTCGCACGGCGTGGCTGAAGGGCTGACGAGCGCACTTCTCCGTTTCGGAGCCGATACAGAGAGCTATCGGGTCGGGCGAATCGGTTGTGATTCGTTGTGGTTGGTCGAATCTCTAGCCAACTGAGGTAGTTGGCGTCCCCAGCGGGATTCGAACCCGCGTCGCCGCCGTGAAAGGGCGGTGTCCTGGGCCTCTAGACGATGGGGACGCAGGAGCGGCGGATGTGTAGCGGTTCGGGCGGGGAAATCAAGCCGCCCGGCGCCTATGCGACATGACGGTCCCACCAGTCCCGGGTGCGGTACCAGGCGCCGACCAGGGGCAGGAACCAGGGATTGCCGCTGTAGCCGGGCATCGTGGGAAACTCCTGGCCATCGAAGGCGTTGACCGGGGCGTTGGAGCCGCCGGCGATCTTCCGCGCCGTCTGGTAGCCCAGATAGGACATCATCGCCACGCCCGAGCCGTTGCAGGCCATCAGGTAGTGCATGCCCTGCTCCTGGCCCATATGCGGCAGGAAGTCGAAGGCGAAGGCGACGTTGCCGGTCCAGGCATGCGTCACCTTGGTGCCCTTGAGCTGCGGCCAGCGGTCGAGCATGTAGCGGTGCAGCACCGGCGCGCTGACCTCGGGCGCGACCTGGGTGAAGCGCGCGCGGCCACCGAAGATCACCCGCTTGTTGTCGGGCGATTGGCGGTAGTAGCAGAGCACGCGCTTGGTATCGCTGATCACCCGGTTCTTCGGGATCAGGCTCTGGATCAGATCCTCGGGCAGCTCCTCGGTGGCGATGATGTGGCTGGCCACCGGCACCAGCCGGCGCTTGAGCGTCGGCGTCAGGTCGGTGGTGTAGCCATTGGTGGCGATCACCACCTCCTTGGCCTCGATCGGCCCCTTGCTGGTCAGAACCGTGAAGCCGCCAGTCTTGCGCTCGATCTTCTCGGCGTCGCATTGCGCGCAGAGCTTGGCGCCGGCGCGGTGTGCCGCCTTCAGCAGGCCGCCGTAGTACAGCGCCGGATGCAGCTGGCCGGTGCGCTCCACGACCATGCCGCCGTAGTAGTAGTCCGAGGCGATCTCCTCGCGCTGGTGCTCGCGCGGGATCATGTAGGTGCCCAGCGCGGCGCTGTCGTTGTAGGTGCCGGTCTTGGCCGCCTGCTCGTCGTAGTGCCGCTGCGTATAGGCGCCGCTGAACCGCCCGCTCATGCGCCAATGGCACTCGATGCCCTCGCGCTCGATCACCGTCTGGACCTGCGCCAGCGAATCGGCGGCGTCGGCCAGCATGCGGGTCATCACCTTCTTCCACTCCTCGGGGTCGCTCTTGACGCCCTTGCCCGAGAAGCCCTTGCCCAGGGTCGTGCCGCCGCTGACGCCGCCGCCATTGCGCGTCGAGGCGCCGACGCCGAAATCGCCGCGCTCCAGCACGGTGACGTCGACGCCCGAGCGGCCCAGCTCCAGCGCCGTCGACAGCCCGCCATAGCCGGCGCCGACCACCAGCACGTCGGTCTTCTTCGGCGGCTCCTGCGACAGTTCGTTGGACGGGTGCCACCACTCCCACCACCAGGGCATGGCCTTGAAGTCCTTGTGGAAGATGCTGTCGGCCATTCTTCCCTCCCTCAACGCGCCGTGGCGTTCAGGCCGCGGCCGAAGCGGCCGATCAGCACCAGCACCAGCGACACCAGCAGGATCTGCATCACCGACACCGAGGCGATGGTCGGATCGATTTCCATCAGGATGTTGTCGAACATCTTCTTGGGCAAGGTCATGCGCGCGCCTGATAGGAACAGCGCCACCACGACCTCGTCGAACGAGGTGATGAAGGCGAGCAGCCCGGCCGACACCAGGCTGGGCCGCAGCAACGGCAGCGTGACGCGCGTGAGCGTACGCCAGCGGCTGGCGCCCAGGCCTTCGGCCGCCTGCTCCAGAGAGCGGTCGAAGTCGCGCAGCCCGGCGCCCATGACAAGCACGACGAAGGGCAGCGCCAGCACGGTGTGCGCCACGACCAGCCCGTACCATTCGCCGATCAGCTTCAGCCGCGCGAACAGGCCGTAGACCGCGACCGAGAGGATAATGTGCGGCACGATCAGCGGCGCCATCGCCAGCCGGTCGACCGTCTCGCGCGCGTAGAAGCGCCCGCGGATCAGCGCGAAGCTCAGCGGCACGCCCAGCGCCAGCGCCAGCACCGCGGTGGCCGCACCGATCTGCAGCGAGCGGACGGTGGCGTCGATCCATTGCGGGTCGTCGAGATAGCGCTCGTACCACTGCCAGCTGAGACCCGGCGGCGGGAACTGCATATAGGGCGCTGAGCTGAGCGAGATCGGGAACACCACCAGCAGCGGCAGCAGCAGGAAGAAGTAGACCAACGCGCAGAACGCGACCAGGGCGTGGCGTGGTTTCATGGCGCCGGCTCCGCGCGCATGCTCTTGCGAGCAAGGCCGTAGACCGCGAGCGTCGCGGCCAGCAGGACGGCCGAGAGTGCTGCGGCAAACTGCCAGTTCAGCGACTGGCGCACCTCCTGCTCGATCAGGATGGCGATCATGATCACGCGGCCGCCGCCGAGCAGCGCCGGCGTGATGTAGAAGCCCAGCGACAGCACGAAGACGATGACGCAACCGGCGAAGATGCCGTTCAAGGTCAGCGGCAGGTAGATGCGCCAGAAGATGCGCCAAGTCGAGGCGCCCAGGCCTTGCGCGGCGGAAACGATGGCGGGATCGACGCGCTTCACCGCGCCGTAGATCGGCAGCACCATGTAGGGCAGCAGCACATGGACCATGCCGATCAGCACGCCGGTTAGGTTGTGCAGCAGCGGCAGCGGATCGTCGATCACGCCACTGCCGACCAGCCAGCGATTGACCACGCCGTTGCGGCCCAGCAACACCATCCAGGCGTAGGTGCGCACCAGGACAGAGGTCCACAGCGGCAGCAGCACGAAAATGAAGCCGAGCGTCGCCCAGCCCGGCGTCGTGGTCGCCAGCAGGAAGCCCAGCGGATAGGCCAGCAGCAGGCAGAAGAAGGTGACGATGGCGGCGATCTGGAAGGTGACCCAGAAGACCTGCAGGTAGAGCTTCTCGCCCAGCGCCTTGGCGAACCACTCCATCGTGCCGCCCTCGACGGCGAAGCCCAGCATGCGCACGACGGGATAGAGAAAGAACACACCCAGCAGCACCAGCGCCGGGATCGCGGGCGAGGCGGATTTCATGGCCGCCTCTTTCCTTCTCCCCGCGAAGGCGGGGAGAAGGTGCCGAGCGCCAGCGAGGCGGA
>CAYTFW010000130.1:0-18590 GCA_964437145.1 uncultured Rhizobiaceae bacterium
ATGGCAACACCTTAATCTGGTGTTGCACTTCGTTTGTGAACTCAGGGGGATCCAGTCTGGATCCCTCGCTACGCTCGGGATGACAACCGAGGTGAAGACGGCGCCGGGACTCTTCCGGCGCCGTTTTCATTGGGTTGCGGTAGTATCCCCGGAACGACAAGAGCGAGGTTTCATGCCCACCATCCTGCTCACCGGCGCCAGTCGCGGCCTGGGTATCGAGTTCGTCAAGCACTACGCCGCATCAGGCTGGCGCGTGCACGCCTGCGCGCGCGACGCCGATAGCGCGGCGCTGAAGGCGGTGAAGGGCGACGTGCGGCGCCACAAGCTCGACGTCACCGACTTCGCCGCCACGGCGAAGCTGGCGGCGAGCCTGAAGGGCGAGGCGATCGACGTGCTGCTGGCCAACGCCGGGATCGCCGGCCGCGAGGCGACCGAACTCGGTAAGGTCGATCCCGACGTTTGGCTCGAGACGTTCCGCGTCAACGCGCTGGCGCCGGTGAAGCTGGCCGAGGCCTTCGTCGATCACGTCGCCGCCTCGCGACGCAAGGCGATGGTGGCGATCTCCAGCCGGCTGGGCAGCATCGGGCTCAACCACGAAGGCGGCCGCTACGCCTATCGCGCCAGCAAGGCGGCGCTGAACATGGCGTGGAAGAGCCTCGCCACCGACACCAAGGCGCGCGGCCTGACCTGCGTCGTGCTGCATCCCGGCTGGGTGTCGACCGACATGGGTGGCGCCGCGGCGCCGGTGACGCCGCCGGTCAGCATCGCCGGCATGACCAAGGTGATCGAGGGGCTGAAGCCCGCCGACAATGGCGGCTTCATCAACTACGACGGCGCGCGTTTCGAGTGGTGATCCGCGCGATCCTGTTCGATGTCGGCGGCCCGCTCGAGGACACCGCCCGGCTCGACGATCGCGCCGACGCCCTGATCATCGACCTGTTCCGTCGCGAGAGCGTCCATCTCCAGCCGGCCGACTATCTCGCCGCCGAAACCGAGACGCTGACGTCGCGCGCGGCCGATTTCTGGCGCGGCGTGATCTGGCGCCTGGCCGGCCGTGCGCCAGCCCTGGCGCACACGGTATGGACGCGCTTCGTCCAGGCACGCGGCGCCGACAGCAAGGGCGTCGCGCGATCGGGCATGATCGAGCTGATCGCCAGCCTGCGCGCCGGCGGCATCGGCCTGGCGGCGCTCGACGACGCGCCGCGCGATCTCGGCGCGCGCATCGACGCGCTGGGCTATGGCGCGCTGTTCGACGCCGCGATCAGCGCCGCCGCGCTCGATACCGCCAAGCCGGATCCGCGCCTCTTCCGCGTCGCCGCCGAGACATGCGGGGTGGAGTCGGGGGAATGCCTGATGATCGGCGATCGCGTCGACACTGACATCGCGCCGGCGCGCCGTCTGGGCATGACGACGATCTGGCTGCGCGTCGGGCGCTGGCGCGACGTCGAGGCGCGCGACTGGACCGAGCTGCCCGACGCCGAAGCACACGATGTCGATGAACTCGCCCGCGAGATCGACCGGCTGATGGCCCGCTGACGCGGTGCGCGATACGCGCCGAAACACTTCGGCGCGTATCGCGCGCGACGTCATCGGCTACGGTGCGATCGCGCGAGGCGGGAGGAGCCGTATGATCAGAGCCGCGACGGCGGCCTTCGGGCTGCTGCTCTCCCTGGATGCCCGGGCGCAGGTCGTGAGCGATCTGCGCGACGGCCGCGTCGGCGAGATCCGTTTCGCCTCGTCCTCGCCCACCGGGCCGACCGCGCTGATGGCCGGCACCGCGCCCGGTGTCGAGATTTCCGGCATGCTCAGCCTGCCGCCGGGCGCGGCGCGGGTACCGGCGATGCTGGTCGTGCACGGCAGCGGCGGGGTCTCGGCCGGCCGCGAGCACGCCTGGGCGAAGCGACTCGGCGACATGGGCGTCGCCGCTTTCGTCACCGATTCCTTCCGGCCACGCGGTGTGACCTCGACCGCCGAGGATCAGAGCCGCGTCTCGGCCGTGGCGATGGTCGCCGATGCCTTCAACGCGCTGAAGCTGCTGGCCACGCATCCGCGTATCGATCCCGACCGCATCGGCATCATGGGCTTCTCGAAGGGCGGGCAGGTCGCGCTCTACACAACGCTCGAGCCGTTCCGCCGCGCCCTATCGGGCGACCGGCGCTTCGCCACGCATGTCCCGCTCTACCCCTCTTGCGCCTTGCCCTATATCGCGCGCGAGATCACGCGCGCGCCAATGTTGGTGCTGATGGGCGGCGCCGACGACTACACGCCGGCGGCGCAATGCGAACGCTATATCGAGTGGTTCCGCGGCAGGGGTGCGCCGATCCGCTCGATCGTCTATCCCGGCGCGGCGCATGGTTTCGACTCGCCCACGGCGGTGCGTCGCTTGGACAACGTGCAGACGGCGCGCGACTGCCGCATGGATATCGAGCTCGAGCCGGTGCAGGGCCGCCGCTGGGACGATGGCGCCGTGGTGCCGGCCGATCGCATCGGCGCATATCTGCGCGCATGCTCGACACGCGGCGCCAGCTTCGGCGGCGATCCCGCCGCTCTGGCGCGCGCCATCGCCGACGTGCGGGCGCATCTGATCGCGACCTTGGGCGCGCGCTGACTCTTTGGGACCGCCGGCGGTCCCAATCAGACCGCGCGCACCTCGATATCGATGCGCGCCAGCCGCTCGAACAGGCGACGGCGGCGGCGATGCGGCCACCAATCGTAGAGATAGATCTCCAGCGGCCGCCACATCGCCACCCAGCCGACGATCAGCAGGCCTTCGTTCAGGCCGCGCTGGAAGACGCCATCGGGCAACATGATCGGCAGCAATTCGCGCAGGCCGGTGCAGGCGGCGAGGAAGGCCAGCCCGATCGTCAGGCTGACGCGGCCGCGCTCGAACTCCAGGCGCAGGTCGCGCGCGGCGGCCTCGGCGCGATAGGCGAAGTAGTTGTGGATGGCGGCCGGCAGGCCCTGCGCGTCCGGCGATTGCGCCGCGTGCGCCGGCAGGTAGATCACGAGGCGCGGGCGCCGCTCCTCGGGCAGCTCGGTCAGCGCGCCGACGATCCATTCCTCGGCGTCGCGGTCGAGATCCTTGGCCAGGAAGGGCGCGGGATCGAGCGAGTTGAAGAGCTGCGCCACGCTGTCCAGCCGCAGCTCGACCAGCGTCGCGTCGCCTTCGACGCGATAGGGCGGATGCCGGCGCTCGCCGCTCATCCGTCGAACAGCGCCGCGCGGTGGGCGGCGAGGTAGGCGGCTTGCCGGTCGCCTTTGACCGCGAGACGGAACGCGGGATCGATACCGGCCTTGCGCGCGTCCTCAGGGTCGAGGTCGCGCGACAGCAGCACCCGCCCGTCGTCCTCGAAGGCGATCAGGCCGCTGCTGAAAGCGATATGCCAGGTGGGTGTCAACGGCAGACCGTTCTGTGGGTCCAGGCGCTCCTCGTCGCTCGCCAGCACCCAGGGCTTGATCGGCACCACCTGCACCAGCGCGCGGTTCATCGCGCCCGTGGCGGCGCAGGCGCCGTCCCACAGCGCGAAGACCTCCTCGCCGAACGGACCGCCGCCCACCCGCGCCAGGGTCAATGCCTCGACGGTCTGATCGTCGCGCTCGCTGGCGCCGAGCGCGGCGGCCATCACGTCGCCCACCGCACCACCGACGAGCGGCTCGGCCATCAGCAGGGTTTGGATCAGGCGTCGCGCGACGCTGTCATCGAGCGGGAAGACCCGTGTCTCGGCGCGCTCGTTGCCGGTCTGCAGCGGCGAATCGACGATCGGCAACATGCCGCGCAGCAGCGTGCTCAACGCTTCGAATGAAAGCGGCGAGGGCAGGTCGACGAAGCGGCCCGGCACGACGCGCGCTGGACGACGCTGGCCGTCGGCGCCCAGCTCGATGACTTCCTCCTCGCCGAGGCCGACCACCGCGAACACCGCTTCGAGATCGCCGCCGATGAAGGCGAAGCCGAGATCGCCGGGCTTCATCTCGGCGGCGGCGGCGAAACCCGGCGCCGTCTTGCCGAGCTTGTCGCGCCGGGGCACGACGATCAGATCGTCGTCCCAGAAGTCGAGCTCGTCCTCGTTCTGGTTCAGCCACCAATAGGCCATGAGACATCCTTCCGCGCCGGCGGCGGACCTATACGACGGGCGGATGCTCCCGTCATCACTCCCTCTCCCCGCTGGCGGCAGGGATGTCGCATTGAGCGTCTTTTCCTTCTCCCCGCCTTCGCGGGGAGAAGGCGTTACTCCGCCGCCTTGGGCTTCTTCTGCGTGCCCCAATAGCCGAACATCGAGCCGGCGATGCGGCGGATCTGGATTTCCTCCGAGCCCTCGGTGATGCGATAGCGGCGGTGGTGGCGGTAGATGTGCTCGAAGGGGAAGTGCCTGCTGTAGCCCACGCCGCCATGCACCTGCATGGCGCGGTCGGCGGCGTCGCAGCACAGGCGGTTGCCGCGGTAATTGGCCATCGCCACCCACGGGCTGACATCCATGTGGTGCTCGCGGTCGAGATACCACGCCGTCTTGCGCACCAGCCCGCGCACCATCTCGGCCTCGGTGTGCAGCTCGGCGAGTGGGAATTGGATCGCCTGGTTGGTCGACAGCTTCTTGCCGAAGACGACGCGCTGGTTGGCGTAGGCGACGCTCATGTCGATGCAGTACTGCGCCGCGCCCAGCGACGAGGCGGCCTGGCGGATGCGGTTCTCGTGCACGAAGGTCTGCGCGACGTCGAGCCCGTGGCCTTCAGCGCCCAGCATGGTCGCTGCCGGCACCTTGACGTTGGTCAGCGACACCTCGGCGTGGTCGCTGGGCATGTTGAAGGTCCACCACATGTACTCGACCTTGAAGCCCGGCGTGGCGACCGGCACCAGGAAGCACGAGATGCCGCGCGCGTCGCCTTCCTTGCCCGAGGTGCGGGCGAAGATCAGGTCGTGCGTCGCCGTGTGCATGCCGGTGTTGAACCGCTTCATGCCGTTGATCACCCAGTCGCCGCCCTTCTTCACGGCGGTGGTCTCCATGAAGGTGGCGTCCGAGCCGTGCAGCGGCTCGGTGAGGCCGAAGCCGATGCGCTCCGTGCCCTTGAACATGCCTTCGATGTACTGGTCCTTCTGCGCCTGCGTGCCGAAGCGGTGCAGCAGCAACACGACCGGGAAGTTGCCGACGATCGAGCTCTCGTTCTGCAGGTCGTTGTGCAGGCCGAGCCCCTTGTGCGCGAGATGCTCGCGGATGATCGCCATGGCGAGGTTCGAGCCGTCCTTGCCGCCCAGCGCCTTGGGCAGCGCGAAACGCAGATGGCCCGCCTTGTCGGCACGCCGGCGCATCTCCTTCAGCAGGTCTTCCCATTCGTGCCGGGGCTGGCCGTCATTGTCCCAGTCGGTGCGGGCGTTCTCGCGGCGATGGTCGAAGAAGCGGATGTTGTCGTCCTGCTGCTCCAGCGGCCGGATCTCGCGCTCGATGAAGGCGTCGAGCTCGCGCAGATAGGCCGCGATGTCGGCGGGAATGTCGAAGTCCATGGCGCGTGTCCTCTCCGGTGAACGGGCGTTTACCGGATCATGGACAGCAGCGGCGGACGAGTCGAGCATCGGATAGACTGTGGTCATGAGTGCCGTCGTCACACCGCGCCTGATCCTGCGCCCGCTTTCGCCCAGCGATGCCAAGGCCTATGCCGCGATGCGCTTCCATCCCGGCGTCGCCGAGTGGCTGCCGGCCTCGGCGGGCGATCCGCTCAAGCGAGTCCAGGCGACGATCGCCGCATTCGCCGACGACTGGCGCATGCGCGGCTACGCGCCGTGGGGCGCCTTCGAGCGTGTCGAGCTGAACGGCGGTGTGTCGCGCGAAGGCCGCCTCGTCGGCCATGTCGGCCTGCGCTACCTGCCGGAATTCGAGGGCACCGAGGTGCTCTATGCCTTCCACCCCGATCTGCACGGCAAGGGATATGCGCGCGAGGCGGCGGAGGCGTCGCTGGATTTCGGCTTCGACGTGGTCGGGCTGCCGTCGATCCTCGCCATCACGCTCGAGACCAACGTGCGCTCCTGGGGGCTGATGCTTCGGTTGGGCATGACGCGCGGAGCCGACGGTCACTACAAGGGCGTCGACGTGGTGCGCTACGATATCGATGCCGCGACGTGGCGGGCACGCAGGACGTGAGCCCACGGCCAACGCTCGACACGCCGCGCCTGCGTCTCCGTGTCGCCCCGCGCAGGCGGGGAGAAGGAAAGGCCGGCCAGACCTCGGGTTGACGCGAGGCCGCTGCGGGATCGATCCTCCGCCGCGTTTTCCCGCCGGAGTCCCGTCATGCCCGCCGCCAACACCTACCGCCTGCTGATCCTGCCCGGCGACGGCATCGGGCCGGAGGTGATGGGCGAGGTGCGCAAGGTCGCCGAATGGTTTCGCGACAAAAGGCGGGCGCCGATCGAGATCCGCGAGCGGCCATTCGGCATGGCCTCGTGGGAGAAGTTCGGCAGCCTGATGCCGGACGAGACCTGGGCCGAGATCACCGCGGCCGACGCCGTGCTGTTCGGCGCGGTGGGTTCGCTGGACCAGCAGGCCAAGATCTCCGCCGCCGATCGCAAGAAGGGCAGCCTGCTGACCATGCGCAAGGCGCTCGACGTCTTCGCCAATGTGCGGCCGATCAAGGCCAACGCGGCATTGCTCTCGGCCTCGTCGCTGAAGCCCGAGGTGGTCGACGGCGTCGATCTGGTGTTCGTGCGCGAGCTGACCGCCGGCGTCTATTTCGGCGAGCCGCGCGGCGTCGAGAAACTGGCCGACGGCGGCGAGCGCGGCGTGAACACCCATGTCTACACCTCGACCGAGGTCGAGCGTGTCGCGCGCTTCGCCTTCGAGCTGGCGCGCCAGCGCAAGGCCGAGGGCAAGCCGGGCCACGTGCACTCGGTCGACAAAGCCAACGTGATGGAGGCGGGCGCGATGTGGCGCCGCGTGGTGCAGCGCGTGCGCGACGCCGAGTTCGCCGACGTCACCCTGCATCACATGCTGGCCGACAACTGCGCCATGCAGCTGATCCGCTGGCCCCGGCAGTTCGACGTCATCGTCACCGACAATCTGTTCGGCGACCTGCTGTCGGATTGCGGCGCCATGATCACCGGCTCGCTGGGCATGCTGCCCTCGGCCTCGCTGTCGGCGAAGGATGCGCATGGCCGCCGCCGCGCGCTCTACGAGCCGATCCACGGCAGCGCGCCCGACATCGCCGGCAAGTCGCTGGCCAATCCGCTGGCCGCGATCCTGAGTTTCGCGATGTGCCTGCGCGAGACCCTGGGCCAGGCGGAAGACGCCGCGACGCTCGAGCGCGCCGTCGACAAGGTCCTGGCCTCCGGCGCGCGGACGGCCGATCTTGCCGCCAGGGGCGCGCCTACGCTATCGACGACGGGCATGGGCGACGCTGTCGTATCCGCGCTTGCGAGTGTGTGAGATGAACCCAGCCGATCTTCCTCCTGAACAGACCGGCCCGGCCGCGTGGTATGGGCCGGAGATGGCCAGGCGTACGGACTGGATCGCACCGCTGACACCTGGCGATCTCGCCGAGATCGTCGCGGCGACCAAGCCGCTGGTGGCGCGAGAAGCCGACATCGCGGCGATCACGGCGCGCGATTTTCCGTTGCCGACGCTGCGGCCCAAGCTGAAGGCGGCGCGGACCGAGCTGCTCGAGGGTCGCGGCTTCTTCCTGCTGCGCGGACTGCCGCTCAGCGACTGGAGCGTACGCGAGGCGGCGACGGCGTATTTCGGCATCGGCGCGCATCTCGGCAACGCGCGCTCGCAGAACGCCAAGGGCCACGTGCTGGGCCATGTCAAGGATATGGGGCTGAGCAGCGCCGATCCCAATGTGCGCATCTACCAGACCAACGAGCGGCAGACCTATCACACCGATTCCTGCGACGTGGTCGCGCTGCTCTGCCTGAAGACGGCGAAACGCGGCGGGCTGTCGACCTTGGTGAGCTCGACGACGATCTTCAACGAGATGCGCCGACGGCGGCCCGATCTGCTGGCGCTGCTGTTCGAGCCGCTGGCCACCGACCGGCGCGGCGAGGTGCCATCAGGCATGAAACCGTGG
This sequence comes from uncultured Rhizobiaceae bacterium, assembly GCA_964437145.1. Lineage (GTDB taxonomy): Bacteria > Pseudomonadota > Alphaproteobacteria > Reyranellales > Reyranellaceae > JAFAZJ01. Next base: position 8,047 of record CAYTFW010000130.1, read on the forward strand.
TTCGAGATCCCGGTGTTCAACTGGCATGCCGGCCATCTCACCGCGATCTATCAGCGCCAGTACATCGACAGCGCCCAGCGCCTCGACGGCGCGCCGCGTCTGTCGCCGCGGAAGATCGAGGCGCTGAACCTGTTCGACGACCTCGCCAACGATCCGGCGCTGAACCTCCACATGGAGTTCCGCCCCGGCGACATGCAGTTCGTGCACAATCACACCCTGCTGCACGATCGCACCGGCTTCGAGGACTGGCCTGAAGAGGACAAGCGCCGCCACCTGCTGCGCCTGTGGCTCGCCGTGCCCGGCGCGCGCCCGCTGCCGCCGGTCTTCGCGCAACGCTACGGCAAGGTCGACATCGGCGATCGCGGCGGCATCATCGTGCCCGGCACGGTCAGCCTCAACGCGCCGCTCGAGGCGGTGTAGTCGAGGCTGTCATCCCGAGCGCAGCGAGGGATCCAGGCAGTGCTCCTAGATCCCTCGCTGCGCTCGGGATGACAATGGTGGCTTCAACGCGCCCGCGCCAGTTGGCGCGCGATCGAGCCATCGGCGAAGCCGACCTCGACGATGAAGGCGTTGACGGCGGTGGGCTCGGGCGCGTTGTCGGCGAACAGGATCAGGTCGACCTCGGCGCCTTCCAGGGTCGCCAGCCCGTTGACGTGTTGCGTGTTGAGCCACTGATCGCCGGCGACGACCAGCAGCAGCGCCTGCGCGGGGTCCCTGGTATGCCAGATCGGCCCCACCGGCCGGCTGTTGGCGTCCATCGCCTGCAGCGCGATGTGCATCAGCTCGCGCGAGCTCAGTCTGCCGACGTCGATGGTCAGCACGAAGCGCCCGTCTGGTCTGCCGCTGGGGTTCGCGCCGCGCGGGCCGACGCGATCGTCGTAGAGCCCGAAATACACCAGCTTCAAGGTGCCCGGCGGCAACGCGGGCGGTGCGGTCGACGAAGGGGCGCTGGCGGGCCTGGTCGGGGCCACCGCCGGCGACGGCACGACAGCGAGCATGGCGCGCTGGTGGCTGGCGGCGAACGGATTGTGCGCCGGATCGAGCTGGGCGCGCCCTTCGGTCCAGCCGAGCACTTCCACCGTGCCGACCAGGATGTCGTACACCGCCGTCTGCGTCGCCGGCGCGTCGCGCAGCGACCGCCCGAGCTGCTCGAGCCGTTGGCTGGCACGCGCCGCGTCCAAGTTCGCCGGCCAGCGCGTGGTGGCGGCGACTCGTGGCGCGGCGTAGTCGAGCAGCAGCCTGGCTTCGTCGCGCAAGGTGCGAACCAGCGCCGCTTCGCTGACGCCGGGCGCGTCGCGCAGCCAGGCGGCGGCCTGGGCCTTGAGCGCCGCGTCGGCCTGCGGCGCCGTCATGGCGTCGCGCAGCACCCGCGCGGCATGGATCATGTCCTGCAACTCCAGCAGCGGCACCAGCGCCGCCGCGCGCTCGCGATCCGGCGCGACCTGCGCCCGCGCGCCGAAGGCGGCCAGCAGCATCAGCACGGCGGCGATCAGCGCCGTGGCCGGCACGCGATACCCCTGAGCACGCAAGCTACCCTTCACCGCCGAGGCCTCCGGGACGATGACCGTCGCGCAGGATGACACGGTATCGCGATCGGGTTGAGTCGGATCGTTCCGCCTGCGGATACGGGTGCGGCGTATATGCCTTGTCCACCGTCGCGCCGCTGGGCATCGTGTCGCCATCACAGGAGGACACGCATGAGCACGGCACTGGAGCTTCGATCCAAGATCAGCAAGGGCGGCGAGCTGGAGATCTCGCTGGCCAAGGTGGCGATTCCCGAACCCGGCCCCGACCAGGTCGTGGTCAAGGTCGAGGCGACGCCGATCAACCCGTCCGACCTCGGCCTGCTGATCGGCCCGGCCGATATGACCAAGGCGACCGCGTCCGGCAGCGGCGCGGACATCGTCGTCAAGGCGACGATCTCGCAGCAGGCGTTGCCGTTCCTCGCCGCGCGCCTCGACCAGTCGATGCCGGTGGGCAACGAAGGCGCCGGCGTGGTGGTGAAGGCCGGCGAGTCGGAAGCGGCGCAGGCGCTGCTGGGCAAGACGGTGTCGATGGTCGGCGGCGCGATGTACGCGCAGTACCGCCGGATCAAGGCGGTCGAATGCCAGGTGCTGCCCGCGGGCACGACCGCGGCCGACGGCGCGTCGTGGTTCGTCAACCCGCTCACGGCGCTGGGCATGACCGAGACGATGAAGCGCGAGAACCACACGGCGCTCGTGCATACCGCGGCGGCGTCGAATCTCGGTCAGATGCTGAACAAGATCTGCCTGAAGGACGGCATCGGCCTGGTCAACATCGTGCGCAGCGCCGAGCAGGCCAAGCTGCTGCGCGGCATCGGCGCCAAGCACGTCGTCGATTCCTCGCTGCCCAGCTTCATGGACGACCTGACCCAGGCGCTGGTCGAGACCGGCGCCACCATCGCCTTCGACGCCATCGGCGGCGGCAAGCTCGCCGGCCAGATCCTCACGGCGATGGAGATCGCCATCAACAAGACGGCCAAGGAATACAGCCGTTACGGCTCGGCCGTGCACAAGCAGGTCTACATCTACGGCGGCCTCAACACCGGCCCGACGGAGTTCTCGCGCAGCTTCGGCATGGCCTGGGGTATCGGCGGCTGGCTGCTCACGCCCTTCCTGCAGAAGATCGGTCGGCCCGAGCAGCTCCGCCTGCGTCAGCGCGTGGTGTCGGAGCTGAAGACCACCTTCGCCAGCCACTACACCAAGGTCGTCTCGCTGCCCGAGGCGCTGCAGCTCGACAACCTCGTCGCCTACAGCAAGCGCGCGACGGGTGAGAAGTACCTGATCAATCCGAACAAGTAGTCTTCTCCCTCTCCCCTTGCGGGAGAGGGTTGGGGTGAGGGGTGTTCGGGGTTCGGTGCGTGACTTGATGCACCCCCTCACCCCCGACCCCTCTCCCGCGAGGGGAGAGGGGAGTTAGGAGCGGCCCAGCATCGCGCTCGCGATCTGGCGCCACTCCTCCTCGAGCGGCCCGTCCGGCATGGTCTTGCCGGCGTGGCGGTACCAGTAGCCGGCGTTGTTGAGGTCGCCTTCCTGGCGGTGCAGGTGGGCGTGGACCCAGTCGCAATCGGCTTCGCCCTCATGCGCCTGCACGCATTTGTGCGCCTGGTCCCAGTTGCCCTGGCGCAACCACCACAGGGCTTCGAGCGCGGGGCCGAGGTCCGACGGTGCGGACTTGGTGGACTGGAAGGCTGCGAGATCAGGCATGGCCAACTCCAGCGAGGATCTTGACTCCCTCTCCCCGCACGCGGGGAGAGGGAGGAAAACGACCTACGTCAGCAGGATCGGCAGCGCCTGTTGGTAGGCGACTTCGGCGCGCGCCTTCAGTTCGGGGAGCGTGCAGCTGCCGATCGGGTGCTGCACGGTGAGGAAGGGATAGGTGGGCAGGCCCAGCACGCGCGCGATGTTGCGCGCGGTGACCTCGAACGGCGTGGTGCACAGCACCACCGCGCGCTTGCCCAGCTGCTCGAAAGTGATTCCGTCGTGCAGACTGCACGTTGAGCAGGACCCTCAATCACCTAAGCCGGTGATGAGGAAATCCACCTCCTGTGCGACGGAGGTGAGCGTGTTGCCCGGCGCCGGCGCGCTGGCGTTCTTCTTCGAGGCCAAGGTGCGCACGGTGCAGCCGTGGCGCTGCACGAACAGCGCCGCGACCTCGTTCAGCATCTCCTCGGCGTTGAGCTTGCCGTTCTCGAGGATGCCGATCCGCATGCCGTCGATCTTGCTCAGCGCCGGCGCGCGGATCGCCGCGCGCTTGGGGGTGGTCGACATCGGCGAATAGAGCTGCATGGCGTTAGCTCCTCACGGTGATGGGTTTGTGCTGCATGATCGAGCCGCGGCCGCGGCTCCACGACGGCAGGAAGCAGGAATGCCCGCCGGCATCGCCGCCACCCATGGTGATCAGGATGTCCTGCGGATTGAGCCCGCGGTGGATGAAGCCGGCTTCCGCCAGCCGGTGCGCGCCCTCGCCGTGCTGCGTGTCGTACTCGCGATCGCGGTACTTGCCGACACCAGTCATGCCCTCGACCGAGCGCTTCGCCGCGCTGAACAGGAAATCCTGCGCCCGCTCGCGCGACCAGCCGGCGTCGCCGACGATCTGCATGTGCTCGGGCGCCAGGATCACCACGCTCTGGCCCAAGGTGATGCAGCCGTAATTGGCCATGGCGTCGGCGACCGAGCCCAGGATCTGCTCCGGCGTGTTGCCGCCGTGGTTCTCGACATTGCAGAAGCCGCCGGCGGCGTAGCAGGTCACGCTCGACACGCCCTTGGCATAGCCCTGCGCCTCGCACAGCAACGGCCACGGGTTGCCGCGCGCGCGCTCGGCGATGCACAGGCTGTACTTGCCGGGATTGCCCTGCGTCGACTTGTCGGAGATGCCCGGCAGCATCTGGAACACGTTGCGCAGGATCAGCCGCACCGCGCGGCCGATGGTGGCGTTGGCGCGATTGCCGGGCCCGAAGAGATTGACGTCGCTGTTCATGCCGATCGCGTCGGCGTAGGGCCCGCTGACGATCAGCAGCGGCGCCGAGCCGCCGGTGCTGGCGGTCGAGCCGTGGAAGTTGAAGCCCTCCTGGTCCATCGCCTCGTAGGCCGCGACCAGCACCGGAAAATGCTCGGGCAGGCATCCCGCCATCACGGCGTTGACCGCGGCGGCGTGCAGCGACAGGTCGAGCCCGGTGGCGGGATGCTTGCAGATCACGGTCTCGGCCGCCCGCGCGTCGGCTTCCAGCATCGCCTGCACGCGCGCGACCACCGGCGGCACGACGGGCAGGCCGTCGGTCCAGCCCTGCTCGTAACACCAGTCGATGGCCGCGAGCAGGTCGTCGGGCACGTCGTGGATGCGGGGCGACAGCGCCGCCATGGGACTACTCCAGCTTGATCTCGAGCCGCTTGATCAGGACGCCGTACTTCTGAAGCTCGCCCGGCAGCATAGCCTTGAATTCGGCCGGTGTGTTGAAGATGACCTCCGAGCCGTCGGCGCTCAGCTTTGCGCGAAACGCGGCATCGGCCGCCGCGTCCTTCAGCACCGCGTAGAGCCGCTCGATGATCGCCGCGGGCGTGCCCGCCGGCGCCGCCAGCGCCAGCCACGCGTCCTGGCTGAAGCCGTTGGGCATCGACTCCAGGATCGTCGGCACCTCGGGCATCACCGCCGAGCGCTTGGCCGAGGTCACCGCCAGCGGACGTAATTGCCCCTGTTGAGCCAATCTCATCGCCGTCGGCATGGTCGGGAAGCCGACATCGATCTGCTCGCCGAGCAGGCCGCGCACGATGTCGGGCGCGCCCCTGAACGGCACGTGCACATAGTCGATGTCGGCGGCCAGCCGGAAGGCCGACGCCGAGAGATTGGCCAGGCTGGCGACGCCGCCCGAGCCGTAGTTCAGCTGGCCGGGCTTGGCCTTGGCCAGCGCGATGAACTCGGCCACGGTCTTGGCCGGCGACGACGGCGGCACGACCATCAGCGAGGGCAGGCGGGTGATCACCGTGATCGGCACGAAGTCCTTGATCGGGTCGTAGCCGATCTTGGCGTAGAGATGCGGGTTGATGACGTGGCTGCCGGTCATCAGCAGCAGGGTGTAGCCATCGGCCGGCGCGCGCACCGCGACCTCGGCGCCGATATTGCCCGACGCGCCGGGCTTGTTGTCGACGATGAAGGTCTGGTTCAGCCCGGCCGCCAACCGCTCCGCCACCTGCCGCGCCGCGACGTCAGGCGCACTGCCGGCGATGAACGGCACGATGATCTTCACGGGCTGGGCGGGGTAGGGCGCCTGCGCGTGCGCGGCACCAGCGAGCACCGCGACGACGAGACCCACGATCCACCGCATCTTCATCAAGACTCCCCCGCCTTATTGCCCTCTCCCCGCGAGCGGGGAGAGGGAGGGACCCGTCGCGCGCAGCGCGATGGGAGGGTGAGGGGCTCGTGCCAAGGACCGCGGCCGCGGTCATGTGGCCGACAGCCCCTCACCCCGACCCTCTCCCCGCAGGCGGGGAGAGGGAGGAAGCGCAGCCTACAGATACTTCGCCGGCCGGATCATCGCGCGCCACATATGCGCGACCGGGCTGTTGTCGAAGCCCAGCCCCTCCTCGGGCTGACGGAAGTTGCGGCCGATGATATCCGTGAACTCCTCGAGCTCGACATGCACGTTGGGATCGAACGAGTAGATGTCGTGCACGGTGATCATGCGGCCCGACATGTACCATTTGTGGTTCCGCATGCGCTGGTAGTCCGCCTCGATATACGGATCGACCACGTAATCGGCGCCGAACAGCGTGACGTAGGATTGCGGATACTCGTAGCCGACCGACGGATCGGCATAGAAGCGCAGCACCTGGTGCGCGCGGATCGCCCAGGTCACCTCCTCGTCGACATAGGGCTCGACGAGCTGCGCCCCCCAATAGCCGTGATCGCCGCGGATGAAGCCGACGCCGGCGATGTCGTGCAGCAAGCAGGCCAGCACCATCTTCTCCGGCAGCCCGCCCTTCACCGCGTGCCGCGCGCTCTGCAGCAGATGGGCGCTGGGCCCAAAGCGCAGCTTGAAGAAGTCGATCAGGGTCGGCTTGTCCGGCATGACAGGCAGGCGCGGATCGTCGCCCATCAGCACGCGCAGATTGGGGTTGGCCTTCAGCATCGCGCCGGCATTGGGCGGCGCGCTGAAATCCGCCTCGGCCAGGCTGTGGATGCGCGACTTCACGACGAGATAGTCGAGCTCGCGCGACTTCTGCTCTTCGAGCGCGTCGGCGCGCGCGTGCAGGGAAAGGGCTGCGTCGTTCATGGCATGTCCTCCGCGATATGCCGAGTGGAGCCGGGCTCTGACCATTAGACTAGCACGTTCGACGTCGCCGAGACGAATCCAGTAGGATCCGTTCCATTGAGACTCGTCGGTCCATCGATCTGATGGCCAGCGATCGCGTTACCAAACAGTGAACCTCGGGCTACGTCTGTCGGACGACTACTTCTTTCTGGCCAACGCTGTTGTGCCAAACATGCCATTTATCGCAGCAAAGAGTTTGGCCGCCTTCTCGGCGGTGGTCGCGGGGAGGTCTGTAATCTTCTCCCAGGAATCAAACCGACGCATCACCTCAACCATCACTCGACGCCGATCCAACTCCCTATGCCCGTATCGCTTGATCAGCACATCCTCAACACGCTTCGCAATCATGTCTGATCCGTCGACAGGCAGGTCCGACTCGTTGATCAAGACGGCAAACGTCGCGTTCACGCAGTCAATGTAAAACTTGTCGTCAAACAGATCCTCTATCGCGGCGTCAGTTTTCTTTATCCCAGCGGCCTCGCCGAGCATCAGCACGCGGAACTTTGTCTGTTGTTCAGCGGCAAGGTCCTTCAGCACGAGCTCATCAATCTTTTTCTTTGCCGCATGGCCTGCGGCATCGGTATCCAAGAGCACGCCCGAGTCCCAACCTTGTCCGACCGCAAACGCCGCGTACATCGGGGTTTTGGACGCACCTCGTGCTGGCCAAAGATAGATGCGATCAGAAAGATGCGGTCTGCCTGCTGCTCGCATCAGTCCAGATAGTTTATGTAAGATCAGGGCGTCATCGCCACCTTCTACAATGAGAGTCTGCCGGCTGCCGAGCAGACCGCTTAAGTCTCCAGTCAAACCAAGCGCAACCTCGATCACAGCCATTGGTGCGCGTTGGCTGCTTACCACGCCCTTCCGCACTACGGTGTGATGATCCCGCGTTTCCACAATCCGCACTCGCTCCGGAAAGGCAGGGTCTACCATCGACGCCAAGTGCGTTGTGTAGAGTATGTCATTCGCGTCAGATAACCTCTCAAACACTTCGAGTAGATCGCGCTGCCCAGAGTAGTGCAGGTGGATGCCTGGTTCTTCCAAAAGAAGAATGCATCCCTTGTACTGACCTTTACTCGCGTGGGTGAACTTCCATGCAAAGGACACGTGCCATCTGAAGCCGCTCGACCGTCGATTCAGCCGCACCGGCATACCAATCTCTTCGTCTTGAGCGAAGATGTTGAGTGTCGTGCCGTCGATCTCGATATCGAAGCTCACGCGCTTCTGCTTCCACAGGTCGCGGAACTGCTTGCTCAGGTACGCGGATGCAGCTTTCTTGTCGAACGTGCGAACGGTCCGGCCTTCCGGCGTGTTGCCCTTCTCGAGAAAGTCGCTGATGTTGATCTGAGCAAGATCCAAGATGATCTTGATGATCTGCTCTTCGTTGGTTAGATCATGCCATGCTTTCTGAGCGACGTGTGCGGCTAGAACGTTCAGCTCAATACGCGTACCTGGAAGCTCATATTCCTTAATGTAGACGAATTTGGGCAGGGCATTGCGTATCCAGACTCCAGCCTTGTTCATATCCAAGTCAGTCGCCGGCACACCGATCACAAACAAAGTTTCTGTGTTGTATCGCCGGGATGCAAGCAGTTCGACCTCCTTAGGAGGTGTGGGTATCATCGGTTGTGGAGGAGCAGCCGGCGGCACTGGTTCACCTTCGGCTGCCGGCTCTTGCGTGGACGACTTCGGGGGAGCAGGGGGTGCTTTTGCAACACCTGCAGCCATGTAGAGATCGGCGATTTCTGCCGGGCTTAAGGCGAACTTTGCTTGGCAGACAACGGCGGAAGCGTCCTTGTTTCCCCAATCATCTACTGGCCAATCTTCGTCGATGCTGTAGGTCTGTGTCGGAATGAAGGAGTTGATACAAGAGAGAGCTTCGAAAAGATTGCTCTTTCCGGCTTCGTTCTGTCCAACGAACGCAGTGACTCGGCCGACATCAATCCATCCGGAGTCCCAGATATTTCGGTAGTTTGTTACCCTGAATTCTTTGAGTTGCATGTATTGGCCTTCCGCGTTTTGATACCGAAAAGCGAGCGATTCAACGCCACTTTTAGCGTACTGAGGCGATGGTCATTCTAACAATGGTTTTCATGAGAGTCGAACAAGTAGGGCGGTAGACATGCCCTTGTGCGATAGGATGACTCATTCGCTAGATGACACGGACGACAATACCTTGCCCTCCGAACTCGCCCAACCTGCGCCCGGCAAAACCTGCGGCTCCTGCACGCTCTGCTGTAAGGTCGTCGGCATCGCCGAGCTGAAGAAGCCGGCCGATGTCTGGTGCGGTCACTGCGACAAGGCCAAGGGCTGCAAGATCTACGATACACGCCCGCAGGAGTGCCGCACGTTCAACTGCCTCTTCCTGCTGCACGCCGACTTCCCGGAGGCGTGGCGGCCCAGCAAGTCGAAGCTCGTGCTCTACGGCCAGGGCAACGATGTCGTCGTCCATGTCGATCCCGGCGCGCCGGGCGCTTGGCTGAGCGAGCCGTTCTACACCGCGCTCAAGGGGCTGGCGGAGAACCAGGGGCCGCTGGGCGGCATGGTCAGCGCGCGGATCGGCAAACGCTGCGTCGTCTTCAAGCCGGACGGGCATATCGACCTCGGCGCGCTGGGTGACGATGAGAGCGTCCGCTTCAGCTACCAGCACGGACGGGTCGAGGCGGCGAAGGTCAGGCGTGTGGGTGCTGGGTAGGGCATCGGTCGCCTCCCTCTCCCCGCCTGCGGGGAGAGGGTCGGGGTGAGGGGTAGCCTCAGGTTGCGCTTGGTCGCCGTGCGTCACTTGAGTCAGCCCCTCACCCCAACCCTCTCCCCGCTCGCGGGGAGAGGGAGGAAGACGCGCCCCGTTCCGCCGGGCGCCGGGGCGGCGTAGAATCCGGCATGTTGTTCGAGCCGAGACATTGGTCCGAGCTCGTCCACCACGGCTACACGGTCGTGTCGGGCGCGATCGACGCGCGCCTGTTGCGCGACGCGCAGGAGGCGGCGGCCGCGCTCGCGGCGCTGCATCCCGGCGGCGACTGGGAGCGCTCGAAGGACGAGTCGTGGCGCGAGATCCGGCACTGCGCGCATCCCGCGTTCGGCGCGATCGTGCACGCGGCGCTCGATCCGCTGACGGCGGAGATCCTCGACAGCGCGCCGCCGCTCGAACCCGTGCAGCTCGCCGCGACCATGCCCGGCTTCGCCACGCGCGCCCGCATCGGCCGCGCCTTCCATGTCGATGGCGGCGGCGGGCCGGCGCTCGGCGTCTTCAACGTGCTGCTGGGCGTGGCGCTGACGCCGGTCGAGTCGGACACCGCTGGCGGCTTCCACGTCTGGCCGGGCTCGCACGAGCGTCTCGCGGCGCTTTTCCGGCAGCAGCCAGTCGACGGTCCGGTGCACTGGGGCGAGGTCAAGCTCGCGGGCCAGAAGCTGCTGCAGCCCGAGTCGCGCATGGTGGTGCCGCGTCTCGCCGCCGGCGACATCGTCGTCGCGCACAGCTTCATCTCGCATGGCACATCCGCCAACACGACGGACGTGCGGCGCGACATGATCTTCCAACGCCGCGCCGCCCAGCCGCTCTGGGACCCACAAACCCAGGACGCCGCCCGCATGCGCTTCATGCGCGATCCCTGGGCCTTCTTCCGGCTGCCGACCACCGCGGCGTTATCCTCCCTCTCCCCGCGTGCGGGGAGAGGGAGAAAGAGGGAGATCGAAAAGCCCTGATTTATCGGCATCG
>CAYTFW010000131.1:0-18512 GCA_964437145.1 uncultured Rhizobiaceae bacterium
CGCGCACGATGGCGCGGCCCATGGCGACGCGCTGGCGCTGGCCGCCGGAGAGCTGCTTGGGCTTGCGGTCGAGCAGCTCGGTGATGTCGAGGATCTGCGCCGCCTGGCGCACCCGCTGGTCGATGATGTCCTTGGGCGTGCGCTTGAGCTTGAGCCCGAACGACATGTTCTCATAGACGTTCATGTGCGGGTAGAGCGCGTAGTTCTGGAACACCATCGCGATGTCCCGGTCCTTCGGCGGCACGTCGTTGACCACGTCGCCACCGATGGCGATGTCGCCGCCGGTAATCTCCTCGAGGCCGGCGATCATGCGCAAGGTCGTGCTCTTGCCGCAGCCGGAGGGGCCGACGAGAACCACGAACTCCTTGTCCATGATGTCGAGGTCGATACCGCGGACGGCCAGCACCTCGTCGTACTTCTTGACGACCTTGCGCAACGTTACCTGAGCCATAGCCGACTAACCCTTCGTGGCGCCGGCCGTCAGGCCCGCGATGTAGTAGTCCATGAGGAAGGCGTAGATGATCAGCGGCGGCGCGGCGCCGAGCAGGGCGCCGGTCATGATCTGGCCCCAGTTGAACACGTCGCCCTTGATCAGCGTCGTGATAATGCCGACGGGCAGCACCAGCTGGCTGGTCGATGTGGTGAAGGCCAGCGGGTAGAGGAACTGCGCCCAGGACACGGTGAAGGCGAAGATCGTCGCGGCGATGATGCCGGGCAGCGCCACCGGGATGAAGATCTTGGTCAAGGTCTGCGTCCAGGTCGCGCCGTCGATCAGGGCGGCCTCGTCCAGTTCCTTGGGGATCGAAGCGAAGTAGCCGATCATGATCCAGGTGCAGAACGGCACCGTCAGCGTCGGATAGAGGATGATCAGCGTCCACCACTGGTTCATCAGCTGGATGCCGAGGTTCTCGTTGACCCAGGCGAACATCTTGAACAGCGGGATGAAAAGCAGGGTCTCGGGGATCAGGTAGGTCAGGAAGACGCCGGTGGCCAAGGTGGCCGAGCCCCAGAACTTCATGCGCGCCAGCGCGAAGGCGGCGACGACGCTGATCAGCATGGTGATCGTCACGACGCAGATCGAGACGATCGCCGAGTTCAGGAAGAACCGGAGGAAGATGTTCTGGGTCAGCAGCTCGATGTAGTTTCCCAGGGTGGGATTGAACACCCACCAGGGATTGATCTCCGCCGAGATCTCCGCGCTGGTCTTCAGCGAAGTGATGAACATGTAGATCGGCGGCGTCAGGAAGAAGATCGCGAACAGGATCAGGAAGAAATATGACCAGCGCAGCGCCCAGCGCCGGTCGCGGCTCATGCTGCCGTAGCGCGGACGGGAAGGTGCTCCGGTGGAGATCGCGGCGTCGGCCATCAGACTTCACTCCCCCGCTTGGAGATATCGCGCAGGATGAACACCGCGGCGACCGCCAGGATCGGCACCATGAACAGCGACACGGTGGCGCCCAATGGAATGTCGTTGCTCTCGATGCCGAGCCGGAACGAGTAGGTGCCGAAGATGTGCGTCGTGTTCAGCGGATCGCCGCGCGTGAGCACGCGCACGATGTCGAAATTGGCGAAGGTGACGATGGTCGAGAACAGCGCCGTGATGGCGATGATGTTACGCATCATCGGCAGGGTCACGTACCAAATGCGCTGGAACCAGGTGGCGCCATCGATGGCGGCCGCCTCATAGAGCTGCTCGGGCACCGATTTCAGCGCCGCCAGGTACATGATCATGAAGAACGGCGCGCCGATCCAGACGTTGACCAGGATCACCGAGGCGCGCGCCCAGGCGGTCTCGCCGATCCACGGGATCGGGCCGATGCCCAGCGGCGCCAGCAGCCAGTTGAAGGCGCTGTAGGAAGGATCGAATAGCCACAGCCAGGCGAGCGTGCTCATCGCCGGCGGAATGACCCACGGCACCAGCAGCATGCCGCGCCACTTGCGCTGGCCTTTGCTCGGGATGTTGTGGACGAAGTGGGCGACGACGAAGCCGATGATGGCCTTGAACAGGACCGCGGTGATGGCGAACAGGCAGGACTGGTAGACCACCATCCAGAACGTCTCGCGTCCGAACAGGAAGTCGAAGTTACTGAACCACACGAACTTGGTCATGCTCTTGTTGAGCATGGAGAGATAGATCGCATAGCCGGCCGGATAGGCGACCAGGGTGAAGATCAGCAGGATGAGCGGCAGCGCCATCAAGAAGGCGATGGTCGATTTTCGCTGCATCAGCTTGTGCAAGCCGTTGCGGCTGTCGGCGGCGGCGCTCGATCCGCTACGCGTGGCGATGTCTGCCATGTCGGACTCCGGAAACCATACGCTTAGTCGAGAGACGGGGAGGGCGCCGTTTCCGGCGCCCTCCCGAACATCCCATGGCTAGTTGCGCATGAATCCTTCGATTTCGCTGCTCGCCCAGCCGAGCACGCGGTCCATCGACTCGTTCTTCACCGCGTAGCGCACCACCATCTGGGTCTGCACGCCGCTGGTATAGATCTGCTGCGCGATCTTGTGTGGCGCGGGCGCCGCGGCGATCGACAGGATCTGGTGGTTGTGCGGGTTCGGATAGTGGTAGAGGCCACCCTTCGGCGGCTCTTCCTCGGCCCACACCTTGAGCGTCGTGAGGTTGGCGAAGGCCGGGATGTCGTAGCCACCGCTGGCCTTGACCAGCGACTCGACGGCCGCCGGCTGGCTCAGCGCCGTCATCAGGCTCTTGGCCGCCGCCTGGTTCTTGCTGAACTTCCAGGCCGTCCAATAGAACGGCAGGTAGGGTCCGAAGCGGCCGGCCGGGCCGGATGGGAAGCCGTGATGCCAAGTCTGCGCGGCGATCTGCGGCGCGTCGCGCTTGGCGACGGCCCAGGCGCTGGGCGGGTTCATGATCATCGCGCCCTTGCCCGATACCAGCCACTTGTTGTTCGAGGCGTCGTCCCACGACGGCGCGTCGGGCGGCAGGAAGGCCACGAGCTTCTTCCAGTACTCCAGCGCCTGCTTGACCTTGTCGGTCTTGACGGTGATGTCGCCCTTGGCGTTCACCAGCTCGGCGCCAAAGCTGTGGAAGATCGCGCCACAGGTGTCGACCGAGTCGGACGTCGTGCCCAGGCCGATGCCGAACGGCACGCCGCCCTTGTGACAGGCTTCGGCCGCCTTGAGGAAGGTGTCCAGTGTCCAGCTGTCGGCCTTCGGCGGGCCGCCGGCGGGATAAAGTTGCTGGATGTCGATCCCGGCATGCTGCTTCAGCAGGTCGATACGGGTAGCCGGGCCCTTGAACTGGCTGCCGATCGTCGCCGGCACGCCCAGCCATTGGCCCTTGATCTTGCCGAGATACTCGACCGTCGCGTTGGTCGCGCCGTTCTGCTTGATCAGCGGATCGACGATGTCGTTCATCGGCACCAGTTGTTCCTGGTACGCGGCCGGCAGCCAGGTCGACAGCGCCAGCATGTCATGGCCGGATCGGGCCTGCGCCTCGGCGGCGATTGTCAGCAGCAGCTTGTTGCCCTGCGAGGTGATGTAGTCGATCGTGACATCGACCTTCTCTTTCGCAGCCCACGCACGGACGATCTCTTCGCTGGCCTTGTTGGCGCCCGGCACCCAGTGGTCCCAGAAGCCGATCGAGAGCTTACCCGCCGCGTGCACGCCGCTCACAAACGGCGCGGCGATCAGCGCCGATGAAGCCGCCGCGGTCTTGGCGACGAAACGGCGTGTGACTTTCCTCGATGTCATGTGCGTTCCTCCTGATGGCGCCGGTTTCGTCGGCGAGTTTCTTGGTGATGCCAACGTCACGGGACGCGGCCAAAGCCCTTGGCCGCGCCGTGAATCGACACCGGCGTCAGGATGCTAACCCTAACGCCGAGCGCCGGTCCATACGATACTTGGCAGTGCTGCCAGCTCAGGTCCGCATATAGCCTTCAAGCTCGCTGGCGGCCCAGCCGATCACCTTGTCCATCGCCTCGCCCTTGATGGCGTAGCGCACCACCATCTGTGTCTGCAGGCCCTGGCGGTAGATCTGCACCGCGATCTTGTGCGGCGCGGGCGCCGCGGCGATCGACAGGATCTGATGATTGTACGGGTTGGGATAGTGGAAGAGGGTGCCCTTCGGCGGCCCTTCCTCCGCCCACACCTTCATCGTGGTGAGGTTGGCGAAGGCCGGGATGTCGTAGCCGGCGCTCGCCTTGACCATCTCCTCGATCGCCGGCGCCTGCGAGAGCGCGGTGAGCAGGCTCTTGCCGGCCGACTGGTTCTTGCCGAAGTTCCACAATCCCCAGAACGGAGTCGTGAACGGGCCGTAGCGGCCGGCCGGCCCGGCAGCCATGCCGTGGTGCCAGGTCTGCTCGGCGATTTGCGGCTGGTCGCGTCGTGCCACCGCCCAAGCGCTGGGCGGGTTCATGATCAGCGCCGTCTTGCCGGCGACGAAGGCGCGGTTGTTGGTGGCGTCGTCGTATGACGGCGCGTCCGGCGGCAGGACGGCGGTGAGCTTCTTGCCGTATTCCAGCGCCTGCTTGACCTTGTCGCTGTTGACCGTGATGTCGCCCTTGGCGTTGACCAGCTCGGCGCCGAAGGCCTGGAAGATCGCGCCCCAGGTGTCAACCGAGTCCGCCGTGGTGCCCAGCCCGATGGCGAAGGGGACGCCGGCCTTGTGACAATCGGTGGCCGCCTTGAGGAAGACGTCCATTGTCCAAGCCTCGGCCTTGGGCGGGCCACCGAGCGGATAGATCTGCTGGATGTCGATGCCGGCGTGCTGCTTCAGGAGGTCGATGCGCGAGCACGGCCCCTTGAATTGGGCACCCGGCGTGCCCGGCACACCCATCCACTTGCCACCGATCTTGCCGAGATAGGTCGTGATGGCGCTGGCCGCGCCGTTCGCCTTGATGAGTGGCGCCATGACGTCGTCGACCGGCGTGAGCTTGTCGGCGTAATTCGCCGCGTCCCAGCTGCCCAGCGTGAGGATGTCGTGGCCCGATCTTGCCTGCGCCTCGGCAGCGGCGGTCAGGATCAGCTTGTTGCCCTGCGAGGTGATGAAATCGATGTGGAGATCGACCTTCTCCTTTTCGGCCCAGGCCCGCGAGACGGCCTCCGCCGCCTTGTTGGCGCCGGGCACCCAGTGGTCCCAGAAACCGATCGAGAGCTTGCCCGCGGCATACGCGCCGCGGACGAACGGTGCGGCGACCAGGGCGCTGGCCGCGGCAGCCGTCTTCGAGACGAATCTACGCGTGACTTTGGATGTGGTCATGGTGCGTTCCTCTCCAGACGGCCGGGCGATACCGGCGTTGTCCACTGCCGACGCTACGCGACGCTGAGATGGAAGCGACTACTGCCAGGCCTGCTGATTGGCGGCGGCGATGGGATGCTAACGCCGATGACGCGCGCCGGTCCATGCCGTTTCACGCCTCGACAACGAAAAACGGCGCCCCGTCGGGCGCCGTTTCGGTTTGGGAGCGCGACCGGCTCAGTGAATATCCGCCGATTGCTTGAGCGCCTTCTCGAGCACGGCGAAGGAGAAGCCCTTCTTCTTCGAGGCGTCGATGATCACCTTCTCCTTGCGCGTCAGCAGGTCGACCGCGCCGGCGATCTTGCCCGCGACCTCGTGCGGGATGATCACGGCGCCGTGCATGTCGGCGTGCATCAGGTCGCCGTCGCGTACCGACATGCCGCAGATCGTCACCGGCACGCCGACATCGACCACGTGCACATAGGCGTGGCTCGGCATGATGCTGCCGGCCAGCATCTGGAAGTTGGTGGCGTTCATCGGTACGTCGCGGATGCAGCCATTGGTGACGACGCCCAGCGCGCCCAGGCCGCGATAGACGTGGCTGTTGACCTCGCCCCAGAACGAGCCGTAGCCGGCGCGGATACCGTCGAGATCCTGCAGCACGATGATCGAGGGCTTGGGCCCGCCCTGGTCGACGTACTTGTACCACTTCAGCCGCATGTCGCGGTCCTCGGCCGGCGAGCGGAACGAGGGCTCGCAGGAGCGGATCGTGCCGGTGCGGGCGTAGCCGACGATCGGCGGCAGGTCGGGATAGACGCATTGCAGCGGCTCGACGTTGTAGCCGTGCAGGCGACGCTGCGGTGCCACGATCTCCAGCGCGTTGCAGATCGTCGGCGTGTCGAACTTCCGGAGCGTCTTCAGGATCTTGGCGTCTAACGCGGGCATCGGATCGTTTCCTCGGGGTCAACGGAACGCGCGCACTGTGTCGCGCCCGCGTCCGCCGTTCAAGCGGCGCGCGCTTGGGCTACCGCACGTCGGTAAGCCGCGAGGCGGCCGGCATAAGGCGCCGCGCGCGCCGCCGAGTCGTCGGCCGACGGCAGTGACTCGGCGAAATGGCAGGCCACGGTGTGGCCGGCAGCGAGCGTGCGCAGTTCCGGCACGTCGCGCTTGCAGCGCTCCTGGGCGAAGGGGCAGCGCGTGTGGAAGGTGCAGCCCGGCGGCGGACGTAGCGGGCTGGGGATGTCACCCTCGATCGGCGCGGCCTTCTTCGGCGCGGTCGGATCGGCGACGGGTGCGGCGGCAAGCAAAGCGCGGGTATAGGGGTGCATCGGCCGGCCGAACAAACTCTTCTTGTCGGCCATCTCGACGATGCGGCCGAGATACATCACGGCGACGCGGTCACTGATGTGGCGCACCACGGCGAGATCGTGGGCGATAAAGATGTAGGCGATGCCGAAGCGCTTCTGCAGCGACTTCAGGAGATTGATCACCTGCGCCTGGATCGACACGTCGAGCGCCGAGACTGGCTCGTCGCAGACGATCAGCTTCGGCCGCGTGGCGAGCGCGCGCGAGATGCCCAGACGCTGTCGCTGGCCACCGGAGAACTCGTGCGGGTAGCGCAGCGCATGCCAGGACGAAAGGCCGACGGTGCTCAGCAGCTCGTCGATGCGCGTCTTCATCGCCGCGCCCGACAGGCCGGCGTGCAGGCGCAACGGCTCGGCCAGCATCTCGCCGACGCTCAGCCTGGGATTCAGCGACGCATACGGATCCTGGAAGATGATCTGCATGTCGCGGCGCAGGACGCGCAGCCGTTCGCGATCGAGGCCGCGCACGTCGTGGCCGTCGAAGGTCACCGCGCCCGATGTCGGCTCGATCAGGCGCAGCACCAGGCGACCCATCGTCGACTTGCCGCAGCCCGACTCGCCAACCACGCCCACGGTCTCGCCGGCGCGCACGTCGAAGGTGATGTCATCGACCGCCTTCACGGTGCCGACCGTGCGCTGGAACAGCACGCCGCGCTTGGCGGGGAAGTGCTTTACCAAGCGCTCGACCTTGAGCAGGGGCGCCTCGCTCATGCCGCGCCCAGGGTCGCTTCGATCGGCACGCGCCAGCAGGCGACGCGGTGGCCGGGCTTGGCTTCGGTCAACCGCGGCATCTCCGTGCGGCAGCGCTCGATGGCGAAGGGGCAGCGCGGGTTGAACCGGCAACCCTCGGGCTGCGCATACGGGCTGGGCACCACGCCCTCGATGGCGGTGAGTTCCTCGTCGTGGCCGGCGGCGCCGGGGATCGAGCCCAGCAGACCTAGTGTGTAGGGGTGCTGCGGATCGCCGAACAGCGCGTTGACCGGCGCTTCCTCGACGATGCGGCCGGCGTACATCACGGCGATGCGGTCGGCGAGCTCGGCGACCACGCCCAGATCGTGCGTGATCAGGATGATCGCCATGCCCAGCCGCTCACGCAGCTCGCGCAACAGCTCGAGGATCTGCGCCTGGATGGTGACGTCGAGCGCCGTGGTCGGCTCGTCGGCGATCAGGACCTGCGGGTCGCAGGCCAGCGCCATGGCGATCATCACGCGCTGGCGCATGCCGCCGGAGAGGTGGTGCGGATAGTCGTCGACACGCTGTTCGGGCGAGGGGATGCGCACCAGCCGCAACAGCTCGATGGCACGGGCGCGCGCCTCGGCCGGGCTCGACTCGCGGTGCAGCAGGATGGCCTCGGCGATCTGCTGGCCGATCGGCTGCACCGGGTTGAGGCTGGTCATCGGCTCCTGGAAGATCATGGCGATATCGGCGCCGCGCACCGCGCGCATCTCCGCCGGGGCCAGTTTCAGCAGGTCGCGACCAGCCAGCTTCACCTGGCCGCCGGCGATCCTGCCCGGCGGGCTGGGCACCAGCCGCATGATCGACAGCGACGTGACCGACTTGCCACAGCCGGATTCGCCAACGAGGCCGAGCGTCTCGCCGCGCTTGAGGCTGAAGGAGACATCGTCGACCGCCTTGAACACGCCGCCGCCGGTGGCGAAGTGCGTCTCGAGGTTCATCACCTCGAGCAGCGGATCGGTTCTCATGCCTTCTCCCCGCGAAGTCGGGGAGAAGGTGCCGAGCGACAGTGAGGCGGATGAGGGGCTTCTCGCGCCACGCCCACAGGCGTCGCTGTTGAGAGACCGCGAAGCCCCTCATCCGCCCTTCGGGCACCTTCTCCCCGCATGCGCGGGGAGAAGGGAAGAGGGGCGAGCCTCATCATCAATGCACCGGCCGCGCTTGCGGCAGGCGATCGCGCTTGCCGTAGACTGGCGGCGCGAGCTGTTCGGCGGTGCGGCCGGCCCAGTCGCGCGACGGCACCGTGGCGATACGCTTGGCCTGACCGGCGACCAGCTGCTCGGTCACGGTCTCGACGTCGACCGTCAGCACCTTGCCGTCGCGCACGACCTGGGTGCCGTCGATATAGACGTGGCGGACGGCGCGATCGCTGGCGGAGAAGATCAGGCTGCGCACCGGCTCGATCGCCGGCTGCATGTAGGGATGGCTCATGTCGACCAACGAGAAATCGGCCTTGCAACCCGGCAGCAGGCGGCCAAGATCGGGTCGCCGCAGGATCTTCGCGCCGCCGACCGTTGCCGCCTCGAAGGCGTGCCGCGTCATGCCCATCTTGTAATTGCCGGTGAGCACGCGGCCGAGGTAGCAGGCGAGCCTGAGCTCATCGAGCATGTTGTGCGGGAAGGTGTCGGTGCCAATGCCCAAGGGGATGCCGGCCTCCATGTAACGACCCATGGAGTTGAGCGCGATGCCGCGGCGCGCGAACACCGTCGGGCAATGCGCCACTGCCGCACCAGACGCCTTCAATCGCGCGAAATCGTCGCTGTGCGGCCAATGGATCTGCGGGTGGTCGTTGAGGAAGATGCAGTGGCCGATGATCAGGTCGGGTGACAGCACGCCGATCTGGTCGAGCCATTCGATCGGCGTCTTGCCATGGCGACGCGTCATCTCGTGGAACTCGACCACCGCCTGGCCGGCATGGGTCTGCATCGGGATGTTGCGCTTGCGCGCCTCGGCCAGCGCGTCCTTGAACAGGCCCTCGGTGCAGGTGTCGATCTGCGAGGGTCCCATCATGCCCGACAGGCGGCCGCTGGGATGGGCCATGGCGGCGTCGATGGTCTTCAGCGCCGCCGCGAAATTGGCCTCACCCTGCTTGATGTCCCAGGCGTAGTCCACGACGTGGCCGTTCTTGGTGTACCAGTAGCCCGAACGGAACATCGGGCAGAGCACGGCGCGGATGCCGGTCGAGACAAGATCGTCGATCCAGCCCTCGCGATTGGTCGATAGGTCGGCGACCGTTGTGACGCCGCTCTTGAGCAGTTCAGAGATCGCCACGCGCGACGACGCGCCGGCATCCTCGGCCTCCATGCCGAACACCGGCAGGAACTCATAGAGCGAGCTCTGGCCCAGCTTATCGCTGGCGACCTCCTCTGTGAGGCCCTTGTTGCCGGGCTCCGAGAAGGGATGGGTGTGGATGTTGACCAGGCCGGGCATGGCCATGAAGCCACGCCCTTCGATGGTCGTGTGCGCCGGCCCGGTGTAGCCCGGGCCGACATGGACAATTTCGTTGCCGCGGAAGGCGAAGTCGGCGCGCTGCAGATAGACGTGTCGGCCCTCGGACTCGTCCCAGGCGACGACGACGTCGAGGTCGCGGACGAGCGTGATCTTGTCGGTCATGGCGTTTCCCGTGGTTCGTGGCGTGCTACTTCAGCGCGATGTCGAGGCCCTTGTAGATCGCACAGCCGTAGTTGCCGTGCGCCTTCATCGGCTTGAGCCGCGGTCCCGTCGTCAGGTGCAGCGGCTCGTGGTAGAGCGGTATCCAGACGGCGGCGTCGTGCACCTTGGCCTGCACCCGGGCATAGGCCTCGGCGCGCGTCTTCTCGTCGAGCGCCTGCGAGCCGCGATCGAGCAGCTCGTCGGTCTCCTTGTCTTTCCAGTTCATGCGGTTGGGCGTCGGCGTGTTGGCCGAGCGGAAGTAGAGATTCAGGGCGTCGCCGGCCGACACGTAGGGGAAGCTCATGCCGAAGGCGTCGAATTCCTGCGTCGCCAGCTTGCCCCAGGCGATCGTCGAGTCGAAGAGCTGGATCTGCAGGTCGATGCCGACCTTGCGCAAATCGCCCTGCACCGCCTCGGCGATCTCCTTGAAGAAGCCGGCGATGCCGTAGATCACCGGCGCCAGCTTCTTGCCGTCCTTGTAGCGGAAGCCGTCGGCGCCCTTCTTCCAGCCCGCCTCGTCGAGCAGCTTCTCGGCCTCGGGGATGCTCTCGCCATACATCTTGCGATCGACGTTGCTGTTGAAGTCGAGCACGCCGGGCACGAGCATGGTGTCGGCCGGCGTGGCGAAGCCGAAGGTCACCGCCTCGGTCAGCGCGCGCTGATCGACGGCCAGGTTCATCGCCCGGCGCACCTTCTCGTCGCGCATCAGCTCGCGATCGATCTTGAAGCCGATGAAGAAGGTCCAGAAGTAGTTCTGGGCGCGTGACACCGAGAGCTGCTTGTTGGCCATCAGATCCTTCAGCGACCAGTAGGGCGTGTACTGGCTGAGATCGGCCTGGCCGCTCTGCAACGCGGTGACGCGGGTGTTCTCCTCGGGCACGACCTTCCAGATCACGCGGTCGACCTGGGCCGACTGGCTGGCGTAGATCGGCGGGCCCCATTTGTAGGCGGCGTGGCGCGTCAGCACGGTCTGGTCGCGCGGCGTCCAGCTCTGCATGCAGAACGGGCCGGTGCCGTCGAAGCCTTTGATGCCGTAGTCGGCGCCGAGCTGCTTGACCTGGTCGACGTTGATGATGGTGTGGAAGTACTGCGTCATCTGGTAGAGCAGCTCGGAGAACGGCTTCTTAAGCTTGTACTCGACCGTGACGTCGTCGATCGCCGTGACCTTGTCGAGGTCGCCCATGCGCCACTTCACCAGGCCCTTGGTCTCGGGATCCATCCAGCGCTCGTAGGTCGCGACCACGTCCTTGGCCGTCATCTTCTTGCCGCTGCAGAAGGTGATGTCGGGGCGCAGCTTGAAGGTGTAGACGAGCCCGTCGGGCGACACGGTCCAGCTCGCCGCCAGGTTGGGCTTGAGCGTCTTCATGTCGTAGTCGAGCGCGACCATGGTGTCGCCGACCATGTACATGACCTCGGCGTTCGAGCGCGCCGTCGATTTGTGCGGGTCGTAGCGGTCGGTGTCGATCTCGCGGATGATCGTCACCGTCTTCTGCGCGATCGCCGCGGGGGCGAGCGTCGCGATGCCGGACAGCGCCGTGAGCGCCGCCAGGCCGAGCCTTGCCGTAGTCCTCATGGTGAAGTCTCCCAGGTGGTACGCGTTATTGACGAAGCTTGGGATCCAGGGCGTCGCGCAAGGCGTCGCCCAGGATGTTGAAGGCCAGCACGATCAGGAAGATCGCCGCCGCCGGGATCGTCGCGACATGCGGGAAGTTGGTGAGGAACTTGCGCCCATCGGCCGTCATGCTGCCCAGTTCGGCGACCGGCGCCTGCACGCCCAGCCCGAGGAAGCTCAGCACCGAGCCCAGCAGGATGCTCTGGCCGAGCTGCAGGGTGGCGTAGATCAGCACCGTCGAGCCGCAATTGAGCAGCAGATAGCGCCAGATCAGCGCGCCGTCGCCCAGGCCCAGCGCGCGGCCGGCCTCCATGTACTCCTGCTGCATCACCACGGTGGCGGCGCCGCGCGAGACGCGGGCGATGGCGGGGATCGCCGCGATGCTGAGCGCCACGACCAGGCTGATGAAGTTGGGCCCCAGCACGGCGGCGAGCGCCAGGCCGAACAGGATCGACGGGAAGGACAGCAGCACGTCGATCAAGCGCATCAGCACCGCGTCGAGGCGCTTGTAGTAGGCCGACAGCGTGCCGATCAGCACGCCGATCGTGCCGCCCGCCAGCACGGCGAGCGCGCCGATCATCAGGGTCATGCGCAGGCCGTAGAGGATGCGCGTGAGCATGTCGCGGCCCTGCGCGTCGGTGCCCAGCAGATAGAGGCTGCCGTCGGGTCCGACGAAGCCCGGCGCCTTCAGCCGCAGGCGCAGATTGTTGGCGTAGGGGTCGTAGGGCGCGATCAGCGGCGCGAAGAGGGCGCCCAGCAGGATCAGCACGATGAACAGCAGGGCAAGCGCCGCCGCCGGATCGCGCAACAGGCGGCGCATGATGCTGTTCTTGCGCCGCAGCGCGTTAAGCGCCCGCAGATCGGCCTCGTTGATGGCGGTGACGTCTGTCATCGCCGGCCGATCCGCGGATCGAGATAGCCGTAGAGCACGTCAACCACGAGGTTGATGGCGAGAAAGGACACCGCCAGCATCAGGATCGCGCCCTGCGCCACCGGCAAATCGCGCGAGCCGATGGCGCCCACCGCCATGCGCCCGACGCCGGGCCAGGCATACATGGTCTCGGTGACGACAGCGCCGCCCAGCAGGAAGCCGACCTGCAGGCCGATCAGGGTGATCACCGGGATCAGCGCGTTGCGCAGCGCGTGGCGGATCACGACGCGGGACTCGCGCGCGCCTTTGGCGCGGGCGGTGCGGACGTAATCGGCGCCCAGCACCTCGAGCAGCGAGGTACGCGTCATGCGCGCGACCGGGCCGATGAACACGGCGCCCAGGGTCAGGGCGGGCAGGGCGATGTGATGCAGGCCCTCGAATGTCCACAGCGGGCCGGCGCGGCCCTGGAAGGGCAGCAGACCGGCCCCGCCGACATGCTGGATCAGCAGCAGGCCGACGAAGAACACCGGCACCGACACGCCCATGACCGAGATCGCCATGATCACCCGGTCGACGATCGAGCCGCGATGCTGCGCCGCCACCGTGCCCATGAGGATGCCCACCGGGATCGCCCAGACCATGCAAGCCAGCATCAGCTCCAGGGTTGGGCCGATGGTGAGCATGATCTCCTCGGTCACCGGCCGGTTCGAGATCATGGACCGGCCGAGGTCGAGTTGCAGGACACGGAACAGGTAGTTGGCGAACTGCTCAAGAAGCGAGCGGTTGAGGCCTAGCTGCTCGCGGATCGCCTCGACTTCGGCCTGCGACGCGGTCGGGCCGGCCAGGATCACCGCCGGATCCGTGGGCACGACCTGCAGCAACAGGAAGCCGATCACCAGCACGCCCAGCAGGACGGGACCCGAAATCAACAGCCGTTGCGCGACCAGCGCCAGCAATTGTGCGTTCTCCCGTGATTCTCGACCCCAATCGAGACGGTGCAAACTCTAGGCCACCGGCATGACAGGCGACAAGCTTCACGCGGCGGCACACGGGTGGCATGATCCCGGCGCACATCGACGGATGATCTGGAGAACAGCCATGGCCGCGCGCCTCGACGAAACCGCCAAGGGCGTCTTCATCATCGCCGCCACGCCGTTCACCGACTCGGGCGCGGTCGACTATGACAGCGTCGATTCGCTGACCGACTTCTATATCTCCTGCGGCGTGCACGGCTTTACCCTGCTGGGCATGATGGGCGAGGCGCACAAGCTCACGCCCGACGAGTCGCTGGCCGTGGTCAAGCGCGTGATCGCGCGCGCCGGCGGGCGCAAGGTGATCGTCGGCGTCAGCCACGCCGCGATCGATCCGCTGCGCCGCCTGTCGCACGAGGTGATGGCCGCCGGCGCCGCCGGGGTGATGGTGGCGCCCGCCGCCGGCCTCAAGGGCGATGACGCGCTCTACGGCTACTACAAGCAGGTGTTCGAGGCGCTCGGCCCTGACGTGCCGGTGGTCTATCAGGACTATCCCCAGACCACCGGCGTTTTCCTCCCGGTGCCGGTGTTCAACCGCATGGTGGCCGATTTCCCGCAGCTGGTGATGCTCAAGCACGAGGATGCGCCGGCGCTCAACAAGATCACCCGCATCCGCGAGGCGGAGGCCAAGGGCCAGCGCCGCGTCTCGATCCTGGTTGGCAATGGTGGGATCTACTACCCGCAGGAGCTGCGCCGCGGCGTCGATGGCGCGATGACCGGCTTCGCCTGGCCGGAGATGCTGGTGCAGGTGCATGCGCTGTTCGCGGCGGGCAAGGCGGAGGAGGCCGAGGACCTCTTCGACATCTACCTGCCGCTGGTGCGTCACGAGGTGCAGCCCGGCATCGGCCTTGCGCTGCGCAAGGAAGTCCTGCGCCGCCGCGGCGCGATCAAGAGTGCCAAGCAGCGCGCGCCGGGCTCGTCGTTGACCGCCGCCGACGTGGTCGAGCTCGACAATCTGATCGTCCGGCTGGAGCGCCGGCTTGCGTCCGCCGGCAAATCTCGTCCGTTGGCGGCGGAGTGATGAAGTTCACCACAGAGGCACAGAGACACAGAGGAAAACCAACTGCGCGCTTCGCGCGCATCAAACCGTCTTCCTCTGTGTCTCTGTGTCTCTGTGGTTCCTTCTTTTCAAGGAACCACACGAATGCCCGCCTATGACCTGATCATCCGCAATGCCCGCATTGTCACCGTCGAGAAGGTCACCGAAGGCGACATCGCCGTGAAGGACGGCGTGGTCGCCGCCATCGGCAAGGTCGCCGGCGACGCGACGCGCGAGATCGACGCCGGCGGCAAGTTCGTGCTGCCCGGCGGCGTCGACAGCCACGTGCACGTCGCTCAGAAATCCGGCATGGGCATCATGTGCGCCGACGATTTCTACACCGGCACGCGCTCGGCGGTGTTCGGCGGCACGACGACGATCATTCCCTTTGCCGCCCAGCATCGGGGCATGTCCTTGCGCAAGGTGGTTCAGGACTATCACCAGGAGGCCACGCCCAAGGCGCTGATCGACTACGCCTTCCATCTGATCATCTCCGATCCCTCGCCGCAGGTGATGGGCCAGGAGCTGCCGGCGCTGATCAAGGACGGCTACACCTCCTTCAAGATCTACATGACCTACGACGCGCTGAAGGTCACCGACTACCAGCTGCTCGACATCCTGGCGCTGGCGCGCAAGGAAGGCGCGCTGGTGATGGTGCATGCCGAGAACCACGACATGATCCAGTGGCTGGCGCATCATCTGGTCGAGCAGGGCCATGTCGCGCCCAAGTTCCACGCCATCGCTCATGCCCGCGTCGCCGAGGCCGAAGCCACCAACCGCGCGATCTCGCTGGCCCGCCTGGTCGACGCGCCGATGCTGATCGTGCACATGTCGGAGATCGAGGCGATCGACACGGTGCGCCAGGCGCGCGCCAAGGGGCTGAAGATCTTCGCCGAGACCTGCCCGCAATACATCGCTCTCACCGCCGACGACCTCGACAAGCCCGACGTGCAAGGCGCGATGTGGTGCTGCAGCCCGCCGCCGCGCGATTCTGCGGCGCAGGAGGCGGTGTGGGCCGCGCTGAAGGACGGCACCTTCGACGTCTTCTCCTCCGACCACGCGCCCTACCAGTTCAACGAGGGCGGCAAGATCCCCAAGGGCCTGAAGACCACGTTCAAGGAGATGGCCAACGGCGTGCCCGGCCTCGAGCTGCGCCTGCCGCTCTTGTTCTCTGAGGGCGTTCAGAAGGGCCGCATCGACCTGCACCAGTTCGTGGCGCTGAGCGCCACCAACCACGCCAAGCTCTACGGCCTCTACCCACGCAAGGGCACGATCGCCGTCGGCTCTGACGCCGACCTCGCGATCTGGGACGACAAGAAGGACGTGGCGGTCCGCTGGACCGATCTGCACGACAATGTCGGCTACACGCCCTACGAGGGCCGCCGTATCACCGGCTGGCCGATCACCGTGATCAGCCGCGGCCGCGTCGTGGTCGAGAACGGGGCGCTCAACGCCGAGAAGGGCAGCGGGCAGTTCCTGAAATGCGTCACCCCCGATGCCTCACGCCCGCTCGGCCGCGCCGCGCCGGAGATGACGAAGATGGCGAGCTTCGGCGCGCGGCCTTTATTCTAGAGCCCGCTATGTTTAAGAGCCTTCCGCAGCTGATCCCCGATCCCAAAAACCTCGTGGAGCTGCAGCCTGAAGAGTTGGCTGGCTACGTGTTGTGCGCCATTAACCTGGACCTGAAGAGCCAGCCGAGCGAGGGACCGCATCGACGAGGTTATGAAGGGGAGCTCTTTCAAGGTCCGATCCCAGGTTACCCCGACCAAATGAAGCGAGAGATTGTTGAAGCCATCAATGAGGCGATGCATTGGCTGATTACACACGGCTATCTCTTGCCACGTCCGGATACCAACGGGGATAGCGGCTGGCTTACGGTTTCTCGCAAGGCGCGTACTTTAAAATCAGTTGAGGAGTTCAAAGATGCAAAGCACTCCGCGATGTTTCCGACGGAGCTGCTCCATCCATTGATCGCGAAGACAGCTTGGCGAGACTTTACTCGTGGTCGCTACGAAACCGCAGTATTTGAAGCATTCAAGGCAGTGGAAATCGCCGTTCGAAGTGCGGGAGGGTTCACTGACGCAGACTACGGCGTTGCAATGATTCGGAAAGCGTTCGACCCTGCGGGCGGACCGTTAGCGAGCAAGATGGACCTTCCTGCAGAACGCGAAGCTCTATCCGCATTGGCCGCAGGTGCACTAGGTTCCTATAAGAATCCCCACAGCCACAGATCAAAACCCATTAACGAGCCCGGTGAGGCGATAGAGATGATCATGCTCGCGAGCCATTTGCTTCGCATTGTCGATGCGCGCGCCTCTACTCGAAAGGGAAGTGAATAGATGTCCCGCCACCTGAAAGTCGCCGCCGCCCAGCTCGGGCCGATCCATCTCGCCGACAGCAAGGCGTCGGCGGTGAAGCGCATGATGGCGATGTTGCGCGAAGCCGCCGCCTCGGGCTGCAAGTTCGTGGTGTTTCCCGAGCTGGCGTTGACCACGTTCTTTCCGCGCTGGTGGATGACGGATCAGGCCGAGATCGACCGGTTCTTCGAGGCGCAGATGCCCAGCCCGGAGACCTTGCCGCTGTTCGAGCTGGCGCGCGAGAAGAAGGTCGGCTTCTACCTCGGCTATGCGGAGCTGACGGAGGAGGAGGGCAAGGTCAGGCGGTTCAATACGTCGATTCTGGTGGGCCCGGATGGGCGGATCGTCGGCAAGTACCGCAAGGTGCATCTGCCGGGGCATGTCGATCACATCCCAACCGCGCCGTTCCAGCATCTGGAGAAGCGCTATTTCGACGTCGGCAATCTCGGCTTCAACGTCTGGCGCATGTTCGATGAGGATGTCGTCATGGGCCAGTGCATCTGCAACGACCGGCGCTGGCCCGAGACGTTCCGGGTCATGGGACTGCAGGGCGTCGAGATGGTGGCGCTGGGCTACAACACGCCCACTGACAACATCTATTTCCACGAGCCGCCCTATCGCCGCGTGTTCCATCACCTGCTCAGCGTGCAGGCCAATGCCTACCAGAACGGCACCTGGATCGTCGCCACGGCTAAGGCGGGCAAGGAGGACGGCTTCGGCATGTACGGCGCCTCGGTGATCGTCGCGCCGACCGGCGAGATCGCGGCGCAGGCGATGAGCGAGGACGACGAGCTGATCATGTTCGACGCCGATCTTTCGATGGGCGAGTCGATCCGGCAGAACGTCTTCAACTTCGCCAAGCACCGCCGGCCCGAGCACTATAGACTGATCACTGAACGCGTCGGCGCCGAGCCGCCGCCGCCGACCCGTAAGTAGTCAGAGCAGGGGCCGATGCAGTACGCCGCTTCCGAACTCACGCCGCATGAGCGGTACAAGCTGTTGATCTCTTTCGTGCTGCCGCGGCCGATCGCCTGGGTGACCACGATCGGGCCGACGGGCGTGGTCAACGCCGCGCCGTTCAGCTTCTTCAACGTCTTCGCCGAGGACCCGCCGCTCTGCATGTTCGCGATCAACAAGCGGCCGGACGGGCGGATCAAGGACACCTGGACCAACATCCAGCGTAGCGGCGAGTTCGTCGTGAACCTCACGGACGAGCCGCTGGCGCAGGCGATGCACGAGTCGAGCGGCGATTTCCCGCCCGATATCGGCGAGCCGGACTACCTCAAGCTCGGCCTCGCGCCCTCGACCGCGATCAAGCCGCCGCGTCTGGCGGCGGCGCCGTGGTCGCTGGAGTGCAAGATCTGGCAGGTGATCAACGTCAAGGACGACCGCCAGCTGATCATCGGCGAGGGCGTGCATTTCCATGTGCGCGACGAGCTGTGGGATCCCAAGGCGATGCGCGTGTTGATGGACAAATACCAGCCTGTGGGACGCATGTTCGCGGACCGCTACTGCCGGACCAATGATCGGATGCTGTTTCCGTCGGCTGAGGGGCCGCGTCGGGACGGGTGACTGGGAGCGCCGGCGTCCCGCCGGCTCATGATGCCGGCGGGACGCCGGCGCTCCCAAAGACTCACGCCGCGTACAACCC
>CAYTFW010000132.1:0-18470 GCA_964437145.1 uncultured Rhizobiaceae bacterium
AAATCGTCGCCACCCTGTCATTCCGAGCGCAGCGAGGAATCCAGGGAAGATGCCTGGATTCCTCGTTGCGCTCGGAATGACAGATGCGTCCGACTAACCGCTCGATAGGCTAGAACGTGAACCGCGTGCCCAGCGTGACGTTGATGCCGGGCAGCGGCGCGGCGTTCTTGATGAACGAGGTGTGCGCGATGGCGCGCTCGTTCAACAAGTTGTTGGCGCGCAGGTACACCTGCCAGGTGTTGATCGGGTTGAACTGCCCGCCCCAGGCGACGCCGACGTCGAGCATGTTGTAGCCGGGCGTGCCGGTCTCGTTCGGCGCCACGTGGTCCTGTCCGAACACGCGATAGAACTGCACGAAGCCGCTCAGGTTCCCGGCGCCGAGCTCGTGGCGCGCGTCGAGGCGGGCGCCCAGTCGGCCGGGCGGGATGCGTGGCAGGTTGTCGCCGCCCGTCAGCCGCGCGCGCACGTAATCGCCGAACACCGAGACGTCGACGTTGTCGTTGATCGCGTACTTCACCTCGGCTTCGAGGCCGTAGAACTCGGCGTCGGCCTGGCGAAAGTTGATCTCACGGCGGTCGTCGATGACGTTGCCGGTGTCGAACTGGAAGATGTAGTCATTCACCACGTTGCGATAGGCGGTGACGCCGAAGCGCAGCGCGCCGGTCTTCTTGCGCAGGCTGAGCTCGAGATTGTACGACGTCTCGGGCCGCAGATTGACGTCGCCGACCTCGAACTGGCCGGTCGCGACGTGCGCGCCGTTGGCGAAGAGTTCCTCCGCCGTCGGCAGGCGCTGCGAGCGCGAGAAGCCGATGGTCGCCGAGTATCCCGGCAGGAAATCCCAGGTGCCGCTGATCGAGGCGGAGAAGCCGTCATGGCTGCGGCTGGGTCGATCGCCCGATGGCCGGATGTCCTGCCAGTCGTAGCGCAGCCCTCCCTCGATGTGGAACGGGCCGAAGCTGTAGCGCTCGATCAGGAAGACGCCGAAGCTGCGCGTCAGCGTCGGCGGCAGGAAGGCCTCTTCGCCGATCGGCGTGAAGTCGCGCCGCAATGCCTGCACGCCGACCACGCCGCGCAGCCCGTCGAACAGGCGGTGGACCACCTCCAGGCGACCGTCGAAGGCGTGGTTGTTGAAGGTCGTGGCGATCGCGCCGTCCTCGACCTCCTGGTGCTCGTACCAGACATTGGCCAACCGGAAGCGGATCTTCTCGATGCCGTCGAACGGCTCGCGCACCTCACCGCGCACGTCGAGGCGCTGGCTGCGCATGTTGATCAGCACGGTCGCCTCGTTGGGCAGGCCATACTGGGTGCGGTGCTCGCTGTAGGCGGCTCCGATAAAGCCCCAGTTCGCGACCCATGACGTGCCGGCGCTGAAGTTCCAGCCATTGTTGAACGAATTGGGCACGCGCCGCGACGGCGGGTCGCCGAATCCTTTGGCGGTGTAGTAGTCCTGGGCGTTGCGCACCGTGCCTTCGAGTCGCGCGGCGACGTTGCCGTGGCCGACGGTGAAGCCGAGGAAGCCGGCGATCTCCTCGGCGCTGGTGCTGAACTGCAATCCGGTCTCGGCCTGATAGCCGCGCGCGGGCACCGCCGTGGGGATGCGCGAATCGATGACGTTGACCACGCCGCCGATGGCGCCGCCGCCATAGAGCAGGGTCGCCGGACCCTTGAGGATCTCGATCTGCCGGGCGCCGAACGGATCGCTGGTGACGGCGTGATCGGGGCTGACCGACGCGGCGTCGAGGGTGTCGACGCCATCGTTCAGCACGCGCACCCGCGGTCCGTCGAAGCCACGGATGATCGGCCGGCTGGCGCCGGCGCCGAAAAAGGTCGAGGTGATGCCGGGCACGTCCCGGACCGTCTCGCCCAGGGTGGCGGCGCGGCGCTGGTCGAGGCTCGGCCCCGCCAGCACCGTGGCCGGGGCGGCGACGTCGTCGATACTGCGCGACAGCGGCACACCGGTCACTTCCAGCGGCGGCAGGGTGATCGTTGTCGTCGGGACTTGGGCGCTTGATGGAAGGGCGACGAGAAGGCCGGTGGCGGCCAAAACCGCGTTCCTAATCAAAGGCATAGGCATCCCCCGCACGAATTTGACAGGAGATGTTATAACATTACCTTTTGGGCGTGAAGCACTTTAACGCCATGACCGGCCTACGGGTGTCAAAGCTTGGTGGCGAGGCGGGTCAGGAAGGTGGCGACCGTGGGCGTCAGCTCGCCGTCGGCCTTGGCGGCGATCACCTTGCCGCTGGCCGAGAGGGTGGTGATGGCGATCGACCACTTCGCCGTGCCGCCGGCGGACTCGATGACGTAGTCCGTGGTCGACTGGCCGGCCTGGTAAGGCTCAAGCAGGCGCCAGCCGGTCCAGTGAAAGCGCGCGAAGCGGATAGCGGCGCGATCGGCGGGATCGACCACATTTCCGTCAGGGTCGAACAACGTGACGGAGAGCGTCGCGGCATCGGCCTTCTCGCCAAACTTCGCGACCAGGGCCTGGGCGATACGCGCGACCATCGGAGACTCCGTGCTGACGTCGCACAAGTGTAGCGCCACTACCTCATGCTGAGGAGGCCGCAAGGCGGCCGTCTCGAAGCATGGGCAACAGACTCGGAGCGGATTGCCCACCCTTCGAGGCGCGCGCCGGTGGCGCGCTCCTCAGGGTGAGGTCAGCGTCAGGGATGCAGGTGACAAGCCACGGCGCGGCCGCCAGGTCGCCCCTTGAGCGGCGGCTCCGTTGTCTTGCAGACATCCATCGCGTGCGGGCAGCGCGGATGGAAGCGGCAGCCCGGCGGTGGCCTGAGCGCGCTGGGCACTTCGCCCGAAATGATCTGTTGCGGGCGTGTCGCTTCGAGCTCGGGATCGGGAATCGGAATCGCCGCCAGCAACGCCTGTGTGTAGGGATGCAGCGGATCTCGGTAGAGCTCGTCACGCGTGGCGATCTCGACGATCTTGCCGAGATACATCACCGCGATGCGGTCGCTGATGTGGCGCACCACGGCGAGGTCGTGGGCGATGAAGATATAGGTCAGGCCCAGCCGCTGCTGCAGCTCCATGAACAGGTTGACCACCTGCGCCTGGATCGACACGTCGAGCGCCGAGACCGCCTCGTCGCAGATGATCAGCGACGGCTCGAGCGCCATGGCGCGGGCGATGCCGATGCGCTGGCGCTGGCCGCCGGAGAATTCGTGCGGATAGCGGTCGGCCATATCAGGCAGCAGACCGACCATGGCGATCAGCGCCGAGACGCGTTCGCGCAACGCCTTGCGGTCGTTGCCCAGGCCATGGACCTCGAGCGGCTCGCCGACGATGTCGCGCACGCGCATGCGCGGGTTGAGCGAGCCGTAGGGGTCCTGATAGACCATCTGCATGCGCTTGCGGATGCCGCGCATGCGCTCCTCGTCGTGGCCGGCGATGTCCTCGCCCTCGAAGACGATGCGGCCCTCGGTCGGCGGCAGCATGCGCAGCACCGCCAGACCCGTCGTCGACTTGCCGCAGCCGCTTTCGCCCACGAGGCCCAGCGTCTCGCCGCGCTTGAGCGTGAAGGAGATGCCGTCGACCGCCTTCACCGTGGCGACCTGCTTCTGGATCACCACGCCCTGCATGACAGGAAAATGAACCTTGAGATCCTCGACGCGCAGGATGTCGTCGGATGCCGGGGTGGTGGCGTCAGGCATGGGCATCAGCACGCGCGTCGAGGAAACAGGCCTTGAGATGGTTCTCGCCCACCGCTTCGAGCGGCGGGCGCTCGTCGTGGCAGCGCTGCGTGGCCATGCGGCAGCGCGCGGCGAAGGCGCAGCCCGGCGGCAGCCACGCCAGATTCGGCGGCTGGCCTTCGATCGGCACCAGGCGCTGGCGCGTGTCGCCGTCGAGCCGCGGGATCGAGGCCATCAGGCCCTGGGTATAGGGATGCCGCGGGAACTTGTAGAGGATGCGCGCCGGCGCGGTCTCGACGATGCGACCGCCATACATCACCACCACGCGGTCGGCGTAGCGGGCCACGACTCCGAGGTCGTGGGTGATCAGGATCAGCGCCGAGCCGGCCTCGCGCGCCTGGTTCTTCAGCAGATCGAGGATCTGCGCCTGCACCGTGACATCGAGCGCGGTGGTCGGCTCGTCGGCGATGATCAGCTTGGGCTGGCAGGCCAGCGCCATGGCGATCATGGCGCGCTGGCGCATGCCGCCGGAGAACTGGTGCGGCCAGGCGCCGACGCGGGCGGCGGCGTCGGGGATGCGCACGCGGCCCAGCAGCTCCTTGGCCTTGTCGATCGCGACATTCCACGGCGCCTTGCGGTGCAGGTTGATCGGCTCACCGATCTGCTTGCCGATGGTCAGCGCCGGATTGAGCGAGCTCATCGGCTCCTGGAAGATCATGGCGATCTTGTCGCCGCGGATGGCGCGGATGCCGACGTCGTCGAGCTTCAAGAGATCGACGCCGTCGAAGATCACCTCGCCTCGTTCGATCTTGCCCGGCGGATTGGGTATCAGGCGCAGGATGGAGAGCGCGGTGACGCTCTTGCCCGAGCCCGATTCGCCGACGATCGCCACCGTCTCGCCGGCGGCGACGTCGAAGGACACCGAATCGACAGCGGTGACGATGCCGCCGTCGGTCCGGAAACGCGTTGTCAGGTCGCGGACCTGGAGGAGGGGTTCTGCCACGGTGCGCTTAGTAGCCCAGCTTCTTCTTCAGATCCTGGTCGATCCAGATACGGGCGTAGATCGGTCCTGGCCGCAGCGAACTGGTGTTCATCTCGCCGCCGTAGTTCTTCACCCACGGCCACCACGCCGCGTAGACATAGGGCGTCGGCAGCCAGATGTAGGGCGCCTTGTCGACGATCTCGCGCGTCATCTCGCGGAGCATGACCTTGCGCTTCTCCTCGTCGCGCGACAGGTAGACTTCCTCCATCTTCTTGTCGAACGCCTTGTCGGTGTACATCGACGGATTCCACGTCTGCTCGCTGACGAAGCTCTTGCGGATCGACGTGGTCGGGTTGGTGTGGCTGCTGTTCATCAGGTAGCCGGAATGGTGCTTGCGCGTCGTCATCGCCGAGAGGAACGCGGCGTACTCGGTGGGCACCAGCTCGGCCTTGACGCCGATCTGCTCGAGATAGGCCGCGAGCAGCGGCGCGACGTCGGTGTGATCAGGTGAGCAGGCGCAGTACTGCAGCTTGAAGCTGAAGCCGTTGGGATAGCCGGCCTCCTTCAGCAGCTCCTTGGCTCGCTTCGGGTTGTAGGTGAACAGCTCCTTCACCGACGCCGGCATCTTGTCGAGCGGCTCGAAGTAGCCGTCCCAATCCGGGTACATCGGATAGGCGAACAGCTCGGCGTTGCCACCGTAATGCGCGGCGATGATCTCCTGCTTGTTGATCGCCATGTTGAGCGCGCGCCGCACGCGGATATCGTCGAATGGCTTCTGGTCGACGCGCATGGCCATGAACGAGCCGAGGATCGACAGCCGCTTGGCCCATTGCAGCTGCGGCGCGTTCTTTTTCAGCTCCTCGACGTTGCGCCAGGCGATGGTCTCCAGCATGTCGACCTTGGCGGTGCGCAGCGCGGTGATCTGCG
The DNA here is from genome assembly GCA_964437145.1 of uncultured Rhizobiaceae bacterium. Lineage (GTDB taxonomy): Bacteria > Pseudomonadota > Alphaproteobacteria > Reyranellales > Reyranellaceae > JAFAZJ01. Next base: position 5,554 of record CAYTFW010000132.1, read on the forward strand.
TCGTCTCGTCCTTGATGGTGCGGTAGACGACCTTGTCGACGAACGGGATCTTGTACTCGACGCCGTCGATCTTCTCCTTGTCCCAGTATATCGGGTTCCGCGTGTAGGTGTTGGAGTTGCCCTGCAGGAAATCGGTCAGCATGAAGGGGCCAGTGCCGTTGACGTTGCGCCAGTTATTGGCGCCGGCGTCGACCACTTCCTTGGGTGTCACGACGGTGTAGAAGCCCCAGGCGATGCGGTAGTCCCACTCCGCGTTGTACTCCTTGAAATAGTAGACGACGGTGTGCTTGTCCTTCGCCTCGACGCGGTCGACGAAGTCGTAGTACCCGCGGATGTTCTTCGGGCTGCTGCGCAGCCGGTTGAAGCTGAACACCACGTCCTCGGCTACCAGCTCGCGGCTCTTCATCACGCCCGGCTTGTCGGGGAACATGATGCCCTTGCGCAGGGTGAAGACGACGCTGAGTGGGTTCTCGACGAACTCCCACTTCTCGGCCAGCTCGCCGCGCTGGGCGTCGGGCGCGAGATAGGCGTCGGCGATGAAGGGATGCTTGCCGCCCTTGCGCACGCTCTTGTCGAGGTCGCCGACGACGAGGTGCTCGTAGAACTGGCCGGTGTCGTGGTTCAGCTTCCAGTTCCAGTCATGCGGGTCCCACGACAGCGCCGAGAGCGTCGCGAACATGGTCGCGATCTCCAGGGTGCCGCCATATTGCGGCTTCACGCCCTTGTCGGCCAAAGCCGGACCGGCGGCGAGCGCGGATGACAGCACGGCTGCCGCCGCGCCTTGCGCGATACGCTTCCATATCATCGCTTCCTCCCTCTGCCTTTCAGCGTGCGTGTCGCAGCACCCTGCCGGCGCGCGTGCCGGTCAGCTCGCCGTCGAGCACATTGACCTCGCCGTTCACCAGGGTCGCCTTGTAGCCGGTCGATTTCTGGATGAAGCGCGACGCGCCGCCGGGGAAGTCGCTCACCAGCTCGGGCTGGAGCTCGGCGACCTTGCCGGCGTCGAACACGTTGATATCGGCGCGCATGCCGACGGCCAGGGTGCCGCGATCCTTCAAGCCCATGACGCGTGCCGGCATCAAGGTCATGCGCTTGACCGCCTCGCTCATGCTGAAGAAGCCGGTCTCGCGCACCCAGTGCGAGAGGATGAACGTCGCCCAGCCGGCGTCCATCACCTGCGTGACGTGCGCGCCAGCATCGCCCAGGCTGGGGAAGCAGTGCGGGCTGCGGAACATGTGCGCCAGCGCGTCGAGATTGGGGTTGAACATGCGCAAGGTGAACAGCGCCTTGCCCCCGGTCTCGCGCGCCATGCGCAGGAAGGTCTCGGCCCAGTGCTCGCCGCGCGCCTGCGCCATGGCGACCAGCGACATCTCCTCGCCCGCGGTGTAGGCCGGCGTCGGCCCATCGCCGAGATAGAAGACCTTCTCGACCGGCGTGCCGAGGTTCTGCTTGAAGCCGTTGGCCTTCGCCTCGGCCATCAGGCTGGCGTGGAACTCCGGATCGCTCAGCGCCGCGACGCGATCAGCCAGCGTCGGCAGGCGGCGTAGCCGCGACCAGGTCGCGCCGCGCACCGGCAGGCCGGCCTGGAGGCCGTAGATCATGCCCGAGGCGCGCACCTGCGTGATCGCCGTCATGTCGCGGCCGGCGCAGAGTTCCTCCAGCGCCGTGCGGCGCTGCTGCGCCATCGCCAGATCGCCGTTGCCGGCGCCGTAGCTGAACAGCACGCGGCTCTTGCCCGAATCGGCGATGGTACGCAGCACGTCCATGCTGGCGCCCACCGCTTGCATCAGCGCGTTGCGCGGCGCCACGACCTGGGCGATGTCCACCAGCTCGATCGGATCGGCGAAGGTGCCGGGGATCGCGCGGCCGTCGGGCAGCTTGTGCTCGGCGAAGCGGTTGGTCGAGAAGCCGATGGCGCCGCGGTCAATCGACCTGGCGACCACGTCGGCCATCTGCCGGCGTTCCTCCGGCGTCGCCTGCTCCTCCACCGCGCGCTCGCCCATGACGTAGAAACGCACGGCGCTGTGGCCGACCAGGCCGGCGATGTTGATGCCGGGCTTCAGCGCATCGATGGCGTCGAGATAGCCGCCATAGTCTTCCCAGCTCCAAGGCAGGCCGGTGAGGATGGCGTGCCGCGGGATGTCCTCGACGGTCTCCATCATGCCGGCGAGCAGTTCCTTGTCGGCCGGCTTCACCGGCGCGAAGGTCACGCCGCAATTGCCCATCAGCGCCGTGGTGACGCCGTGCCAGCTCACCGGCGTGCAGTCCGGATCCCAGCCGATCTGCGCGTCGAGATGGGTGTGGATGTCGACGAAGCCGGGGGTGACGGTCAGCCCCCCGGCATCGATCTCGCGCTTGCCCTTGCCGTCCACCGCGCCCACGGCGGCGATCTTGCCGTCCTGGATGGCGACGTCGCCGCGATGGGGATCGCCGCCGGTACCGTCGACGATCTCGCCGCCGCGGATCACGATGTCATACGCCATGATCACTCTCCTTCGATCGGGCGATCAGAAGCCCATCTTCTTCTTCATGTCCTGGTCGATCCAGATACGGGCGTAGATCGGCCCCGGCCGCACCGCGCCGACGCGCAGCTCGCCGCCGTAGTTCTTCACCCACGGCCACCACGCCGTGTAGATGTAGGGCACCGGCATCCACACATAGGGTGCCTGGTCGAGGATCTCGCGGGTCAGCTCGCGCAGCATCTTGATGCGCACCTGCTCGTCCTTCTGGCGGAAGACCAGCTCCATCTTCTCGTCGTACTTCGGATCGGTGTAGCCGGCCGGGTTCCACATCTCGCCGGTGATGAAGCTCTTGTGGATGGTGCGCGTCGGATTGACGTGGCCGGAGTTCATGAAATAGGCCGGCGCGTGCGTGCGCGAGGTCATCGCGCCCAGGAACGCGCCGTACTCCATCGGCTGGATCTCGAGCTTCACGCCGACCTGCTCGTAATAGGCCGCGACCAGCGGCAGCAGGTCCATGTGGTCGGGGTTGCAGGCGCAGACCTGCACCTTGGTCGTGAAGCCCTTGGGATAGCCGGCCTCGGCCAGCAGCTTCTTCGCCTTCGCCGGATCGTAGGTGAACAGTTCCTTCACCGACGCGGGCATGGCGTCGAGCGTCTCGAAATACGGGCCGTAATCGGGATGCTGCGGATAGGCGAAGAGCTCGGCATGGCCGTTGTAGTAGGCCTTGACGATCTCCTGCTTGTTGACCGCCATGTTGAGCGCGCGGCGCACGCGGATGTCCTTGAACGGGCCGTCGACATCCATGCGCATGGCCATGAAGGTGCCGGACTGGCCGAGCCAGCGGTTCCACTGCAGCTGCGGCGCGCTCTTCTTCAGGCTGTCGACGTTCTGCCAGCGGATCGCCTCGAGAATGTCGAGCTTGCCGGTGCGTAGCGAGGCGATCCACGTCGCCTCGTCCTTGATCGTGCGATAGACCACCTTGTCGAGGAACGGCAGCTTGTACTCGGTGCCGCCAATCGTCTCGCGACCCCAGTAGATCGCGTTCTTGGTGTAGGTGTTGGAGTTGCCCTGCACGAAATCGGTGAGCTGGAAGGGCCCGGTGCCGACCGCGTTCTTCCAGTTGGTGGCGCCGGCGTCGACCATCTCCTTGGCGTAGATCGGCGAGTAGTAGCCCCAGCCGAAGCGGTAGTCCCACTCCGCGTGGAAGTACTTCATGTGGAAGACGACCGTGTGCTTGTCCGGCGTCTCGACCTTCTCGACGTGGTTGAAGTAGCCCTTCTGCTGCTTCGGGCTGCTGATCAGCCGGTTGAAGCTGTAGGCGACATCGGCCGAGGTGAACTCGCGGCTCTCCATGACGCCGGGCTTGGCCGGGAACATCACGCCCTTGCGCAGCTTGATCTCGACGCGCAGCGGGTCGTCCTTCCACGCCCAGCTCTCGGCCAGCTCGCCCTTGATGGCCTCCGGTGCCAGGTATCCATCGGCGACGAAGGGATGCTTGCCACCGTTACGCCGGGCCTTGCTCAAATCGCCGACGAAGAGCTGCTCGAGATAGTTGCCGGTGTCGTGGTTGAGCTTCCAGTTCCAGTCGTGCGGATCGAACGACAGCGCCGACAGCGTGATGTAGACGGTGCCGACTTCCAGCGTGCCGCCATATTGCGGCTTGGGCCCATTATCGGCCGTGGCTGTGCCGATCAAGGCGCCGGCGGCGAATGTGCCGGCGATCAACGCATCCCTGAAGCGTCTCCATTCCGTCATGACGTCCTCCCTGTGGTCGAATCCGGGCGCGCACCTCTTGCGGGTGGTCGCCTCAACGCGATCCGCGCATGCGCGGGTCGAGCAGGTCGCGCAACGCGTCGCCGAAGACGGAGATCGCGTAGACGACGATGGTCAGGCAGAGACCCGGCGCCAGAGCGAGCCAGGGTCCCTGATACATGTAGGCGCGGCCGGAGCCGGAGAGCATGCCACCCCAGGTCGGCGCCGGCGGCGGCACGCCGAAGCCCAGGAACGACAGGCCGGATTCGGCGAGGATCGCCACCGCGACGCGGTTGGTGAACAGGATGATGACCGGCGCCATGACGTTGGGCAGGACGTGGCGCCACAGGATGCGGAAGGTCTTGGCGCCGGTCGATTTGGCAGCGTGCACGTACATGTTCTCGCGCACCGACACGACGGCGCCGCGCACGATGCGCGAGCCGGCGATGCCCAGCGCGAGGCCCAGCACGACGATGATCTGCGGCATGCCGGGGCCGACCACCGAGACGACGACGATCAGCACGATCAGCTCGGGGAAGCTCATCCAGGCGTCGACGAAGCGCTGCACGATCATGTCGAACTTGCCGCCGAGATAGCCGGTCAGCACGCCGAGGATGATCGAGATCACGGTGGCGAGCCCGGCGGCGCAGAAGCCGATGATCACCGAGAGCTGCGCGCCGTAGAGGCAGCGCGAGAGCATGTCGCGGCCCGAATGATCGGTGCCGAAGGGGAAGGCCAGGCTGGGCGGCTTCAGCCGGTTCATCAGGCTGATCTGGTTGTAGCCGTAGGGCGCCAGCAGATCGGCGAACAGGCCGCAGAACAGGAAGACCACGAAGACCACGGCGCCAGCCGCACCCAGCGGCTTTTCGCGGAACAGGCGGACGACGAAGTCCATGAACGGACCGCGACGCGGCCGGGGCTTGGCCTGGGCGAGGGCGGTTTCGGCGACGGAGGTCATCGATAGCGCACTTTCGGGTCGAGCAGCCCGTAACTGAGATCGACGATCAGGTTGATCACCATCACCGCCAGGCCGACGACGAGGAACACGCCAGTGATGATCGGATAGTCGCGCTGGCTGACCGCCTCGAGCAGCAGCAGGCCCATGCCGGGGATGACGAAGATCTGCTCCATGATCACCGCGCCACCGATCAGGATCGGCGCCTGCAGGCCGATCAGCGTGACGACGGGGATCAGGGCGTTGCGCAGCGCGTGGCGCATCACCACGAGCTTCTCGCTCAATCCCTTGGCCCAGGCCGTGCGCACATAGTCCTGGCGCAGCACCTCCAGCATCATGGTGCGGGTCAGCCGCATAGTGATCGCCGATAGCGAGCAGCCCAGGATGATCGACGGCACGACCATCTGGCTGAGGTTCTGGATCGGATCCTGCCAGAACGGCACGAAGCGGATCTGCGGCGACCAGCCCCACCAGATCGACGGGAAGACCATGACCAGCGTGCCGAGCCAGAAGCTCGGCACCGCCAGCATCAGGATCGAGAACGAGCGGGTGATGTAGTCGCCGGCGGTGTCCTGGCGGATCGCCGAGTAGACGCCGATCGGGATCGCCACGGAGAGCGCGACCAGCAGCGACAGCAGGCCGAGCTCGAAGGTCACCGGCAGGCGTTGCAGCAATTGCTCGGTGACCGGCGTGTTCTGCCACAGCGACTTGCCCATGTCGCCGGAGAACAGGATGGCGCCGATCCAATGGAAGTACTGGATATACATCGGCTTATCGAGGCCGAGCGCCGCCTGTAGCGCCTCGCGATCCTTCTTGCCGGCGCTGATGTCGTTCTGGCTCATCATCAGATCGATGATGTCGCCGGGGATCAGCCGGACCGTGACAAAGACGATGACGCTGGCGAAGAACAGCGTGGGAATCAGGGCAAGCAGACGGCGCGCGATATAGGCCTGCATGTGTCCCGGTCGTTTCTCGATCCCTCGTGCCGGCGCCTCTTATCCGGGTCGCTCGACGTCAGGAAGCCTACGAGGCGCCCGCGGGGGAGTCAAAGTATCACCGGGTCTATCAGCTCGGCGTTTCGCATCACGACTTCGCGTCCAGGAACCGATCGAGCCCGAGCGTGGCGCGCAGATCGGCGACCGCCTCGGCCTTGGGCGGTTCGAGCGGGATGCCGGTGGCGTCGGCGATCCGGGTAATGCCGTCGAAGCCGGCGATCACCGCCGCGGCGTCGATCATGGCCGCCTCACCGAGCGCGGCCGTCAGCGCGGCGCGCGCGAGGGCAAGGGAATCTGGAGCGCCGGTCAGGGCCTTATCGGCGAACGCGGTGAGCAGCGCCGAAGCCGCCACACCGGTGTCCGTGCCGAGGGCGATGCCGTCGAAATCATAGTGCTGCCCACCGTGTCTGCCGCTCCCCCGGAGCAGGACCGCATGGCTGGCGGTTCAATAGACGCATTGGTTCAGCGCCGCGACGCGCGAGGCCAGCAGCTCGATCTGCGCATGGCTGATGGCGCGATACTCGCGGCCGAAGTCGCGCATCGCCGCCGACGGCAAGTACATGACCTCGAACATGTCCCACCAATGCATCATCGAGCGCGGCACGAGGCTCAGCGCGTGATGCACATAGCCGCCGCCACGCCGCGGCGGCCCGGGCTCGGCCTGATAAAGGTCGGGGTCGTCGTCGGTGCGGTCGTTGGGCAGCAAGGTCGCCATCCACGCCACGCCCGGTTTCGCGCCCGCCGGACGGCGCCGCGACGGCTCGCCCGTCTGCGCCCGCGGCAAGGGCCACGGCGCAAGGCCGGCCGCGCGCCGGAAGGTGTCGACGGCGACGGTTACGGCCAACACCGAAACCAGCTCGACATAACGCTCCTCATCGAGGCCGGCCGCGATGACGCCGCGATACCAGCTTTCGCCAAGTCGACCCGGATCCGTGCGGATGCGATGGATCGCTTCGACCGCCGAGGTGGGCAGCACGCCCAGCGAGTCATGATCGCCCGCGACCATTGATGGCGACAGCGCCTCTTTGCGCGCCGTGCAGAGCCGACAGCCGGCGGCATGGCGTGTCTCGGCGGCGATCGCCACACGCTCGGCGCCGCTCCACCATGTGCCCGGGGCACCGATTTCCGCCCAGGCAGAGGCTTGTGCGGCCGCGAGATCGCTACGGTGGTTGTCCATGGCCATCAGGCTCTCACGCTTTTTCGTTGCCGTCGAACACGTAGTAGCGACGCGGGACGAGCGCCTGACGTGACCGGTACCAGATCGTGCGGTCCTCGATCCAGCGGAAGCCCAGGCGGACGAGGATACGGCCCGAGGCGGGATTGTCGGCGGCGTGGCCGGCCACCAGCCGGCGCAGCCCCAGGGTCCGGTTCGCAAAATCGTGCACCGCGTCGGCGGCTTCGCTGGCCAGACCGCGACCCCAGTGGTCCCGCTCGAGCCAGTAACCGAGCTCGCCGCACCCGTCCTCGATCCCGTCGACATCGGCGCAGCCGATGACCCGGCCGTCGGCCACGACGGCGAAACGATAGGCCGTGCCTGCCCGCCATTCGACCGCGTGCTCTCTCAGCCAGGCGGCGACGTGTTCCAGCACTGGCGGGTAGGCCGGGAATACCAGCATGCGCGTGACCTCGAAATCCGACCGGATCTCGAAGACGCGCTGGGCGTCCTGCGGCGTGAAGGCGCGCAGCAGGAGGCGCGTCGTCCGCAGCGTGAAATCAGTCGGGACATGCATGTCACCATCCTGCGCCATCCCGCCGACCATGAGAATTCCGGAGTCAGCCTTGACGCATCGGCACGGCAGGTCTCGCCGGGCGGTGTTAGGGTGCGCGCGCATGACGTCCGCATCCCTCGCGAGTCTGCGTGCTGTCGGCCCGTCCCTGGGCGTCATGCTCGCCGTTCAGTCGGTGGCCTCGGTCGGCGCGGCGTCGATCGCCGTGCTGGCGCCGGCGATCGCGCCCGAGGCCGGCATCGCGCCGGCGAATATCGGCATCTACACCATGGTGCTGTTCGCCTGCGGCATGCTCTCCGCCCTGATCGGCGGCGCGTTGGTGCCGCGCTTCGGGCCCATCCGGGTCTGCCAGGTGAGCCTGCTGACGGGGGTCATCGGGCTGGGCCTGGCGCTGAGCGGCCATGTCGCCGGCCTGATGCTCTGCGCCGTGATCATGGGCCTCGGCATGGGTGCGCCGTCGCCCGCGAGCTCGCATCTGCTGTTCCGCGTCACGCCGCCCAAGGTCATGAGCACCGTGATGTCGATCAAGCAGACCGGCGTGCCGCTGGGCGGCGCCCTGGCCGGCGCCGTCCTGCCGGCGCTGACCCTTATGTGGGGCTGGCGTGGCGCGTTGATCGCCGTGGCGGCGGCCACGCTGCTGTCTTTGCTCGTGATCCAGCTCTGGCGCCGCGACATGGACAGCGACCGCGACCCGGTTCGCCCGGTGAACCTGCCTGGGTTGTGGGGCGGCATGGCGCTGATCTGGCGTCACCCCGATCTGTGGTTGATCGCGCTGGCGGCGGCGACGCTCTCGGCCGGGCAGATCGCCGTCTCGGCTTTCTATGTCACGTATCTGGTGGAGATCGGCCTGTCGCTGACCGCCGCCGGCTTCGCGCTGGCGGTGGCGCAGATCTCCGGTGTCGCCGGCCGCGTCGTCTGGGGCGCGGTCTCCGATTGGACCGGTCGGCCCATGCTAGTGTTGGCCGGTCTGGCCATCGTCGCGGCGCTCGCCACGATGGTGGTGACGCGCTTCACCATCGACTGGCCGTCGATCGCCATCCTCGCCGTCAGCGTCGTGCTCGGCGCCGCCACCATCGGCTGGGCCGGCGTGGTCTACGGCGAGGTGGCGCGGCGCGCGCCGGCCGGTCGTACCGCGGAGGCCAGCGGCGGCATCACCGCCTTCATGTTCGCGGGCATCGTCGTCGGCCCGGCGGTCTTCAGCGCCATCGTGCAGATCGCCGGCAGCTTCACCGCGGCCTATGCCGTGGTGGCGGTGGCGATCGCCGCGATCGCGGCCGCGATGCTGTGGCGCCTTTCGCAGGGTGGCGCGCGGTGAGGGCGACGTGTTGACGGTGGCCGGGCGCGTGGTGTTGCCTCGACCGCTCGGGGAGAGACGCGGATCATGACGGACGAGAGCCTGCCGTTTTCCGGGCTGCTGGTGCTCGACGTGGCGACCTTCGTCGCCGGGCCGGCGGCGGCCACCATCCTCGGTGATTTCGGCGCCGACGTGATCAAGGTCGAACCGCCGGTCGAGGGTGATCCTTTCCGCCGCTTCGGCCAGTCCCACGGTGTGCCGCCGCATCCGGTGAATTTCTGCTGGGAGTTCACCAGCCGCGGCAAACGCTCCTTCGCCGTCGACCTGAAGAACACCGAGGGCCGCGCCGCCTTCGAGAAGCTCGTGGCCAAGGCCGACATTGCCGTCGTGAACTACCCGGCGGCCGTGCGCGAACGCCTGAAGGTGCGCGCTGAGGATCTGCGGCCGTTGAACGAGCGGCTGATCTACGCCTCGCTCACCGGCTATGGCGAGACCGGCCCCGATGCCGGCCAGCCTGGCTTCGACGCCACCGCCTATTTCGCGCGCGCCGGCCTGCTCGACGCGATGACGTATGAGGGCGCGCCGCCGGCCTTCTCGGCGCCGGGCTCGGGCGATCACGCCACCGCCACCGCGCTCTTCGCCTCGATCATGATCGCGTTACGTCAACGCGATCGCACCGGGAAGGGCGCCGAGGTCGGCACCTCGCTGCTGGGCAACGGTCTGTGGGCCAACGGCATCCTGGCGCAGGGCGCGCTGCTGGGCGCCGTGCTGCCCAATCGCCCGCCGCGCACGCGTCCGCGCTCGGCGGTGGTCAACCAGTACCGCACATCGGACGAACGCTGGCTGAACCTCGCCTTGGCGCGCGAGGAGAAGATGTGGCCGGTGCTCTGCAAGGTGATCGGCCGCCAAGACCTGATGGACGATCCGCGCTTCAAGGAGATGCCGACGCGCCGCGCCAACGGTGCCGCGCTCACCGCGATCCTCGATCCGATCTTCGCCACCAAGACGCTCGCTGAATGGGGCGCGCTGTTCAAGTCGGTCGGCATCACCTTCGGCGACATCAATCGCCTGGCCGACATCGCCGACGATCCGCAACCCGTAGCGGCGGGCGCGGTGCGCGCCACGGCCAATCCCGCCCTGCCACGCAGCATCGCCAATCCGCTGCGTGTTGACTTCGCCGAGCAGCGCGCGGCGCAACCGGCGCCTGACCTGGGCGAGCATACCGACGCGATCCTGCGCGACCTCGGCTACGGCGACTCCGACATCGCGGCGCTGCGCCGGAGCGGAGCCGTGGGATGAGCGTGGCGCCGCTGCTGACGGGTCTGCGCGTCCTCGACATCGCCTCCTTCATTGCCGCGCCGGCGACGGCGGTGGTGCTGGGCGATTTCGGCGCCGACGTGATCAAGGTCGAGCCGCTCGACGGCGATCCGCATCGCCGCTCCAGCGACTCGCCGGGCATGCCGGTGGCGCCGGTGAATTACGGCTGGGAGCTCGACGCGCGTGGCAAACGCTCGATCGCGCTCGATCTGAAGAACACGCAGGGACGCGCCGCGCTCGACCGGTTGATCGCGCGCGCCGACGTGCTGATCACCAACTTCCCGCCGCCGGTGCGAACGCGGCTGAAGCTGCGCTACGAGGACGTGGCGCCGCTCAACGCGCGGCTGATCTACGCCTCGCTCTCGGGCTATGGCGAGGCGGGCGACGAGGCCAACCAGCCGGGCTACGACGTCACCGCCTATTTCGGTCGCACCGGCATCATCGACGCCATGCGCGTGGCCGACGGCCCGCCGATCCTCACCTTGCCGGCGCAGGGCGATCATCCGACGGCGATGACGCTGTTCGGCGGCATCATGATGGCGCTCTACGCGCGCGAGCGGACCGGCAAGGGCAGCCGCGTCGCCACCAGCCTGATCCATAACGGCCTGTGGTCGAATGGCAGCCTGGTGCAGGCGGGCCTCGCCGGCGGCTTCGGCGATCCGCGGCGTCCGCGCACCGAGACGCGCAACGCGCTGGTCGGCACCTATCGCACGCGCGATCACCGATGGCTGTCGCTGGTTCTCGTGCGCGAGGACAAGCAATGGCCGCTGTTCTGCCGCGCCATCGGTCATCCTGAGCTGGTCGATGATCCGCGCTTCCGGGAGCGGCCGACGCGGCAAGCCAACGCCAAGCTGCTGCAGCCGATCCTCGACGCGACCTTCGCGGCCGACGACCTCGCGACGTGGAAGCGGCGCCTCGGCGCCGAGGGCATCACCTTCGGCATCATCGCCAGCCTGCGTGACGTGGTCGCCGATCCCCAGGCGGTCGCCGTCGGCGCCTTCGTCGAGACCGGTCGCGCCGACCTGCCGCGCGCGCTCGCCAATCCGCTCGAGATCGAAGCCAGCGGCAAGCTGCCGCCGCGCCGCCCACCGGAACTGGGCGAACATACCGACGCCATCCTGCGTGAGGCGGGCTATACCGACAGCGAGATCGCCGCGCTGCGCGAGACGGGTGCGGCGGCCTGACCGACATGGATATGCGATGACCGATCAGACCCTTCCGTTCGCCGGCCTCAAGGTGCTGGACATCTCCTCGTTTATCGCAGCACCAGCGGCGGCCGTGATCCTCGCCGACTACGGCGCCGACGTGATCAAGGTCGAGGGGCCGGAGGGTGATCCCAACCGCGCCATCATGACGGACTCGCCGAGCTATCCCAAAGGCGCGATCAACTATCCCTGGGCGATGGACTCGCGGCACAAGCGTTCGATCGCGCTCGACCTCAAGCAGCAGGCCGCACGCGCGGCGCTCGACCGGCTGATCGCGCAATCCGATGTTCTGATCATCAACTTCCCGCCGCCGGTACGCGAGCGGCTGCGGCTGCGCTACGAGGACTGCAAGGCGATCAATCCGCGCCTGATCTACGCCTCGCTGACGGGCTATGGCGAGAGCGGGCCGGATCGCGACCGGCCGGGTTTCGACGCCACGGCGTATTTCGCGCGCTCCGGACTCTTTGATGTTCAGCGTTATGAAGGCGGTCCGCCGGGCACCGCGGCGCCGGCGCAGGGCGATCGCGCGACGTCGGTGGCGCTCTTCGCCTCGATCCTGATGGCGCTGATGCATCGCGAGAAGACCGGCGAGGGCAGCTGGGTCGGCACGTCCCTCTACGCCAACGGCCTGTGGTCCAACGGTGTCTTCGCCCAGGGCGCGCTGGTCGGCGCGTTCCTGGCACCGCGCCCGCCGCGCGATCGGCCGCGCTCGGCGCTGGGCAACATCTACCGCACGCGCGACGACCGCTGGCTGCAGCTCACCATCGTGCGCGAGGACAAGCTATGGGCCCCGCTGTGCCGCGCGCTGGAAGTGCCGGAGCTGGAGAACGATCCGCGCTTCGCCGAGATTCCGGCGCGGCGCGCCAACGCCCGGGATCTGGTGACGATCTTCGACGGCGTCTTCCTCAAGCGCGATTACGAGGATTGGCTCGCGCGCCTGGCAGCGGAGAACATCACCTTCGGCGTCATCGGCCGCGTGCAGGATCTGGCGACCGACGAGCAGGCGGTGCATGCCGGCGCGATCATCGAGGCCGACGTGGCCGAAGCGCCACGGCAGATCAACAACCCGATCCGGCTGAGCTTCGCGCAAAGCCGCACGCCGAAGCCCGCGCCGGCGTTGGGCGAGCACGGCGAGGCGATCCTGCGCGAGGCGGGCCTCGATGCCGCCGCGATCGCCACGCTGAAGGCGTCGAAGGGACTTCTATAACCG
>CAYTFW010000133.1:0-18379 GCA_964437145.1 uncultured Rhizobiaceae bacterium
CCGGCGCGGTGGTCGGCGGCCTGATCATCGGCATCGTCGAGAACGTCGCCGCCGGCTATCTCGATCCCGAGGTCGGCGGCGGCACCAAGGACTTCGCGCCCTACGTGCTGATGATCCTGGCGTTGATGGTCAGGCCTTACGGCATCTTCGGCAAACGCAAGATCGAGCGCGTCTGATGTTCCATCGCGAGTCGGGCTACTTCAAGACCAGCTACAAGGCCGATCAGGCGCTCTATCCGCTGCCGATCGGACGCTGGACGGTGGTCGTTTTCACCGTGCTCTTTGTCGCCCTGCCGCCGCTTCTGACCTTGCTGGCCGGCGCGCAGTCGGCCGAGTACTACACCTCGATCGTCAACTTCATCCTGATCGCCGTGGTCGGCGCGCTCGGGCTGAACATCCTGGTCGGCTACACCGGCCAGATCTCCATCGGTCACGCCGCCTTCATGTCGGTCGGCGCCTACACCGCCGCCAACCTCGCGGTGAAGCTCGGTCTGCCGTTCTGGGTCACCCTGCCGGCCGCCGGCTTCATGGCCGCGGCGATCGGCGCGATCGTCGGCGTGCCATCGCTGCGCATCAAGGGCCTGTACCTCGCGATCGCCACGCTCGCGGCGCAGCTGATCATCGAATGGACGATCAACCATGTGCCGTGGATCTCCGGCGGTTCGCAGGCCTCGATCGAGGTGCCGCGCCCGACGCTGTTCGGCTTCGTGCTCAAGGAGCACCGCGAACTCTACTATCTTTTCCTCGTCGTCGCCGTGGTGGCCATCGTCGCCACGCTGAACCTGGTGCGCAGCCGCGTCGGCCGCGCCTTCGTGGCGATCCGCGACCAGGACATCGCCGCCGAGATCATCGGCATCGACATCTTCAAGTACAAGATGCTCGCCTTCGCGATCTCCTCGTTCTACGCCGGCGTGACCGGCGTGCTCTACACCTATCTCTACGGCGTGGCGAACTACGAGAACTTCCTGATCACGACCTCGATCGACTATCTGGCGATGATCATCATCGGCGGCCAGGGCTCGGTTCTGGGCTCGATCTTCGGCGCGATCTTTGTCACGCTGCTGCCGATCGTCATTCGGCTGTTCATGGAGAATTTCGGTGTCCTGCTGTTCACCGTGCAGGAGCTGAACAACATTATCCCGGCGGTGCGGTTGGGCGCCTTCGGCCTCTTGATCATCATCTTCCTGGTGCTCGAGCCCGAGGGCCTCAACCGCCTGTGGCGCAATATCCGCAGTTACTTCCGGGTCTGGCCGTTTTCGTACTGAGTTCGTCTGATCAATAGGGAGGGTGACATGCTGAGCATTCGGCTAACTGGCGCCGCAGCCATCGCGGCGGGCGCCCTCGCGCTGGGACTGGTATTGCCAGCCATGGCGCAACAGAAGGAGATCGTCGTCGGCCTGCAGTGCGACCGCACTGGTGCGACGCAGACGGTGGGCGTGGTGATGTGTCCCGGCAGCCACGACTATGCGGAGCTGATCAACTCGCGCGGTGGCATCGAGGGCTACAAGCTGCGCATAGTTGAGATCGATCACGAATACAAAGTACCGCAGGGCATAGAGTCCTACGAGCGCTTCAAAAAGGAAGGCGCGGTTAGCGTGCTGCTCTACGGCACGCCGCATACCATGGCGCTGACCACCAAGCTGACCGAGGACAAGGTTCCCGGCACGGCGCCCGGCTTCGGCACGGCCGCAGGCGCCGACGGCAAACGCTATCCCTACCTGTTCCCGGTCGCGGCGACCTACTGGTCGCAGGCGGCCGCGGCCGTGAAGTTCGCTAAGGACAAGTTCAACGGCAACCTCAAGGGCAAGAAGATCGCCTACCTGTTCTACGACAATCCGGCCGGCAAGGAGCCACTGGTGGTCCTCGAGGACCTCGCCAAGCTGGAGGGCTTCGAGCTCAGGACCTTCGCCGTGCCGGCGCCGGGCGTCGAGATGGGCGCACAGGTGCTCGACATTTCGCAGCGCTTCCGCGCCGACTTCGTGATCGCCCACCTGTTTGGCCGCTCGCCGTCGGTGTCCATCAAGGAGTTCAAGCGGGTCGGCTTCCGGCTGTCGAACGTTATCGCGCTGGTGTGGGGTTCGGCTGAGGCCGATCTTGAGGCTGCCGGCGGCGGCGCCGTGGCTGAAGGCTACAGCACCATCCAGTTCGCCGGTGTCGGCACCGACTATCAGGTCCATAAGGACATCGTCGAAATGTACAAGAAGGCTGGCAAGCAGCCGCCCAAGGAGATGCAATCCACGGTCTACTACAACCGCGGCATCTTCCACATGGCCGTGCATGTCGAGGCGATCCGCAACGCGCTTAAGGCTAAGGGCGGTGGCACGATCACCGGCGAGGACGTCAAGAACGGCATGGAGAAGGTCAAGGGCGTGACCCTCGGCGGGCTGATGCCGCCGATGGAGCTGACCGCAGCCGACCACGAGGGTGGCGGCTGGGTACAGATCTTCACCGTCAAGGGCGGCAAGCTGACCAAGGGAACCGACTGGTTCCGCGCCTATCCCGACATCTTGAAGAAGCACATCGAGGCTGACGCCAAGCGAACCTGATCTGGCACGCTCGGGGCGAGGCCATCGGGCTTCGCCCATTTTTCTCACCGGCGCACAGGATCATGCTGAGCCTGAACAACATCGAAGTCGTCTACGACCGGGTCATCCTCGTATTGAAGGGTGTGTCGGTCGAGGTGCGCGAAGGCGCCATCACCACCATCCTCGGCGCCAACGGCGCCGGCAAGACGACGACGCTCAAGGCGATCTCCGGCGTGCTCTATAGCGAGCGCGGCGAGATCACCAAGGGCTCGATCGAGCTCGCCGGCCAGCGGCTCAACGGCAAGCGCGCCTCCGACGTCACCAAGCTGGGTATCGCCCAGGTCTTCGAAGGCCGCCGCGTCTTCGAGCATCTGACCACCGAGGAGAATTTGATCGCCGGCGGCCACATCCAGCCGGACATCAAGTCGATCCGCCAGGGCATCGACATGGTCTACAGCTACTTTCCGCGCCTGAAGGAGCGGCGCGGCCAGCAATCGGGCTATCTGTCCGGCGGCGAGCAGCAGATGCTGGCGATCGGCCGCGCGCTGATGAGCAAGCCAAAGGTCGTGCTGCTCGACGAGCCGTCGCTCGGCCTGGCGCCGATGCTGGTCGAGGAGATCTTCGCCATCGTGCAGCGCCTGGTGAAGCAGGAGCGGCTGACCGTGCTGCTGGTCGAGCAGAACGCCACCATGGCGCTGGGCATCGCCGATCATGGTTATGTGATGGAGAACGGCCGCGTCGTGCTCGAGGGCGACGCCGAGAAGCTGCGCACGAACTCCGACATCAAGGAGTTCTATCTCGGCCTGAACGAGGTCGGCACGCGTAAATCCTACCGCGACGTCAAGCACTACCGCCGGCGCAAGCGCTGGCTCTCGTGACCTCCCCCCCCGGGCAGGGCATTCGCATATGGAAACAGCCTACGCGGGCTTTGGTTTGGCGGCATGAGCGAAGAGTTCGAGCAGGAAGTCGTCGCGCCACCCGGCGCGCAGGATTTTGTGCGTGAGAGGCATCTTGGCGGGGTGCGCCTGGAGCATATTGAGCGCGATCTTGCGCAGGGTGGCGAGGTTCTCGGGGGCGTGATCCATGCGGGCTCGCGCCTTGTCCTCGCCGAAGGTGACGTCGAGGCACCAGTGGAGATTGTTCTCGATGCCCCAGTGGGCGCGCACGATGTGGCGCAGGCGTCTGGCGGAGACGAAGCGGGAGAGCACAAAGAACTTGAGCTTGGGCTTTCTGGGCAGCCGCGTCGTGTCACGCCAGGTCTCGACGCAGGCGATGGCGCGCACGCCGGGGAAGTCGTGCGCCTCGGCCAGGCCGGGGGCGCGCACGACGCTGATGCGGCGTCGTTCCCAGCGGCCATGGCTGCGCGTGGCGGGCTGCTCGTCGCGGCTCGGCGTTGTGGCTTGTTCGAGGCGCCGTTTGACGTCGGCGAGCAGCTTGGGACGGTTGGCCTTGAGGGCGAGCACGTAGTCGGCGTCCTTGTCGAGGATGGCCTGGGCGATGTCGGGCCGGCAATGCAGCGCGTCGGCGGTGACGAAGGCGCCGGCGATCGACAGCAGGTCGAGCACTTCGAGCGCGCCGGCGACTTCGTTGCGGTTGGGCGCCTTGAACTGCGCCAGCGCCAGACCGGCGTCGCAAGCCCAGACATTGACGATGTGCAGGGGACAGAAGCGGCCGCCCTCCTCGATGGCGTTGCGGATCGCCTTGCCATCGAAGGCCACCACCGCGTCCTTGCCGAGCGCTTCGAAGAACAAGCTGGTGAAGCCGCGGAAGGCGGCTTCGAAGGCTTGCGGGTCGAGCATACGGAACAAGCGGCTGAAGGTGTCGTGGCTCGGCACGCCATGCTCCAGCGCCAGAAGCCTTGTCAGGAACTCTTCCTTGGATCGAGCGAACTCGGCGACTTGAAAGCAGGTCTTGGCGCCGGCCAACGTGCCGCACAGCGCCATGACGATGATGTCGAACAGCCGATGGCGCGCGTTCATCGCGCGCGGATCGGGGATCGTCGAAAACACTGCTCGCAACTGCTTCAACTGGGCCATGCTTCTTCTCTCCGACAGAATCGGAAAGAATGCCGCAAATCCAGCGCAAGCCACTGCTATACATCACGAATTCCGATATGCGAATCCCCTGCCCCCCCGGGTGGGCAATTACCCGCAACGCCATGGGCCATCTGCACATATCCCTTCAAGATCGGGCACGTCGTCCTCTAGGAGAGATCAAAAGATGATTGCTGTCCAAGCTTGCGCCACTTAGCACGATATCGCAGATCTTCTGGGCCAAATTGGAAACTGGCAAGGAATCTGGTCGATACCATGTAACCGCCCAGTTCATTGCACCGAGCAGCAACAAGCGCAATATCATCAAGTCGACATCCTTTCGAATCGCTCCAGAGCGCTGTCCCTCGGAAAATAGCCTACCCCAGTACTCACCGTATGCCGCGCGGAGCTTTCGATTCTGTCGTTTGACGGCGTCAGGTGCTTGCTCGAACACTCGTATGTTGGCCGACGTATAGTCGCCCTGCTGCAAAAGCATTGTCAGATGCGCCGTCACCGCCGCTTCGAGCTTTTCACTGAATGCTGCCGTGCCTGCCAATGACCCGATAGCTAAACGAACAGCGGAGAAGACTCGAGTAATGCCTACATCAAGCACCTCCTGCAGGATGTCATCCTTCGACTCGAAATAGTAGTAGATGCTTCCCCCCTGCATCTCGGCGATCAGCGCAATATCGTTGACGGTAGTTGCAGCGTATCCCTTAAGGCTGAACGCGCGCGCAGCTGCGTCGAGGATGCGCTGCCTAGTGATCGCTGATTTAGGATGGGACGCACGACGGGACCGCGCCGATACTTCTTGACTCACTCCAACCCCCTTTGGGAGCAACGTAAATTGGCTCAAATCCACCAACGCGGGAGCGTTTATGCCCGGATCCGGTCCTGGTGGCGCCGCCACTTCATGACTCATCATACCGATATGCAGCCTAAATCAATAACATGATCTATCGTCGCATCTAGTCACCCCCCGGCCAGTCCTCTTGGCTTCCCCGGTTCGCTTACCTAGCAACAATGGTTATTTGAAGGGGGCCTACATGTAAACGAGTACTCCGATTTCCGTGCACCTCCGGACGCTAGACTTACGCTGGGTTTGGTCGCCACCGCGGGCGAGCAGGATCACCGGATGATTTTCCTTCTGAAGGTCTTGGTGTCAGCCCACCCCTATCCTCATCAGAATCCACCAAGACCAGTTCATACGCTGACCTTTCCTATGCGAACTCAACAGGTTTGGATCGTCATCGAATGCCGTGGGACACATGCTGGTTGTCCCCGGCCGGGCAGTCTTGACACTAGGTATTCCCTCCGTTGGGAATCTTTCCATCGGGCGGCCAGCCCTTCACGCCCTCTTCCAAGGGAACCTCGAGACTTCGAAGAAGCTGTGCGAACATGTTCCAGTTCCCGATCGCGATGACCATTTCAAGTAACTGCTCAGGGCTGCCGACGTGTCGCACGCACTCGGCCCACACCGCATCCGAAATCTTGCCGCGCTCAAGCGTATCGTCGACCGCCGCCAGCACCGCTCGATCTGCTGCGCTAAGCCGCTTCGACGGACGCCAATCGCGGACCGCGATGACATCCTCCGGCGGCAGCCCGACGCGTTCTGCGAAATGCCAATGCTGAGTCCACTCATACTCAGCGCCCGTAGTCCACCCTATGCGCATGATCAGCAGCTCGCGTAGTCGGACGTCTAGCTTGTTGCCTGCGAACAGGAGCGTGGTAAGCAGATGGTTGACCGCAGACGCGAGTTTAGGATGGCGCAACAACGTTCGATAGACGCTGAGGCCGGCCATCGATTCCCGAATGCCGCACTCCCGGGCTACGGTTTTCGCCTCATCAATTGAGAGCATCTCCATCCGCGCGACCATTCGATTTCGCCCTTTAGTTTGAGAAACAAACAACAGCGGACATCATGCGGGCTATTCCGCCAGGACCTTGGAGAAATTGGCATCCAAAGCTCCGTCATCGGCTCTGCTGCGGTCACCAATTCCCATCGAAACATCAGCTGTCATACCGAACTGGCCCGACAATGCGCCGCCTGAGGTTTCGGCAACGCGGAGCAAAGCGGTTGAGCAATAGCATTTCAGCCGAGAAGGACAGTCTCGCGCAATGTGAGAGCGTCAACAGTTTGCCAAGCAAACCAGAGTCACCTGAAGACTATCGGAAGTCTTCGAGGCCCGCGTACCGGTCCGTGTGACCAGGTCACTGAGCTGGGGTCGCCAAGCTCGAACTTGGGAATTCGCGCCAGCCATTCTTCGATCGCAACGGTAATCTCCATGCGGGCGAGATTCGAGCCGATGCAACGATGGATCCCTAGTCCGAACGCGACGTGTCGATTCTCAACTCGATCAATCAGCACTTGGTCGGGCTGCGGAAAGACCTCCGGGTCGCGGTTTGCCGATGGGAACGACAGCAACACCATCTCGCGCTCTCTGAAGGGGCATCCGCCGACGGTCGTTTCTTTGGCGATCTTCCTTGCCATGGTCACTGGCGCATAGGCTCGCAAGAACTCTTCCACTGCAACAGGCATCAGCGCGGGCTCTTCGATCAGCCGGTGGCAATCATCCCGGTGCTGGGCAAGATGCCAAAGGCAGGAGCCAATAGCGCTCCACGTCGTGTCGATGCCTGCGATCAAAAGAAGGCGGAGCGTCCCAAGTATGTGCTCTTCGGAAAGGGGTTGATCTTCCATGCGCGCTCTGAGCAGGAACGTAATGAGATCGTCTCCACCACTAACACGGCGATGGGCAATCTGTCGCCTGAAGTACTCGTCCATTTCATGGAGCGCCTGGCTAAAGGCGGCATCATCCGCGACGCCATCGTGCAAGAGCAGTCGCACCCAGTATCGGAATGTGTCGCCATCGCTTTCTGGTAATCCCAGCATATGCGCTATGACAGTGACGGGAATATGCTGCGCGTAGTCTGTTGCAGCATCGCAACCGTCATCTGATGCGAACCGATCGATGAGCGTACGGCATACTTGGCGTGTCTTCGACTCGAGGCGACGTATCGCGTCGGGCGTGAACGCAGGCAACAACAGCATACGCGCAGG
This sequence comes from uncultured Rhizobiaceae bacterium, assembly GCA_964437145.1. Taxonomy (GTDB): domain Bacteria; phylum Pseudomonadota; class Alphaproteobacteria; order Reyranellales; family Reyranellaceae; genus JAFAZJ01. The sequence continues at coordinate 7,616 of CAYTFW010000133.1, forward strand.
CCGATGATGAGGCGGGTCCGAGGTGATTGGCGGCGACGCCAATGTCGACGCTGAGGTGGAAGGTATTGCCTTCTCAGGAGAAGGTACTGCCTTTTCGGGGCCTGAAGGAGCGCGCGGCGGTTTTTCCCGAACCACTACTTGGCGCGAAGAGAAGTGCTCAGTATCGTATGCGATCCTGCGGATGTCGGCATACCGACTAGGGAAATAGACTCCGCCGTACCGATCAGTGTGAGCGATGGGGCATTTCTGGCGCAACTCATCCCAAATTGGATACGGCTCGGCAACCCAACGCGCATCTAGGTGGTCGAAGTCCGTGGTCCAATCTGAGGCAGGCGGTCGATCAGTCATGGTAGCCTCCTTGAGCTAGGCACTCAAAATCTTGATCGCATACTCTGGGCAGTTGGCTTCGGCGAGAAGTGCCTTGTCTTCAAGGCCTGGAGGCACTTTGCCGTCGCCGACAGCCCGCGCGTGGCCAAACTCATCTAGCTCAAACAAGTTCGGCGCGATCATCTTGCACCGGTTGTGTCCCTGGCAGCGGCCTGAGGTTACGACGATGCGAATTTCCTTCTGCTCGGCCATTCTGGGCAGCCCTCCCTAAAGCAGCGTCCGAATTCGCCAACTCTTGATAGAGACGCTGAATGCGTGATTCAGCAGTTTCTTGATATCTACGATTGACGACCCGAATCTCTAATGGATGTTAGAAGTTCAGGGCAGCCTTAGTCAACGTTTGCGATCCGCCCATTCTGGGGGAAAGCAACCGTTGCGCAAGCTCTGGGTCAGCTAGAGCCGGCACCCCCGGCTCTTGACTCGCTTGCACGGCCCGCGTAGCGTTTCTAATAGACGCTTGAAAGTGAAGTGCCGGTCGGCGTCTGATGAAGGCCGCTAGGTGGCGCTGATCTACCTGGGTGCGAAACCTTATGATCTGGCCGCTGCACTACTAGGAGGATCAGGTCGCGATGCGTGGACTTGAAGGAAAGCCTGTCATTGTCACCGGAGGTGCCAGCGGCATCGGCCAGGCAATCGCCCGGCGTCTGACGGCGGAAGGTGCAGTTGTTGGCATATTTGACATCAACGGCCAGGCGGCCGAGTCAGCTGCGCGCAAGCTTCGGGACAATGGAGGGAAGGCGAGCAGTCATGAGGTCGACATCGTGGACTATGCCGCGGTGGAATTTGCAGTCGACGCGTTTGAGGCGGTTGCCGGACCTGTTTCAGGTTTGGTCAATAACGCTGGTTGGGACAAGGCGGTGCGCTTTGTTGATAGCGATCGGGATCTCTGGCGCAAAGTCATCGACATCAACCTCTGGGGACCACTCAACGTCACGCATGTCGTACTCAAGAAGATGGCCAAACAGGGCAGAGGTCACGTTGTCAGCATTGCTTCGGACGCCGGCCGTGTCGGCTCTTCCGGAGAGGCCGTGTATTCCGCATGCAAGGGCGGAATTGCGGCGTTCAGCAAGACATTGGCCCGGGAGGCGGCCCGGCAAGGCATCGTGTTCAACACCATCTGCCCAGGCCCGACCGATACCCCGCTGTTCGCGACCGTCAGCGAATCCGCGGGAGGGCTTGCCGACGCTCTGATGAAGGCGATACCGCTGCGCCGCCTAGCGCAGCCGGACGACTACCCGGGAATTGTTTGCCTGCTGCTGAGCGACGATGCCAACTTTATCACCGGCCAGACCATTAGTGTTTCCGGCGGCCTCACGATGCAGGGTTAGGGCAATGGACTATCAGGACATCTTGTATGGGCAGGCCGCTCACGTCGCCACGATCACGATCAACCGGCCGCGTGTCCATAACGCATTCCGCCCGCGCACCGTTCTTGAGCTGTTAGACGCTTTTCTCAAAGCGGGCTGGGACGCCGATGTCGGCGCCATAGTGCTAACAGGCGCCGGTGACAGGGCGTTCTGTACTGGTGGCGATCAGTCCGATCACACCGGCCAATACGGCGACGGATCGACGCGCGGCACAATCGGCATGCCGGTCGAAGAATTGCACAGCGTCATGCGGGATGTGCCCAAGCCCGTGATCGCCAAGGTGCGCGGATACGCGATTGGCGGCGGCAACGTACTGGCGACCATCTGCGACCTAACCATCGCCGCCGAAAGCGCCATTTTCGGCCAAGTGGGACCAAAGATGGGATCTGTCGACCCTGGGTTCGGCACCGCGTATCTGGCGCGCGTGGTCGGAGAGAAGAAGGCGCGTGAAATTTGGTACATGTGCCGGCGCTATACGGCGCGCCAGGCGCTGGAGATGGGGTTGGTCAACGCTGTGGTGCCTGACGACAAACTCGATGCCGAAGTCGACGCCTGGTGTTCGGAGCTCGTGCAGCGCAGCCCGACAGCTATCGCCATCGCCAAGCGTTCTTTCAACGCCGACAGCGAGAGCATTCGCGGCATCGGCGGCTTGGGGATGCAGGCGCTGCGACTTTACTATGCAACCGCCGAATCCCAGGAAGGTGTTAAGGCTCTGAACGAAAAGCGTCCGCCGCGCTTCCGCGACTTCGTCAAGTAGGAGCTGAAGGTTGGACTTTTCCCTGACCGACGAGCAGCAACTGATCGGCGAGACCGCGCGGCGCTTCGGCGCGGAGAAGCTTGCGCCCGGTTATATCGCTCGCGAGAAGGATGGACGCATTGCCGCGTCAATGATCAGGGAGATGGGCGGCCTCGGGTTGATTGGGGTCGACCTGCCACAGGCCTTCGGCGGGCTCGACGCCGACGGGGTAACGGCTGGGCTCGTGATCGAGGGCGTGGCAGCGGCCGATCTCAGCGTCGCCTACGTTCAGCTATTGGGCTCCCTGATGGGCTCAATCTTGGTGCACCACGCGCCCAAGGAGGTTGCGAAGGAGGTCGTACCGAGGATTTGTCGCGGCGAGACAGTTGTGGCGCTGGGCCTGACCGAGCCCCGTGGCGGTTCTGACGCGGCAAATCTCCAGCTTAAGGCGCACCGCACCAACGACGGCTACGTGCTCGATGGCGAGAAGACGTCGATTTCGATGATCGCGCAGGCGGAATCGATCGTGGTCTTCGCCCGCACAGGGGAGGCAAGCTCAGGTGCTCGTGGTGTGACCGCCTTTCATGTGCCGCTCGATCGGCCCGGCATCAGCCGTTCCAGTTTCAACGATGTTGGCTCGAAGGTGGTCGGCCGGGGATCCGTCTTCTTCCAGGACGTTAAGGTGCCTGACGAATGGCGCATCGGCGGCGAGGGCGAGGGCTTCCGCACGGTCATGCAGGGCTTCGACTATAGCCGAGCCTTGATTGGGCTGCAGGTACTGGCGCCGGCCGCCGCCTCGCTCGAGGAAACGTGGCGGTACGTAACTGGGCGCCAGGCCTTCGGCCATCCGCTGGCGCGCTATCAAGGCGTGACCGAACCTCTGGCCGAGGCGGAAACGCTGCTCACCGCCGCACGGCTTCTCTGCTATCGGACGTTGTGGCTGCGCGACCAAGGCAAGCCCCACACGTCGGAAGCCGCGATGTGCAAGTGGTGGGCTCCCAAGACCGCCTTCGAGACGATCCACCGCTGCCTCCTGACGCACGGCCATTCCGGCTACACCATGGACCTGCCGCATCAGCAGCGGCTGCGCGATGTGATGGGCCTGCAGATCGGTGACGGCACGGAACAGATCCAGAAGATGATCATCGCGCGCGAGAAGATCGGGCGCGTGGCGGTACCGTACTAGACGGGGGGGCTGATGGCCGAAGAGTCGCCCGTCCTCACCGAGCTGCAAGGCGATATCGGTGTGGTGACGCTAAATCGTCCCGGCAAGTTCAACTGCGTATCGCGTGGTCTGGCGGACAGCCTATCTGCGGCGATGCGATCCTTGGACGCGAACGCTCAGTGTCGTGTCGTCATGCTCAAAGCTAACGGCAAGCATTTCTGCACCGGTGCGGATCTGGACGAAGTCCTCGCGGCGCGCGAAACCCGCGCCACCCTCGAAGCTTTCATCACCGCAGGACACGACGCGCTCACTGCTCTCGAGAACTCGCGCTTGCCAATCGTAGCGGTAGTGCACGGCCTATGCCTCGCCGGCGGGCTTGAGCTCATGATGGCGTGCGATGTCGTAGTCGCCGCCGCCACAGCGCGTTTCGGGGATCAGCATGCGCAGTACGGACTGATTCCAGGATGGGGCGGTACTCAGCGTTTGCCTCGCCTGATCGGCCTACGGAGAGCCCTACACCTGATGTACAGCGCCGAGTGGCTGGACGCGATAACAGCGCGCGAATGGGGCCTGGTAAGTGTTGTGGTTGAGGAAGCGGTGCTTGTCGAGCATGCCATGACGTATGCGCGGACACTGGCGGCGCGCAATCCACAGGCCATCGCGGCGATGAAGTCGCTCGGCCGCCGGGGCCTCGACGTCCCGCTGGCCGAAGGACTGGCGCGCGAGCGCGAGTGCGTCGTCGATGCGCTGCGATCGGAGAACGTCTCCGAAGGATTGGCCGCCTTTCAGTCCCGTCGAGTCCCGAAATTTAGTTAGCTCGGTACGCCTTTTGGTTCCTCAGGAGGGCTGGTCATGGAGCACGCCACACAAATCGAACTGGCTCGCACGATGTTCTCGTACATAGACAAGGGCGAGCAGGCGCGCAGCGAAGCGCCCTTCGCCAACCCGGTCCGGGACTATATCTGTCCCAACCAGGCCGCGCGAGAACGCGATCTGCTCTTTCGCGAGCATCCACTGATTCTCGGCATGACCGCTGATCTTCCAAAACCCGGCGATTTCTTTACCAACGATTTCACCGGCCGTCCGATCCTGGTCGTTCGCGGCAAAGACGGCAAGGTGAACGCGTTCCTCAACGTCTGCCGCCATCGAGGCGCCAAGCTGGCGACAGCTGATCTCGTGCAAGGTTGTGCACGCGCCGGCGCCTCGTTCACGTGCCCCTACCATGGGTGGGCGTATAGCCTGGACGGGCGATTGCTGGGCGTTCGCGATGCTGAGGCGTTTGGCGACGTCGATCGCGCCACGCACGGCCTGCGGCGACTTGCGGCGGTGGAGAGCCACGGGTTCATCTGGGTCCGCCCCGGCAGTGACACGCCCTTTGATCCCGACGAGATCCTGGGCGATCTAACGTCGGAGTTCGCGGCATACGGCTTCGACCGCTACGTCCATTACGAGACACGAACGCTACGGCGGGCGATGAACTGGAAGCTTGTCATCGGTACCTTTCTGGAAGGCTATCATATCAAGGTCCTTCATCGGAACACGATCGCGCCACTGATTCTTGGCGCACACACCACCTTCGATGCCTATGGCCGCCATGGGCGCATGGCGGTGCCGCGCCCGGGACTGGCGGCGCTGCGCGAAACGCCGGAGCGGGACTGGGACGTGCTGAGGCACACGGCGGTCGTCTATGCGCTGTTCCCGAACACCGTGCTGGTCTGGCAGGGCGACCACATGGAGACATGGCGCGTCTTCCCGGGGGCCAGTCCCGACGAGAGTGTGATGCATGCCTCGCTCTATATTCCGGAACCAGCTGTCACCGACAAGGCGAAACGCCATTGGGATCGCAACATGAAAATCCTGCTGGACACGGTAGAACAGGAAGACTTCCCGCTGGGGGAGGATATGCAGCGCGGCTTCCATGCCGGCGCGCAAGACCACCTGCTGTTCGGCCGCGTCGAGCCGGCGCTGGCGCATTTCCATCGTTCCGTCCACGAGGCACTGGGGCTCCCAGGAGCATGAGTCCTTATCCAGGGGGCATGCTCATCAACGATCAGCTACGCGAGGAGACAGCCATGACTTTCGTTCCAATATCCGCAGATTCGCACATCACAGAGCCGGCCAATTGCTATCGCGACTACATCGAGCCGGCTTGGCGCGAACGCGCTCCCCATATCGAGCGCGATCCCAAGTTCGGCGACGTCTATGTCGTCGAAGGCATGAAGCAGACCATCCCGATGGGCCTGGTCGCTGCGGCCGGCGTCGAACCCAGCAGCCTCCGCGCCGGCGGGGCGCTCTTCGAGGACCTTCATCGCGGCGGCTGGGATCCGGCAGCCCGGCTGGCCGACCAGGACCGCGATGGTGTGGGTGCCGAAGTCATCTATCCGACCGTCGGCATGGTGCTCTGCAATCATGCGGACTTGGACTACAAGAAGGCCTGCTTCGATGCCTACAACCGCTGGCTCCAGCAGTACACCGCGCACGCCCCGGACCGGCTGATCGGCATCGGCCAGACCGGCATTCGAACCGTGAAGGAAGGTATCGCCGATCTCGAGCGCATCAAGGCAATGGGCTTCAGGGGCGTCATGATGCCCGGCAACCCAGGCGAACTCGACTATGATGACCCGGCCTACGATCCCTTCTGGGAAGCGGCCGTGGCCCTGGACCTGCCGTTGTCGTTCCATATCCTGACGTCGAAGGCGGACAGCATCAATTCACACCGCGGTCCTAAGATTAGCGGATTTCTTTCGATTATCCGCGGCTGTCAGGACATCATGAGTATGCTGATCTTCAGCGGCGTGTTCGAACGCCATCCCAACCTTAAGGTCGTGTGCGTCGAAGCGGATGCCGGCTGGGCGCCGCACTTCATGTACCGCATGGACCATGCGTACAAGCGCCACCGCTACTGGATGAAGGGCAAGGAGTTGGGGCGGCTGCCGTCGGAATATTTCCGCGACAACATCAGCCTGACCTTCCAGGATGATTTTGTCGCGTTCAAGCTTGCCGACATGGTGGCGCCGCATCAGCTCATGTGGGCCAACGATTTCCCGCACAGCGATTCGACCTGGCCGTGGAGCCAGGACGTGATCGCCGAGCAGACCGCACATCTCGACCCATCCTTGAGGCAACGCATCCTGCGCGACAACGTGGCGGCGCTCTACAAGCTCGCGGTCTAATCGCGCCCGGCTTCTCATCCTGCACCAGCCGCAAGTTCGTAAGCGACGAGGGACCATCATGAAGTTCAGCCTGTTCGTCTACTGCACGATCGGCCGGCGGGCTGAGCTCGAAGGCGGCATGGCCGGTCGCAGGCCCGAACTGTATCAGCGCATGCTCGACGAGATCGCCGAGTATGCGCGCTTCGCCGACGATGCCGGGTATTTTGGCTTTGGTCATCCCGAACACCATCTTCAGATCGAGGGCTTCGAGATTTCGAACGATCCCCGGCTGATGGGAATGTGGCTGGGCAAGCACACAAAAAGGCTGCGGGTCATCACCTGTGGCTTCGTGTCGACGACGCACAATCCGCTGCGGGTGGCGGAGGACATCGCCACCATGGACCACATGCTGGGCGGCCGCTTCGGTGTCGGGCTGGTGCGCGGCTACCAGGCGCGCTGGGTTGAGAATTTCAAGGTGCGCGAGGATCTCCATGCGGTCGGTCCATGGAACAAGGATTCGCCGGTCGATGCCGCCAACCGGGCGTATTTCGGCGAGTTCGTCGACGTCGTCGTCAAGGCATTGACCCACGAAACCTTTTGCCATCGAGGCCAGTACTGGAATTTCCCACCAGTCGGCATGGTCAACCCTCATCCGCACGGCGTGTACACGACCTATGGAAAGGGTGTCGCTCCGGACATGCGGATCAACGAAGTCGGCATTGCGCCGCGGCCGCTACAGACGCCGCATCCACCGCTCTATGGCGGCTTCGCCGCCTCCACTCGTACTGCGCTGTTCTGGGCGAAGTACGGGGGCCGGCCCATCGTGCTGACCGACAATCTCGACTTCTACAGCCATCTCAATCGTGCGTACCACGACGAGGCGGAGAAACACGGACGAGTTGTCAGCTCCGGTCACGCGACGGCTTGGGGCGGCATTTTCATCTGCGCCCCGACCGACGCCGAAGCACATGCCCAGCTCGAGGACATGCGCTGGTTCTGGGACCAGTGGTCTGCTCCCTTTGGCCAAGGACTGCCTGAGCTGCTCGTCGGCTCGCCTGATACCATCTCGCGGCGATTGGAAGCCGTTCAAAAAGCCGTGCCCGGGCAAGACGAGATCGTGCTGCTGATTCCCCAGGGTCTGCATGATCGCGGCCAGATACTTCGATCGCTGGAGTTGATGGCGACCAAAGTCATGCCTCGCTTCGCAGACGCGGCTTGATCATGCCCGCTGAACGTTTTCATTCATGACCGGCCCGACGTCTCCCGGTGACCACCGATTCGGCTTTACCGATGCCGAACTCGTCGCGCATCCTACTGTATTCGCCGCAGACCTGTTCAGCGGCAAGGTGGTTCTCGTTTCAGGCGGCGGCAGTGGCATCGGCAAGGCTATCGCCGTTCTGTTTGCACGGTTGGGAGCTCATCTCGTTCTATGTGGCCGCAAGCCAGAGAAACTCGAAGCCGCGGCCGCCTTGCTGCGTGGCCTCGGCAGCGACGTCGATGCCATGGCGATGAGCATTCGTGAGCCGGGCGAGGTCGAATCCGTCATCGAGCGCGCATGGTCTAGATTTGGCCGGCTTGATGTGCTGGTCAACAACGCCGGTGGACAGTTTGCGCAGCCAGCGATTGATTTCACCGTCAAGGGTTGGAAAGCCGTCATCGACACCAACCTGAGCGGCACATGGTACATGATGCAGGCCGCCGCCCGGCGCTGGCGAGATCGCGACCAAGCAGGCAACATCGTGAATATCACGGCCACGATCGAGCGTGGATTGCCGCACATGGCGCATTCGACGGCAGCGCGCGCTGGAGTGATCTACCTGTCGAAGACGGTGGCAGTGGAATGGGCGCCCCTTGGTATCCGGGTAAACTGCCTCGGTGTCGGTGCGGTGGAGAGCAGCGGCTTCGCTCAGTATTCCGAGGAGGGCCGCAAGACCTTCTATGAGAGCAATCCCATGCGCCGACCAGGGGACGTGTGGGACGTCGTTGAAGGCTGCGTCTACCTCGCCGGTCCCTCGGGGAAGTTCATCACCGGCGAAGTCCTTACTATCGATGGCGGGCAGCAGATGTGGGGCGACTTCTGGTCGGCCGGCCGTCCGGACTACTTCAAACTAGGCTAGAGGCGACGCGATGCTGCCCAAGAAAACGATGGCCATGGTTCAGACCGGTCCGCGCCAACTGGAGCGTCGTGATCTTCCGATCCCGGCGATAAGCGCCGACAGCGCGATTCTCAGAATCGAGGCTTGCGGCATCTGCGGCAGCGACCACGAACAATATGAAGGCGCGCTGAACACGCCCTATCCGGTCGTCCCTGGCCATGAGCCGTTGGGCATCATTGCGGCCATCGGCGATGTCGCCGCGAAGCGCTGGCGCGTCGACGTCGGCGACCGTGTCTGCGTCGAGACGATGCTGTCCTGCCATTGTTGCAACACATGTCTCGGCGGACACTACCATCTGTGCGACCGGCGCCAGATCTACTCCTACATCCCGCTCACCGTGGCGCCAGGAATCTGGGGTGCATACTCGCAGTACATGTATCTCGCGCCCAACGCGATCGTGCACCGGATCGATAAGTCCTTGCCGCCTGAGATCGCTGTCATGTTCAATCCACTCGGCGCCGGTTTTCGCTGGGCGGTCGAGCTTCCTGGGACAAACACTGGCGATTCTGTCATGATTCTCGGGCCGGGGCAGCGCGGATTGGCCAGCGTCGTGGCCGCACGCCATGCTGGAGCGGGCACCATCATCGTTACTGGACTGGCCTCGGACGCCAAGAAGCTGGCCGTCGCGCGTACACTCGGCGCGGACTATACGATTGACGTCGAGAACGAGGACCCCAGGGAGCGCGTCCGAGAGATCACGGCCGGGCGAGGCGTGGATGTCGTTGTGGATGTCACGTCGTACGCCACCCAACCCGTGCGAGGGGCGCTCGACTACGTGCGTCGCGGCGGAACAATCGTCCTTGCCGGAGTGAAGGGATTCACCATGCAAGACGGAAAGAGGCGTCAAAAGACAGTGCCGGATTTCGTCTCCGACATGGTTGTCTGGAAGGAAATCACCATTAAGGGTGCCATCGGCGTTCTCAGCTCAGGCTACCGCAAGGCGATCGACCTAATTGAAAGCCGCAAGGTTCCGCTCGCGCTGATGCACACACACGATTTCGCGCTGGAGCAGGCTGATCTGGCGATCCGAACGCTTGCCGGTCAGGTCGACGGCGACCGGTCGATCCACTCCTGCCTTATCCCGCCCTCGTAGAGACAACAGTTTCGGAAAAAGGCAACGTCATGAACCTACCGCAGCGGCTCCCGCCTTTTGATGAGGAGGTGGCTCGCCGTTTCCTTGAGCCGACCGTTCCGTCATCCGGCCTCCCGCAGTTCCTCGGTCTACGCACCACACTCGTCGAGCCCGGACGACTGCGCGTGGAAATGGCGGCGGACCCGAAGCTGCTGACGCGTTTCGGCAATCTGCATGGCGGTGTACTAGCCGCATTGTGCGATCATACACTTGGGCTCGTATGCTATCCGCACATGCAGCCGGGCCAATGGGCGGCCACCACGGAATTCAAACTGAACCTCCTCGCGCCGATCTCGGCCGGTACCGTGATTGCAGAGGCGCGTATTGTCGCCATGACCCGTTCGACGGCAGTCGTCCGGATTGACGTGGAGAACGACGGGCGACCCTGTGGTGCGGCTCAAGGCACGGTTCTCATAATGCAACCAAAGCCACCGAAGTCCCGAGACTAGAATTGGTTTTTGCGCCCTTTGCCCATCGACCGGCGACGGTATTCGCTGACAAAGCAGAGAGGTGATGGGCTCAGCCGCGCCCGGCCATCATCCGGGTCACATTGTAGGTTATGACCACCTCGTTGCGTTGATTAACGATGTTGTTGATCGTCGCGACGATTCCCCGATTCCCTTTGCTGGTTTGCCGAAGCGCTATCACTTCCACTTCGCCGTGAATAGT
>CAYTFW010000134.1:0-18292 GCA_964437145.1 uncultured Rhizobiaceae bacterium
CGAGCCCCTCACCCTCCCATCGCGCTGCGCGCGACGGGCCCCTCCCTCTCCCCGCTTGCGGGGAGAGGGGCACAGGCAACGGAGCTCGCATGTACCGCTACATCGTCACGCGACTGCTGCTGGCGATTCCGACCTTGATCGGCGCCGCGGCGCTGGTCTTCATCCTGACGCGCCTGATTCCGGGCGACGTCTGCGTGATCCGCATGGGCTCGGGCGGATCCCATGTGAACCAGGCCGCCGTCGACGCCTGCCGTGTCAGCCTCGGGCTGAACGATCCGCTGCCGCTGCAATTCGTCCAGTTCCTGTGGAACTATTTCACCTTCGACTTCGGCACCTCGATGTGGTCGGGCAATCCCGTCGTCACCGAGATCGGCAAGCGCCTGCCGGTGTCGCTGCAGATCGCCGTCATGGCGACCCTTATCGCGGTACTCATCGCAATTCCGCTGGGCACGATCTCGGCGCTGAAGGAGAACACCTGGCTCGACCATGTCGTGCGCGTCGTCGCCATCGCCGGCATCGCCACGCCGTCCTTCTGGCTCGGCATCATGTCGCTGGTGCTGGTCCTGGACATCACCTACTGGACCACCGGCAAGGCGTGGATGCCGCCGATCGACTACGCGCCGTTCTGGAAGGACCCGCTGCACAACCTCACGGTCGTGATGCTGCCGGCGATCACCGTGGGCTATCGCTACTCCGCCGTGACCATGCGACTGACCCGCTCGGCGATGCTCGAGGTGCTGCGCGAGGACTACATCCGCACGGCGCGCGCCAAGGGCCTGCTCGAGAAGATCATCATCAACCGTCACGCGCTGAAGAACGCGCTCCTGCCGGTGGTCACGCTGGTCGGCATCGAGTTCGCCTTCCTGATCGGCGGCCTCGTCGTCACCGAGCAGGTCTTCAACATCAACGGCATCGGCCGGCTCTTCGTCCAGGCGGTGCAGAACCAAGACAACGTGCTGACCCAGGCGCTGGTGATGCTGGTTGTCTCCATTTTCGTCGTCGCCAACCTGGTGGTCGACGTGCTCTACGCGTGGCTCGACCCGCGCATTCGCTACTCCTGAGGGCGCGCGCATGACCGTCACCACGCCCGACCGCGCCCCGCTCGCCGCCATTCCGGACGAGGCCGCCGACCTGCGCCGCTCGCCCTGGCGGAAGATCCTCACCTTCGTGCGCCGCCAGCCTTTGGGCACCGCCGGCCTGCTGATCGTGATCGTGATGTTCATCGCTGGCGCCTTCGCGCCGTGGATCGCGCCCTACGATCCGGAGGAGAACGACTTCACGGCGATGATGCAGGCCCCCAGCCTGCTGCATCTGCTCGGCACCGACCAGCTCGGCCGCGACATCTTCTCCCGCCTGGTGCATGGCGCGCGCACCGCGATGCTGGTGGGCTTCAGCGCCGCCATCGTCGGCGGCCTGATCGGCCTGGTGCTGGGCGTCGCCAGCGCCTATTTCGGGGGCTGGTTCGACCTCGTCTTCCAGCGCGTGCTCGACGTGCTGATGGCCTTCCCGCTGATCATCCTGGCGCTGGCGGTGGTCTCGGTCTTCGGCACCGGCGTGTTCAACGTCATCGTCGCCATCACGATTCCACTTGTCCCGCGCTGCGCCCGCGTCGTGCGCGCGAGCGCCTTGGCGGTGCGCGAGATCCCCTATGTCGACGCCGCGCGCGCGTTGGGCTTCAGCCACGCCCGCATCGTGCTGCGCCACATGGTGCCCAACGTGGTGGCGCCGTTCCTGATCCTGCTCTCCGCCTTCGTCGGCCAGGCGATCCTCGCCGAGGCGTCGTTATCGTATCTCGGCCTCGGTGTGCAGGAACCGGTGGCGGCCTGGGGCCTGATGCTGCAGGGCGGCGCCGAGGAATACGCCACCACGGCGCCGTGGATCGCGATCTTCCCCGGCCTCGCCATCGTCCTGGCCGTGCTCGGCATCTCCCTTTTCGGCGACGCGCTGCGCGACGCGATCGATCCGAAGCTGCGGGATCGATAGCTCAGGCGACCGCCTGCAGCCCCTTCTTCGCCACGAGGGTCAGCAGCTTGAGCGAGGCGCCGCGTGGGTGCTTCTCACCGCGCTCCCACTGGCTGACCAGCCCGGTCGTCACGTTCAGATGCCGGGCGAAGACCGCCTGGCTGGCATTCTCGCGCAGCCGGATGCGCTTGATCTGCGCCGCCGTCAGCGGCTTCACCGGCGTCAGGCAGCTCGCGTCGAACGCCTTCATCGTCAGCCTGTCGATCAGGCCCGCCTCATGCAGGTCGCTCGCCGCCTCATGGATCGAGGCCAGCGCCGCGCTGCGATATCGCTTGGTCATATCTACCTCACTTCAACGATCGCGCCCTTGGCCAGCGCGATGGCGAGTTTCTCGTCGGTCAGCGCCAGCGTCACGCCGGCCAACTTCCTGAAGCCCTTGAGCTCGTCCGGATCGATGTTGTCCTGGTCACTCTTCGCGAAACCATGGACAAAGAACGCGAGCGATCCACGACGATGCAGCACGATCGTTCGGAATCCGCCCGACTTGCCGCCGCCCTGACGAGCGATCCGCTGCTTGATGACGCCGCCACCAAGGTCGGCATCGATCAAACCGCTCTCGGCGCGCTGAACGGCTTCGCGCAGATCGGCATCCGAGATGGCTTCGCTGAGGGCGAAGCGGCTGAAAGCTTTGGTTCTGAAAATCCGCAATCGTGGGCCAAGACCAATTATAACACCTAGTACCATAGCACTAGGCGCTATGAACTTCAATCGCGCGCGGCGCGGCGAGCCTCTGGTGTCTCGCGTCCGGATAGGACACCCTCCCTCCCCAAGAACCACCGGGAGGTTCGCCATGGACATCCGGCAGGATGTGATCGGGCAGGAAGAGGCGGCGGCGGCGCAGGCGCCGTGGCCGGAGGATTCGGTCGCGCGGGTGCCGTACTGGGTCTATCAGGACGAGGCCAATTATCAGCGCGAGCAGCGGCGCATCTTCGAGGGGCCGACCTGGAACTTCGTCTGCCTCGAGGCCGACATCCCCAAGCCCGGCGACTACCGCACCAACCATATCGGCGCCATGCCGGTGATCGTCGTGCGCACGCCCGACGGCGCGATCAACTGCTTCGAGAATCGCTGCGCGCATCGCGGCGCACTGATCGCCTTCGACGACGGCGGCAACGTCGAGCACAATTTCAAGTGCATCTACCATTCCTGGAGCTACGACCTCGCCGGCAACCTCAAGGGCATCGCCTTCGAGCGCGGCATCGCCGGCGTCGGCGGCATGCCACGCGACTTCCAGCGCGAGACGCACAGCCCGCGCAAGCTGCGCGTGGCGCGCCTCTGCGGTCTGGTGTTCGCGACCTTGTCGCCCGACACGCCGCCGATCGAGGACTACCTCGGCGCCGAGGTGCTGGGCCGCGTGCGCCGCGTGCTCAAGAGGCCGCTGCGGGTAATGGGCCGCTTCAACCAGCCGCTGCCCAACAACTGGAAGCTCTATGTCGAGAACGTCAAGGACACCTACCACGCCAGCCTGCTGCACACCTTCTTCGCCACCTTCCGCATCACGCGCCTGACGCAGGGCGGCGGCGTGCTGGTGAGCCCGGATGGCGGGCATCACGCCAGCTACACCATCGGCGGCGACGACGTGGCCGATGGCGGCGCCTATCGCGCCCAGGGCATCCGCACGGAGCGCGACGATTACACGCTCGCCGATCCGTCGCTGCTCGATCCGGTGGCGGAATTCGGCGACAACATCCAGCTGCAGATCCTCTCGGTCTTCCCGACGCTGATCCTGCAGCAGGTGCACAACTGCCTCGCCGTGCGCCAGGTGGTGCCGCGCGGCACCGGCGGCATGGATTTGCTGTGGACGTATTTCGGTTTCGAGGACGACACGCCTGAGATGAACCGGCGTCGGCTGAAGCAGCAGAATCTGGTCGGCCCCGCCGGCTATGTGTCGATGGAGGACGGCTGCGTCGGTGGCTTCGTGCAACGCGGCATCGCCGCGGCGGGCGAGAAGGTCTCCGTGGTCGAGATGGGCGGGCGCGAGGCGGAAAGCCAGGCGACGCGCGCCACCGAGGCCTCGGTGCGCGGCTTCTGGAAGGCCTATCGCCGCGTCATGGGCTACTGACGCGATGGACCTGACGGCGCGTCTCGTCGAGCTCAACGCGGCGTACGCGCGCGCGCTCGACAACGAGGCGTTCGAGCGCTGGCCGGCGCTGTTCGCCGAGGCCTGCCTCTACAAGGTGACCACCGCCGAGAACGTCGCACGCGGCCTCGAGGCTGGCGTCATGTACGCCGATTCGCGAGCTATGCTCGAGGACCGCGTCTCGGCGCTGCGCCGGGTCAACATCTACGAGCGCCAACGCTATCGCCATATCGTCGGCCTGCCGTACGTGATGGGCGAAGAGCGTGACGCGCACCGGGTCGAGACGCCGTTCCTGATCGTGCGCATCATGCGTGACGGCACGATGAGCGTCTTCGCCACCGGCTGCTATCACGACCTGGTCGCCGCCGACGGCGTTGGCGCGCTGAGGTTCAGGGAACGCGTGGTGGTCTGCGACGGCGGCCGCTTCGACACCCTGGTGGCGATTCCGTTCTGATGCCGGCCCAGGACCTCTTCTGGGAGCTCCGGCGTCTCGCCGGCCCTCATGAGCCGGCGGGACGCCGGCGATCCCAGTCAGCATGACGCGCATCGGCATCACGCTGGGCGATCCCAACGGCATCGGGCCGGAGATCGCGATCAAGGCGGCGGCGCGTTTCGCTGATGCGACGCTGATCGGCGACAGTTTCGTCATTCGTGACACGGCGGTGCGGCTGGGCGTCGATGTGCCGCCGTTCATCGACTCGCCCGGACTCGATCCGGCGGGATACGCGCCCGGCCGGCTCGATCCGCGCGCCGGCAAGGCGACTGTCGCCTACGCCGAAGCCGCGGTGAAGCTGGCGCAAGCGGGTCGTATCGACGCCATCGTCGGCTGTCCGCATTCCGAGACCGCGGTGAACCGCGCCGGCATCGCTTTCAACGGCTATCCCGGGCTGATCGCCGACCTCACCGGCACGCCGCGCGACCGCTCCTTCATGATGCTCACGGCCCAGGGGCTGCGTATCGCGCATGTGACCTTGCATGAATCGGTAAGCGCGGCGCTGGCGCGGATGACGCCGGATCTGATCGTGCATGCGGCCGAGGTGACGCTGGCGGCGGCGCGGCGCCTGGGCATCGAATCGCCCAGCCTCGGCGTGTTCGGCATCAACCCGCATGCCGGCGAGGACGGGCTGTTCGGCGACGACGACGAGCGCGTCACCAAGCCGGCCGTGGCGCGACTGAAGGCGCGCGGTTTCGCCGTCGACGGCCCGATCGGCGCCGACCTGCTGCTGAGCCAGCGCAAGCACGACGTTTACCTGGCGATGTTCCACGATCAGGGCCACATCCCGATCAAGCTGATCTCGCCCTTGCGCGCCTCGGCGCTGACCATCGGCGTGCCGGTGCTGTTCGCCTCGGTGGCGCATGGCTGCGCCTTCGACATCGCCGGCAAGAACGTCGCCGATCCGACGGGCGTGATCGAGACGCTGGAGCTGCTGACCGACGCGCGACCTATGGCTGCGGCTGACCCTTGATGTAGACGCGCACGATCGTCTCGTCACCCGGGTAGTGCTCGGGCGCCACCGCCGTGATCTGCGCCTGGATGCACTTCCATTCGCCGTTTTCGCGCAGGTATGTGTCGGTGTAGGTCGACATGCTGGTGCTTTCCACGCCGTCGCGTCGGATCGTGGCCTTGTTGGTCGCGCGCACGAGGGCGACGTCGTCGAAGATCGTGATCAGCTCGTCGCGGTAGTCCCAATAGACATAGACCTCCGGATCGAACCCGGTCGCCCAGCGCTTGAGATAATCCGCCCGGCTCACGCGCGCGCCACGCGCGGTCATGCTGATGAACCGCGGATGCAGCAGGGCGTCGTGTGACTGGGCGTCGTTGGTGACAAAATTGTGGATGAACCGGGCGTTCAGCGCCTTGAGCTCGTTCATGTCCTCTCCTTCGCGCGACATGCGTTCAGCATAGGCGGCGATGTCGCGTGGACAATTACCTGGAATGTAAGCGGCGCCCGCGGGTTCAGGATGGCGCTTACGTTTCACGTAATTGCCGGCTGGCGATGCGGAGGGCATCGTGCCTGATCGCCACGACATGGTCCGGACCCCATGCTGCATGCCGAACCGCTGATGCGACTGAGCGCCGAGCTCGATGCGCCCCAGACCATCGGCCAGACGCCTCTCGGCACGCGATCGATCATGTATATGAAGCGCGGTGCGTTTGTCGGGGCGAAGCTGCGCGGCGACGTCCTGCCGGGCGGCGGTGACTGGATCCTCGCCCGACAGGATGGGGTGTTCCAGCTCGACATCCGCCTGACGCTGCGCACCGACGACGACGCGCTGATCTACGTCGTGTCCCGTGGCATGCTCGACATAGCGCCGGAGCTGCGGCAGCGAATCCGCGACGGCGAGACCATCGACGCATCGGCGTATTATTTCCGCACCATGCTGACGTTCGAGACCGGCACCGAGAGGTATCTCTGGCTGAACCGGCTGATCGCGGCGGGTGTCGGCACGCGCACGCCCACCGGCATGTCGACCGAGGTCTTCGCGCTCACATAGGGATGGATCGCACGATGAACACGCCGAACCGGCAACAGGCGGCGCCGGGATTCCGGCACCTGTTGCGGCACTGGCGCTCGGTGCGCCGGCTGAGCCAGCTCGCGCTCGCCACGCAAGCGCGGATCTCGGCGCGACATTTGTGCTTCCTCGAAACCGGTCGAGGCCAGCCGAGTCGCGAGATGGTCCGGCTGCTCGGCCACGCGCTCGATGTCCCGTTCGCGGATCAGAATGCCATGCTGATGGCGGCCGGCTATGCGCCGCTGTACGACGAGCGCGATCTCGATGCGCCGGAGCTGCAGCACGTCCGGCGCGCGCTGGAATTCATGTTGGCGCAGCAGGAGCCGTTTCCCGCCATCGTCATCGACGGCCATTGGAACGTCCGTATGCGCAACGCGGCGTCCAGGCACATCTTCGGCGCGTTTCGCGCGCTGTACGAGCTGAGCGACGCGCATGCCGACAACGCCATGCACGTGGTGTGTCACCCCAAGGGATTGCGACCCTTCATCCGCAACTGGGAACAGTTCACCGGCTCGCTGCTGCAGGTGCTGCATCGCGAGGCGCTGCAGGGCACCAACGCCGCTGCGTCAGGGCTGCTGGACGAGTTGCTGCGCTATCCCGACATGCCCAAGAACTGGCGTGTCCCCGACGGCGTCGGTGGCGAGTCGCCGTTGCTGACCATGCAGCTCAGGCGTGGCGACAGCGATCTCTCGTTCTTCACGACCTTGACGACCTTCGCCATGCCGCGCGACGTGACCTTGCAGCAGCTCAAGGTCGAATTCTTCTTCCCGGCCGACGCCGCCACCGCCGAAGCGGTCCGGCAGCTCGCCGCCAGCCGCCCGACCTGAGCTATTTGTACGACGACACCTCGATCAGATTGCCGTCGGGATCGCGGCAATAGACCGAGACAATGACGCCCATCGCGCCGAGCCGCTCGCTCGGTTCCGCCTCGATCGCCACGCCGCAGCTTCGGAAGTGATCGGCCACCTGTTGCGGTGTCGATGTCGTCAGAAAGCACAGATCGTCACTGCCCGGCGCGATGGTGTTGCCGGTGAACCACTGCTTCTGCGTCGCCCAGTGCGGGCGCAGGTTGATCTTCTGCCGCCCGAAATGCATCGAGGTGACCTTGCGGCCCGGCCTGGGCTCGCTGACCACGCGCTTCATGCCCAGCACGCGCTCGTACCAGGCCGCCGCGACTTCGACGTCCTTCACATTGATCACGAGATGATCGAGGGCTTCGACGGATACGGCCATGGCTGTCCTCAGATCTTGGTCACTTTGGCGTGCAGCAGCGCCGAGCGGCCGCCGCGCACGGCGTCGAGGCAGCGAGCGATGGCAGCCTCGACCTGGGCGGGATCGGACACCAGCTCGCCATAGGCGCCACTGGCCTCCGCGACCTTGGCGAAATTCATGTGCGGCGAGAGCGTCGCGCCGAACTCGCCCTCGGTCTTGGCCTCACCCTCGGGGTAGACGCGCAGGGTCGCCGCCTTCACCGCGCCCCAGCCGGTGTTGTCGAGCACGACGGTAAGGACCGGCAAGCCGTACTGGCTGGCGACCGACGCCGTCGATTGCGGGTTGGAGAAGTAGAACGTGCCGTCGCCGACGAACTGCACGATGGTGCGCTCGGGCATGGCGAGTTTCAGACCCAGCGCCATGCCGCCCGAGAAGCCCAGCCCACCGCCAGCGAGACCCACCAGCGTGCCCGGCCGCGTACGCGGCACCTGCTGGAACACGACGGGACCGTTACGGATCGCCTCGTTGAGGATGATGTCCTCGGACTTCAGCGCCTTCGCCACCGCGGCACAGAGATAGTGCGGATTGATCTGTCCCGCCGCGCCGGGCTCGGCGGCGAGCGTCGCGGCCTGCTTGCGGCGCGCGGCCTGCTCTTCAGCCATCGCCGCGACGCGCTTGGCGGCGCGCTCGCGGAAGCCGGCATCGGCGCGTTTCTCCAGCGCCGCCAGCAGGTCTGAGAGCACGCGATGGCTGTCGCCCTGGATGCGCAGATTGCCAGGGAAGGTCCACATCGGCATGGCGCGCTTCTCGGCGTCGATGTCGATATGCGCCCACCAGGTGCGGGGATCATCCGGTGTGTCCTGCGGGATCCACGGCACGTCGACATCGACCAGCAATCCGACATCGGCCTCAGCGACATGCTTGCCGGCGGCGAAGCCGCCATGACAGGGCGAGTCCTGTGGCATGTTCATGTGCAGCGGACTGAACTCGACGACGCGGATGCCGGCGAGGCGCGCCAGGCGATCAAGGATCGCTGGTGTGGCGTGGTTGCGACCCGAGTAGGCGGTGATCAGCAGCGGCCGTTCGGCGGCCAGCAGCTTGCTTGCCAGCGTGTCGATGGTGGCGGCGTCGACGCCGCTCGCCGCCACTGGCCCGAAGCGCTGGCCGGGATAGGAGCGGATGGCGCCTTCCGACCACATCTCGGTCAAGGTCTCGCGCGGGAAGGTGAGGTAGACCGGCCCGCGCGGATCGCTCGACATCATCGTGTGCGCGCGGCGCAGCGCCTCCTTCACGATCACGCCCGAGGGCAAATTGTATTCCCACTTGGTGTAGGGTCGCACCACGCTCGCCTGGTCGAACGGCTCCTGCACGAAATGCACGTAGGTGTCGCGCGAGCCCAGCAGCTCGCCACGCGTGGTGAACGGCGCCTTGCCGGCCATCAGCATCACGGGGATGCGCGCGCGGCAGAGATTGTGCAGCGCCATCGCGGCGTTCGCGGTGCCGGCGTCGACATGCACCATCACGCCCTGGCCGTGTCCCGTCGCCAGCGCGTAACCAGCGGCCATGTGCACGGCGGTATTCTCGTGCGGGCAGAGCACGATGCCCGGCAGCTTGCGCCCGGCGCGGCGCGCCGCCGCCATCTCCTCGATCAGCGGCGCGTGGTCGGTGCCGAAATTGCAGAACAGATAGTCGATGCCGATCTCGTTGAGGCCCTCAAGGAAATAGGCGGCGGTCGAGCGCCGGACCTCATTGCCGTCCATGCGCGCCTCCTAGTCGAGCTTGATGTTGGCGGTGTCGGCCACGGCCTTCCAGCGCGCGATGTCACTCGTGATCAGCGCACGATACTCGTCCGCGGTGGTGCTGCGCGGATCGACAGCGATCTGCTCGAAGCGCTCCTTCACATCAGGCA
The DNA here is from genome assembly GCA_964437145.1 of uncultured Rhizobiaceae bacterium. Taxonomy (GTDB): domain Bacteria; phylum Pseudomonadota; class Alphaproteobacteria; order Reyranellales; family Reyranellaceae; genus JAFAZJ01. The sequence continues at coordinate 9,738 of CAYTFW010000134.1, forward strand.
GCGCCACGATGGCGGCGATTTCCGCCTGCAGCTTGGCGACGATGTCCGCCGGCGTGCCAATGGGCGCGACAAGCCCGGTCCACAGCGTGATGTCCATGCCCGATATGCCCGCCTCGGCCATGGTCGGCACATCGGGGAAAGCGCGGTGGCGCTTGCTCGCGGTGATCGCGAGCGCACGCAGCAGGCCGCCCTTCAGCGGCCCCGACATCGGGCTGGTATCGGCGATGGTCATCAGCACGGTGTCCGATACGACCGCGTTCACCGACTCGCCGCTGCCACGATAGGGGATGTGCTGGAAGGCGCTGCCGGTCTTCTGGTTGAACAGCTCGGCGGCGAGCTGGAAGGGCGTGGCGCTCGAGGCGTAGTTCGCCAGCTTGGGATCGGCCTTGGCCTTGGCCACCAGCTCGGCGACGCTCTTGATCGGCTGCTGCGCACCCACCGCCAGCATCAGCGGAAACTCGGCCATCAGCGAGATCGGCGCGAAGTCCTTGTCGGGCGCGTAAGGCAGCTTGCGGTAGACGGCGGGGTTGATGGTCATCGGCCCGCTGGGCGCCACCAGCAAGGTGTAGCCGTCGGCCGGCGAACGCGCGACCAGCTCGGCGGCGATGATCGACTGCGCGCCGGCCTTGTTCTCGACGATCACCGGCTGGCCCAGCCGCTCCTGCAGCTTGGCCGCGACGATGCGCGCGATCAGGTCGTTGCCGCCGCCGGGCGAATAGCCCACCACCAGCCGGATCGGCCTCGATGGATACGATTGCGCCAGGGCCGCGCGGCTGACGCCGGCGGCCGTCGCCAGCGCGAGGCCGGCCAGGACCAATCTGCGTTTCATGCCCCGACTATAGCACCGCCAGCAGCGTATTCCGCTTCGACGAGCTATCGCTGTCATTCCGAGCGCAGCGAGGAATCCAGGCGGTCTTGCTGGATTCCTCGCTGCGCTCGGAATGACAGGGGAGGCGCGTCAGCAAGCTGCACCTAGGCGATGCGCTCGTAGGTCAGCGTCTCGCCCTTGATGTTGAAGACGGCGTAGACCCAGTCGCCGGCGGCGTCGTACCACAGCTCGCCATTGGCGTAGGACACGGTCATGCGATGGCCTGACGCCAGGCGCGGCGCGCCCATCACGGTCAGGGTGCGCTGACCCAGCGCCTCGACGCGCGGCATTTCATAGCGTGCGCGCTCGGTGTCGATCACCGGCTCCCGCGGCCGGACGAATCCCGGATGCCAGACGCAATTCGAGCTCAGGCTGCGTGACGAGATGCTTCGGTTGTTGTCTGGCCCTTCGAGCTTGAGCCCACCCGTCGTCGGCGTGGCGCTGACCTTGTAGGTCGGCCCGTTGTCGTAGGTCTCGGCCTGCAGCGCGAGCAGTTCATCGCCGCGGCGGGCCTCGGTCGATTCATGCGAATAGCGGAACACGCGCAAGCCGGCGACGCGGACCTCCAGCGCCACCGAGGTGCGCGCGATCAGGCGATCGCCCTGATACTGGAAGCGCGTCGAGAAGGTGCCCATCGGGCTGCCCTTGCGTATGACGCGAAACGTCAGGTCGCGCGGCTGGAAGGCGGGCTGCGCCAAAGCCGGGGTCGCGAGCGACGCGCCCAGGCCGACGATCGCGTGCCGTCGTGTCAGATGTGGCTTCATCGTCACCGCTCTGATCTTTCGCCAGATATCGGTCGGTCGAGGGCACGAATCAATGCCTGAAATGGCGCATCCCTGTGAACACCATTGCCAGGCCCTTCGCGTCGGCCGCCTCGATCACCTCCTTGTCGCGCATCGAGCCGCCGGGCTGGATGATCGCCGTGGCGCCCGCTTCCGCCGCCGCGAGCAGGCCGTCGGCGAAGGGGAAAAAGGCGTCGGAGGCGACGACGCTGCCGACTGCGGGGCTCTGCGGCAGCTTGGCCATCTCGCCCGATTCGGCGGCGCGGATGGCCGCAATGCGTGAGGAATCGCGGCGGTTCATCTGGCCCGCACCGACGCCCACCGTGGCGCCGTCCTTGGCGTAGACGATGGCGTTCGACTTCACGTGCTTGGCCACCGTGAAGGCGAACAGCAGGTCGTCGAGCTCCCTGGCTGTCGGCGCGCGCCTGGTGACGACCTTGAGGTCGCCCCTGGCGACATGGCCGTTGTCGCGGCTCTGCAGCAGATAACCGCCGGCGACACTCTTCAACGTCATGCCCGCCGTGGTCGGATCGGGCAGCGATCCGGCCAGCAGCACGCGCACGTTCTTGCGCTTGGCGAGAATCTCCAGCGCTTCGGGCGTCGCGTCGGGCGCGATCACGACCTCGAGGAAGAGCTTGGAGAGATCCTCCGCCGTGCGCGCTTCCAGCGTGGTGTTGACCGCGACGATGCCGCCGAAGATCGACACCGGATCGCAGGCATAGGCCTTGAGGTACGCGCTGTACTGGTCGGGGCCGATCGCCACGCCGCAGGGATTGGCGTGCTTGATGACGACGACGGCCGGCTCCTTGAACTCCGCAACGCATTCATAGGCCGCCTCGGTGTCGCCGATGTTGTTGTAGGACAGCTCCTTGCCCTGGACCATGCGCGCCGTGGCGACGCCGGGACGATTGCTGCCGTCGCTGTAGAACGCGGCCTGCTGGTGTGGGTTCTCGCCGTAGCGCAAGGTCTGCACGCGCGTCGCGGCCATGGTCAGGCGCTCGGGGAAGGTCTCGCCCTGCTGCGCCGCGAACCACTGCGCGATCGCCGCGTCGTAGGCGGCGGTGCGCGCATAGGCCTTGGCGGCGAGCTTGCGGCGCAGCGCCAACGTGGTCGCGCCGCCATTGCCTTCCATCTCGGCGCGGATCGCGGCGTAGTCCTGGGGGTCGACGGCGATGGTGACGAAATCGTGGTTCTTGGCCGAGGCGCGGATCAGCGCCGGGCCGCCGATGTCGATGTTCTCGACGCAGGTGGCGTAGTCGGCGCCGCGCGCCACCGTGGCCTCGAAAGGGTAGAGGTTGACCACGACCAGATCGATCGGCGCGATCCGGTGGTCGACCATCGCCTTCTGGTGCGTGGCGTCGGTGCGCCGTCCCAGGATGCCGCCATGGATCGAGGGCTGCAGCGTCTTGACCCGGCCGTCCATGATCTCGGGGAAACCGGTGTGGTCGGAGACCTCGACCACCTTGACGCCGGCGTCGCGTAGGGTCTTGGCCGAGCCGCCGGTCGACAGGATCTCGACACCCTTGGCGGCGAGGAAGCGGCCGAACTCGACCAGCCCCTCCTTGTCGGACACCGAGACCAGGGCGCGGCCGATGCGCGCCAGGTCGGGGGTGGGCGAGGGCTGGACCTGGGCGGGGGCGGACATGGCGGCTTCCGGCTGCGGAGGGGGCGTCGGCGCGCTCTATAGCAAACGGCGATGATCGGGGGATGCGACGGATTGTGGATGGTCTGGCCGATATGACGTACCGTCGCCGCCAATAGCCGGGACAGGCGGGACAGGGAGGGCTGACATGACGACAGGCAGGCGGTTCAGTCGGCGTGCGATGGCGCGCGGTGGTCTGGCGATGGCGGGCGTGCTGGCGGCGCCGACGCTGCTGCGCGCGCAGGACTTCCCGAACAAGACGGTGCGCGTTGTGGTGCCCTATCCGGCGGGCGGCGGCACCGACCTGGTGGCGCGACTGATCGTGCCCAAGCTGCAGGAGCGCTGGAAGCAGACGGTGGTGATCGACAACAAGGGCGGCGCCAGCGGCATCCTCGGCAGCGACATCGTCGCCAAGGCGCCGCCCGACGGCCACACGCTGCTGATCATGACCAGCGCGCATGTCATCAACCCGTTCACCACCAAGGTGCTGCCCTACAACACCGAGAAGGACTTCACACCGATCACGCCGCTGGTGCTGGGCGGCATCACCCTGGTCGGCTCGCCCAAGCGCGGCATGGACTCGATGGAAAAGTTCATGAAGGAGGCGAAGGCAAATCCCGGCAAGATCCAATGGGGCAGCACCGAGAACACCACGCGCATGACCGGCGAGCTGTTTAGGGTGAAGAGCGGACTGCAGATCGAGAACGTCCAGTACAAGGGCGCCGCGCCGATGATGCAGGAGCTGATCGGCGGCCATATCCCCATCGGCCTGACCAGCCCGCTGACGGCGATGGCCAACCACCGCAACGGCACGCTGCGCATGCTGGCGGTGACCACCGAAAAGCGCCTGGGCGTGATCCCCGAGGTGCCGACCATGGCCGAGCTCGGCATCCCCGACATGGTGCGGCCGGGCTGGTTCTCGCTGTTCGGACCGGGCGGCATGGCACCGGCGCTGGTCAGGAAGATCCACGCCGATTGCGCCGCCGTGCTGGCCGAGCCCGAGATGAAAGCCAAGATCGCCGACTTGGCGAGCGAGCCTGGCGGCGAGCCGCCCGATGTCTTCGCCGCGCGTGTCACGGCCGAGCTGAAGGTCTGGGGCGACGTGGCCAAGCTCGCCGGCATCCAGCCGGAGTGAGCCCGGGCGCTTGCGTCGGCGGGGCGGCGTGGCCATTTCTAGAAACCGAGTATAGATTTCTAGAAATGGCCGGGAGCCCGCCATGGGCATCAGCATCAAGAACCCCAAGCTGGAACAGGATATCCGCACCTTGGCCGCGCGCACCGGCCAGAGCCTGACCGATACCGTGGCGACGGCGATCCAGGAGAAGCTGTCGCGCACGCCTCCCAGTGAGGAGGAGAAGCGGCATCGCATGCGGGTTCTTCGACAGATCCAGGAGGATCTCGCAAAGGGACCCCGCAATGACGATCTGACCGAAGACGAGATCCTCGGATACGACAAGCACGGTCACTTCGATTGACGGTGCTCGATTCGTCGGCGGTCGTTGCTGTCTTTCTCAACGAACCAACCGCGCCCAGCTTGGTCGATGTCATGAACGCGAGCGCGTCACTCGTGATGGGCGCACCGTCGGTTCTCGAGGTCGCGATGGTGCTCCAATCGCGCCGTCCGGGGCATGACAACGACGCCAAACTCGATGCCTTCATCACGAGCTGGCGGATCGAAGTCGCACCCTTCGACGTCGTACAACTTGCGCTCGCCCGTGAGGGGTTCCAGCGTTATGGCCGGGGCAGTGGATCGAAGGCGCGGCTGAACTGCGGCGATTGCTGCACTTATGCGCTTGCCAAGGTTCGAGACAAGCCTCTGCTCTTCGTCGGCGAGGATTTCAGCCACACCGACGTCGTATCGGCTGTCTAAAGCCCGTTGTCGGCGATCCACCGCGTCAGTAGCGCCGCCACCTCGCGCGGGCGTTCCAGCGGCGCCATGTGGCCGCATTCCTCGACGACGGCGAAGCGGCTGTTGGGCAGGTGCTTGGCCATGCGCTCGGTTTCCTCGAAGCGGCGCAGACGGTCCTGGCGCGCGGCGATCACCAGCGACGGGCAGGCGATACGCTCGAGATCGGCGTAGCCGTCGGCGCGCGAGGGTGTGAGTTGGCGGATCATCACCTCCTTGCCCAGCCGGCGCGTCATGCTGCGCAGGCGCTCGATCAGGACGGGATCGCGCTCGCGATCGGGATGCAGCGCCTGCGAGAAGGTGCGAGCCGAGCCGCCGCGCGCGCCCGGCGCGTTGAGCGCGGTGATGCGCGTCTGCTTGTGCGCGTCCTCGGCAGCCGATTGCGCGCGCGCCGAGCTGCAGATGAAAGCCACACCGGCGACCCGCTCGGGCGCCATCAAGGTGGCGATGCGCGCGACGAAGCCACCCATCGAGAAGCCGATCAGCACAAAGCGCTTGGGCGACTCGGCGAGCACGCGTCTGGCCATGGCGTCGAGCGAATCGTCTTCGTAGACGTTGCCGAAATGCGGTCGGCCCAGCGCCGCCAATCCCGGCATCATGTCGCTCCACAGATCGACGTCGCACATGAAGCCGGGCAGCAGGACCAACTCGCGCATGTCGAACGTCGCTCAGCCCTCGACCCGCGTGAAAGCCCATTTGATCTTGGCGCCGTCTGGTCCCAGTGCGCCGGTCAGCACCAGCTGCGCGGCGCGACGGATGCGTACACCGTCGCCGAGATAGACGCTCTCCGCCAGGCCGATGGTGCCGCCGCTGGCGCGCAGCCGCCAGCCCTGACCCGAGGGCAGGCGCAAGAGCGCGCTGGCGCCGGACTGCGCCAGCGACGCCTTGACGTCGGGATGCAGGTGGAAGCGCACGGCGAATTTGCGGCCCGACGCGGTCTTCTTCACTCGTTTGCCGTCGGGACCCGCCAGCGTGTCCTCGCCGCGCAGATCGGTGCCGTCGGGTGATAGCCACAGGCGGCGCTTGTGCACGATGCCGAACAGAGAGCGCCAGCCGTCATGGCTGAGCTCGAGCCACAGCGCGCCGTCGCGCTCGAAGCGCTTGGCCGCGACGTTGGATGGCGGATGCTCGAGCGGGCCGTCGGGCATCACTTCGGACGAATTCGTGTCGTCGACCACCACAGTCGAATGGGCCGCCGTGTAGCGCAAGGTCGTGCGCCACTCCGGCGCCAGCCCGGCATAGGCGCCGCAGTTGACGATCATGCGCTCGTCGCCGAGCGAGAACTCGAAGGACAGCGTGCCGGCATGCGCGTTGAGGTCAAGGCCGCGCCCGGGCGGCGCGCCGGTGTCGGCGATGATCTGCGCCGCGCCCGCCGCGAGACGCTGGAAGCCGCCGCGTGGCGCTTCCTTAGGCGCTTTGGTGGTCGTGCCGGTCCGCGCCAGCGCCAGGTCGAGCAGCGCCGGATCGCCTTCGTCGGAACCGTTGAAGCAGGCCAGCCCGCCATCGCCGTGGCGGAAGAAACGCAGCATGGCCGCGGCGCGTTCGATCGCCGCCTGCAGGGTCGGCGGCCCGGTGCGGTCGGCCGACAGCAGCGAGGCGCGCAGGTCGACAAGGTCGCGCAGCGCGGCGAATTGCTGGCGCGGGCTGCGCTCGGCGATGGTGCCATCGTCCAGCACGATGCGCGCCAGCGCGCGCGAGAGCCGTGCCAGCGAGCGCTCCAGGGCGCGTTCATACGTCGGGCCGGCCTTGATGAAGGCGAGATCGAGGATCACCGCGGCCTTCATCGCGCCGAGCAGGCGCGCGCCGGCCAGCCCACCGGGGATCAACCGCTCGAGGTGACGACGCTGTTGCGCCAGGCTGGCCACCAGCCGCGCGGCGAAGCCTTCGGTGGCCCCCGATGCGAGGAAGTCGTAGTGGCGGATCCACATCACCACGCGCGCCGACAGCACATCGACGCGCCAGGCGATCGGCGACCATCGGGGATTGGCGGCGATCCACTCGTCGACCTTGGCGGCGGCCATGTTGGCGGCCAGCGGCTGGCCGACGTCGCGCAGGTCGCGCAGCCACTCGAACTTGTTGAGCTCGGCCAGCCACAGCGGGTCGGCGTCGGCGCGCCGCCAGGGTTCGCCCTCGATCGAGCCGCCACGGCCATGGGTGTTGAACTGGCCGGCAAGCAGGCTGTCGGCGCGCGCCGGATCGCCCGGCCACGGGTCGGGCGCCACGGCGAAGAAGGCGCCGGGCGGTCGCGCGCGCAGGAACAGCGGATAGAGCGCGGACCCGAACCAGACGCGGCGGAGCGCGTCGCGCAGATCGGGCGCGGCGGCGGGCGCTGTCAGCGCAGTGGCCATGAACGGCCGGCTGGCGCGGCGGAAGGGGAAAGCCGCATCATCGCCACGTAACATCGCGATTCGGCCACCGCAAGCTTCTGGCGCAAGCTTCTGGCCGGTGGATGGTCGGGGCGGGTACAAGACGGGATGGACGGACGGACCATCGCGCGTATCGGTGTTGTCGGCGGCGGCGCCTGGGGCACGGCGCTGGCGATGACCGCGCGCCGCGCCGGCCGCGCCGTGACCTTGTGGGCGCGCGAAGCCGAGGTCGTGGCCGACATCAACGGCGCGCACCGCAACGCCGCATTCCTTCCCGGCCACGCGCTCGATACGGGGATCCGCGCCTCGGCCGCGCTCGAGGACCTCGCCGTGTCCGACGCGGTCCTGCTGGTGACGCCAGCGCAGGCGACGCGCGCGGTGGCGTCGCGGCTGGATGGCCACCTGCCGCCGGGCGTGCCGGTGATCATCTGCGCCAAGGGCATTGAAACCGATACCGGCGCGCTGATGCCGGCGGCGGTGCGGGCGGCGATGCCCGGCCGCGTCGTCGCCATGCTGTCGGGCCCGACCTTCGCCGAGGAGGTCGCCCGCGGCCAGCCAACGGCGGTGACACTCGCCTGCGCCGACGCCGCGCTCGGCCGGGCGTTGGCCGCCGCGCTGGCGACGGCGACCTTCCGGCCGTACTGGAGCGACGACGTGGTCGGCGCGGCGCTGGGCGGCGCGGTGAAGAACGTGCTGGCGATCGCCTGCGGCATCGCCGATGGCCGCAAGCTGGGCGACAACGCGCGCGCCGCCGTGCTGACGCGCGGCTTCGCCGAGATGGCGCGGCTGGGCGTGGCGATGGGCGCGAAGATCGAGACCATGGCCGGCCTTGCCGGGCTGGGCGACCTGACGCTCACCTGCAATGGGCCGCTGTCGCGCAACCGCTCGCTGGGCATCGCGGTGGGCGAGGGCGCCAACGCCAAGGATTTCCTGTCGGCGCGCGCCAGATCGACCCTAATTACAAAGCCCCCGGTTCTGGCAAGCCGCGTAT
>CAYTFW010000135.1:0-18263 GCA_964437145.1 uncultured Rhizobiaceae bacterium
GGTAGAGATCGGTCGCCGTCAGCACGGTGGCGGCGACGCCGGTGTCGGCCATGCGCTTGGCGACCTTGTCCAGGTCCTTCCACGGCATGGTAGACAGCTTGCCGACATGGCCGACGGCGACGCGGCCACCCCACTTGTATTTCTCGGTGAGATCGCAGACCAGCAGCGTGTCGAGCTCCTCGGCGGAGGCACCGCTGTCGAGATGCATATCGATGTCGATATCGAATTCGCGCGCCATCTCGAAGACGCGGCGGATCTGCGCGGCGCGGTCGGTGTCGTAGTTCGGTGCCGCGCCGACGACGGTGGCGCCGGCCTGCAGCGCGGCGACCATCAGCTCGTCTGTGCCGGGATTGTTGGTCAAGCCCTCCTGCGGCATGACGCAGATCTCGAGATCGATCGCCCACTTGTACCTGTCGATCAGCGTCTTCACGCCCTCGAAGCCGCGCATGCCGATTTTGGGATCGACCTCGACATGGGCGCGCATGCGCGTGGCGCCGTGGCCGATGCATTTCTCGATCGTGCCTGAGGCGCGCTCGATGACGTCCTCGACCGTGAAGGTGTGCTTGACCGCCGACACACGCTCCATCGCGAGATGCGGGTTGCGCTTGGTCGTGTGTTCGCAGCGCCCGAGGATGCAGGACTTTTCGAGATGGATATGGGTCTCGACGAAGCCCGAACAGACGAGCCGGCCGCCGGCTTTGATCTCCTCCCGCGCGCCGCCGCCTAGCCGGGGCGCGATCGCCGCGATGCGGCCGTCCTTCACGCCGATGTCGGTGGTCGGTTGATCGGGCTTGCTGTCGGCCAGCCGCACGTCACGCAGAACAAGGTCGAAATCCATCGGAAGCGTCACTCTCCTTGAAGGCGGTATGGATGTTGCATCAGACTGTCCTGGAATCACAGGAGGTTCATCCATCGCCATGTTGACTCGACGGACGTTTGTGATCGCCGCCGCGGCGGCGCCAAGCATCGCTCGGGCGCAGACCGCTTGGCCGACCAAGCCGATCCGCTGGATCGTCAACTTCCCGCCCGCCGGCGCGGCGGACATCCTGTCGCGCACCCTGACCGAGCGCTTCGGTACGCGGCTGGGCCAACCGATCGTGGTCGACAACAAGCCGGGTGCCGGCGGCCTGCTGGGCGCCGACATCGTCGCCAAGGCGAAAGGCGACACGCATCTCGTCATGATGTCGAGCGCCGCCTCGCACGGCATCGGGCCGGTGCTCTACAAGGACGTGCCCTATGATGCGTTGGCGGATTTCACCCATATCCACCTGGTAGGCACGTTCCCGTCGGTGCTCGCGGTCAACAGCGCGTCGCCGATCAAGACCGTCGCGCAGTTGATCGACCAGGCGCGCGCCGAGCCGGGGAAGGTGACCTACGGCTCGGGCGGCAACGGCACCATGAACCACCTCACCGGCCAGGTGCTCGCGCGGCAGGCCGGCGTGACGCTGACACATGTTCCCTACCGGGGTTCGGCGCCGGCGATGAACGACCTGATGGGCGGCCAGATCGCGGCCCTGATGGAAAGCCTGCCGACGGCGATCGGCCACTTCACGTCGGGGCGCATGCGGCCGCTGGCGGTCAGCGAAGACGAACGCTCGCCGGCGCTGCCCGACGTGCCGACCTTCCGGGAGGCGGGTCTCGCGGGCGTGGTCACCACCAACTGGTTCGGCTTCTCAGCGACGGCGGACCTTCCGCCTGATGTCGCCAAGCGCTGGGAGACCGAGATCGCGACCGAGCTGAAGAGTGACGAGGTGAAGGAGAAGTTCGCCAGGATCGGCGTGCGGCCTAGCGCGGTCGACGCAAAGGGCTATACCGCTCTGATCCGCAGCGAGCTCGACCGCTGGCGCGAGGTGATCCGCGCTGGGAACATCCGCGCCGACTAGGCGGAGCGGTCGACCATCACGCCTTCGCCGGCGCCTTGCCGTAGTCGGCGTCGCTCACCGGCTCGTGCCAGGTCGTCGCTTGTCCCTTGTCGTCGGTCTCCGACATGGCGAGATGACACATCATGGTGTCAGGCGCCGAGCCGTGCCAGTGCCGTGCGTTGGGCGGAATCACCACAGTGTCGCCCGGCCTGATCTCCTGCACCGGCTGCCCCTCGAGCTGGTAGCGGCCGATACCGGACAGCACGTAGAGAATCTGGCCGACCGCGTGCTGGTGCCAGTTGGTGCGCCCACCCGGCATGAACGTCACGCGCGAGGCGCGCAGCTTCGACGGGCCTTCGGGCGCCCACACCGGATCGGACATGACCGAGCCGACGAAGTTCGCCGCCTCCGCCTTGGACGTCTTGCGATCGCCAGCGCGCATGATCCTGGGCTTCATGAGAGCCTCCCTCGGTCGGAAAGGTAAGCGGATCGCGGTCGGGCGCGCAACGGGACGCGCAGGATCTTGCCGGCCTCGCACCATAGATCCGGGTTAGCTCGACAGGCCGACCAGGAGGGTGAGGGGCAGGACACCCTCGGCCGCGACATCCGTGGGCTTGCCGTCCAGCGGCTCGTGCCGGAACCCGTCGCCGGCGGCGCCGGCGCAGGCGGCGCTGACGACAATGGTGATCTGCGCGGACTTTGGGGCCTGCTTGCCGAATTGCTCCAGTCGCGCGGCGACGTTCACCGCTTCGCCGATCGCCGTGTAGTCGATACGACCCGCGAAGCCGACGTTGCCGACCATGACCGTCCCGGTATGCAGGCCGATCCGCATCCGGCAGGCGAACGAGCCGGAGACCTGGCGTTCGCGGTTGAAGGCCTCGACCTCGGCCGCGACCGCGAGCGCGCCGAGGCAGGCGGCGCGGGCGTGGTCGGCGTTCGGCTCCGGCGCTCCCCAGAACGCCATCAGCCCGTCGCCGAGATACTTGTCGATGGTGCCGCCGCTGGCCTCGATGGCCGGCCCGACTCTCGCGAGCAGGTCGTTGAGATACGCCGCCGCTTCCGCCGCGGGGCGGCCGCGCGAATAGCTCGTGTAACCCTCGAGGTCGCAGAACATCACGGTGAGGCCGCGATTCTCGCTGACCGGCAGCCCACCCTGCCGCGCGGTCAGGCGCGCGACCAGCGCGCGCGGCAAGTAGGTGGCGGAGAGGCGCAGACCACGCGCCATGCGTTCGAAGGCCTGGTTGGCCAGGCTGACTTCGCGGACTGTGCTGTTCGTGAGGGCCGGGAAGCGGTCGAGCTCCAGCCGCTCGACCGATCGCGCCGCGTCGGCCAGCGCCAGGATCGGTTTGGCGAGTCGCCTGCCGAAGAGTATCGCCGCGACGCCGGTCAGCAGCATCAGCAGGCCGCCGGCGATCAGGATGCCACGGACGATCCAGCGCGCACGGGCGCTTTCGCGGCCAGCTTCGTGGTAGCCGATGGTCAACCGGGCGGGCGCGTAGTCGTCGACCGAACGGTAGTACCAGGCGAAGCTACGGTCGCCGACCCAGTTCCAGTGCCCGGTCACCGGCCGCTCGCTGATGACCCCGGGCAGTGGATTGGAGTCGGAGGCCCACATCGAGGCCAGGACCGGATCGTTCACCTCGCTGAGCGTGGCGAGCCTTCGGCGGTCGCGCTGCTCGGCGCGTCCCGCCTCTCCGCTGAGATACGGATGCGCCAGTACGCGTTCGCGGCCGACCAAGATGAATGGCTTGCGCTCTCCATCGATGTCGAGCTCCTTGAGGAAACGCGAAAGATCCGAGGTTCCGATCGCGGCGGCGACAAATCCCCTGAACTCGCCGCGGACCCGAATCGGCGCGATGAGAGGCAGGATGGGCTCGCCGACGACGATCGACCAGACCGGCTCGGCCCACTCGGGTCCGGATAAGACGCGCGCACGCGCCATCACGTCGGCCGCCTGCGGAACGCTCTCGCGTGGCTCCGGTCGCGCGCTGCGGTCGGCCCGGATGAAGCGCGTTGGTTCGCCGTCGACCGGGTAAACCAGGTAGCCGACCGCCTGTGGCGCGGCGGCGAGGGCCCCGAGTGCGAAGTTGCGCCACTGCTCGGGATTGTCGAAATCGATCTCGCCGGTTTCGACGGCCTGGCCGAGATAGGTGAGCTGAGCCCGCACCGGCTCGAGGTGGGTCTCCAAACCTCGGGCGATCAGGTCGAGCATGAGCTGACGGCGGTCGCGGGCCGCGTCGACCTGGTTGCTGTCGGCGGCGTACCAGGCGATGCCGATCACCGGGGCCATCGCGATGAAGACAAGGCCGACGAGGAGGGCGGGCAGCAGCCGGGCGATCGGCCAGCCTGCGGGCGCCGGATTCTCGTCGGCCATCCGCCTAGATCCGCAGCTTGAAGCGCTGGATCTTGCCGGTTGCGGTCTTGGGCAGCTCCGGCACGTATTCGACCCAGCGCGGGTACTTGTAGGGTGCGAGAGTCGAGCGGCAGAGGCTCATCAGCTCGGCGGTCAGCGACTCGCCCGCAGTCTGGCCGGGCTTCAGCACGACGTAAGCCTTGGGCTTCACCAGCTCGTTCTCGTCTTGCTGGCCAACGATGGCGGCTTCGAGCACGGCCTGGTGGCCGATCAGGCAGTTCTCGATCTCCACCGGGGAGCACCAGATGCCGCCGACCTTCAGCATGTCGTCGCCGCGGCCGTCGTAGATGAAGTAGCCGTCGGCGTCCTGGCGGTACATGTCACCGGTGTTGAGCCAGCCATCGACCATGGTCTCGGCGGTCTTCTCGGGCTTGTTCCAGTAGTACTTCGCCGCCGACTCGGCACGGATCCACAGCCGGCCGCTCTCGCCTTGCCGCACCGGCTTGCCGTGCTCGTCGAGGATGCGCGCCTCGTAACCCGGCACCGGCTTGCCCGACGTGCCAGGGCGACGATCGGCCAGGCTGTTGGCGATGAAGATGTGCAACGCCTCGGTCGAGCCGATGCCGTCGAGGATGACGGTGCCGGTCTTCTCCTGCCAGCGCCGGAAGATCTCGGCCGGCAGCGACTCGCCGGCCGAGACACAGGCGCGCACGCTGGAGAAATCGCGCTTGGCCTTGTCGAGCGCCACCAGCTGCGCCGCGTAGAGCGCCGGCACGCCGTAGTACAGCGTCGGCTTGAAGCGCTCGATGATCTCGAAGGTCGTGTCGGGCGTGGGCCGCCGGTCGTCGAGCACGGCCGTGCCGCCGGTCCACAGCGGGAAGGTCATGCCGTTGCCCAGGCCGTAGGCGAAGAACAGCTTGGCGGCCGAGAACGACACGTCGCTTTCGCGCACGCCGAGCGTGCGCACGCCATAGAGCTCGCTAGTCACCACCATGTCGCGCTGCAGGTGGACCGCACCCTTGGGCCGTCCGGTCGAGCCGGAGGAATAAAGCCAGAAGCAATCATCGGTCGGTGCCGCGAGCCGCGCCTCGAGCTGCGCCGATGCCGCCGCCATCTTTTCGCCGAAGGCGTCGACGGTGAGCGCCTTCACCGGCATCTGCTTGAGCGCCGGCTCGACCTCGCCGGCGAACTCCCGGGAGTAGACGACGAGGCCGCAGCCCGAATCCTCGAACAGATAGGCGTAGTCGGCGGCGCGCAGCAGCGTGTTGGGCGGCACCGGCACGACACCCGCTTTGATCGCACCCCAGAAGAGATAGAAGAAGGCGGGACAGTCCTTCACCACCATCATCAGGCGGTCGCCGGGTTTCAGCCCGAGCGCCAACAGCGCGTTGCCGGCGCGATTCACGCGCTCGACAAGCTGGGCGTAGGTGACGTCTTCCTCGAGCGTCCGGATCGCCAGCTTGCCGCCGCGACCCTCGGCGATGTGGCGGTCGATGAAGGGAACGGCGACGTTGAAGGCCGCCGGGAATGTCATCGCCGAGGGAGGGGCCTGACTGACATCGGCTACGAAACGATCCGCCGGCATAACGACTCCCTGATTGCAAAGCCCCTCAAAGGTCCCGGCGGCTTCGTGCAAGCCTGAGCGACTCGATAGGACGGCCGGGTCGCGCCGCTCATGGATAACGCCGAGTACAACGATGCGCGAATCGTCATAGAGCCGGAAAAACACTCGGTAGGGAAAGCCGCGAAGCCGCGCCCGGCGCATGGCAAAGGTCCGCGGCGCGTACGCCAGAGGATTTTCCGCCGCCCGCCTGACAGCTGACTGGAGCGCGTCATGAAATCTTTCAGCGGTGGTGACATCGCGCGCTGCGTACCAGCGAGTAGCCTCCGTCACATCTTCTTCGGCTTCAGCGACGAAGCGGACGTGCCGGGTCATTTGCGATGGCGGTCGATTTCCGCATTCAGCTTGCGGAAGACCTCTTCCGCCGGAATGGCTGACGAAGGATCGCGTTCATGCGCTTCCAGACGACGCTTCAGCTCAGCGATGAGCTCAGGTGACTCCTCTGGTTCCGCGTGCGGTGACCCATGTTCCGCTTCGATGCTGTCCCACAGCCGATCGATCAGATCCAGTTTCTCAGCCACCGTCAGGCGGGAGATATCGATGGTGATGGCCATGCCTCCTCCCTGGAGTTTCCTACAGCTTAGCGCCGGACGCTTTCACCGGCGCCTGGAAAGTCCGCACCTGCGCGGCCACGAACGCCGTGAACTCCGCCGGCGTCATCGGCTTGGTGACGAAGCCGAGATCGCCCAGCCGCTCGACGAGCTTGGCGTCCGCTAGCACCTCGCCCATCGCCTTGTGCAGCTTGGCCTGCGCCTCGGCGGGGAAGCCGGCCGGCGCGGAGATGCCGACGAAGTTCTCGGCCACCAGCTTCGGGTGTCCGAGCTCGATCACGGTCGGCACGTCGGGCGCGCTCGGCGCCTTCTGCGTCGAGGTCAGCGCGATCATACGCAGCTTGCCGTCCTTGGCCAGCGGCAGAACCTCGGTGAGCGTGACGACGGCGAAGTCGAGCTGGCCGGCCATCATGTCCTGGAACATCGGCGCGGCGCCGCGATAGCCGATATGTTCCATGCTCAGGCCAAGCTCGGCCTTGAACATCTCGCCGATGATGTGGCCGATCGAGCCCTGGCCGCCCGAGCCGAACGGCACCGACTTGCCCTGGCCTTTGATCCAGGCGATCAGCTCCGGCATGGTCTTGGCCGGCACGCTCGGACGTACGACGAAGGCGTTGGCGACCGAGCCGATATAGACGACGTGCGCGAAGTCCTTGATCGGATCGTAGGGCGGCTTGTCGAACAGATAGGGCGCGATCGAGATCGGCGCGCTGTTGCTGAGCATCAGCGTGTGGAACTCGTCCTTGGCCTGCAGCACGGCGTTGGCGCCGATGGTCGTGCCGCCACCCGGCTTGTTGTCGACGATGATCGTCTGGCCGAGCTTTTCCGACAGCGGACCGGCGATCACGCGCGCGGCGGCGTCCGACGCGCCACCCGGCGGAAAGGTGACGACGAGCTTGACCGACCGGCTCGGCCACGCCGCCTGCGCCGAGGCCGCCTTGCCGACGAGCGTCGCGGCCGCCGCCATGCCCAATACCTGCCTGCGCGCGATCATGAAATCCTCCCGAAACCAATGGTCGGCAAGGGACAAGCAATGGGCGTGCCGTCCGTCAAGCGCCACCCCGGAACAGCGAGAAACCCCAGGGCGTCATCTTGAGCGGCAGATGATAGTGCTGCGCCAGATCGGCTATGCCGAAGCGATAGGGCACGACCTCGAGGAAGGCCGGGCGGGGCAGGGCGACGCCTTGCGCCCGGTACCAATCGCCGACGTGGAACAACGCCTCGTACATGCCGGTCACCGTGATGCCTTCACCGCGCACGGTCGGGTGGTCGAACGCACCGCTGACGCCGACGACGCCATCGGCCAGCGACCTGCCGTCGGGCCCGCGCAACTCGACCTTCAGCCCCGCCGCGGCGATGCCGCGCGAGACATCGAAGACATGGATCGAGATGCCGCCCGCGGGCATTAGCCAGCCTCCGTCGCTGCGTAGTTGGCAGCGTCCTCGTTCAGTCCGACGCGCCGGCGCCAGACCAATGGGTCACGCCGGTGATGCGTGACCGCGAAAACAGTCAGCCTTCGCTCATCGGCGAAGTAGTACACCGAATAGGGAAAGCCCCTGACCGGCGATCGGCGCACGCCTTGGCCGAGATCCGGCCATAGGTTCGGCGCTACGGCCAATGTCTTGAACACGGCATTGACCGCATAAAGGAACCTGTCGCCCCCATCGTGGGTGTCGCGATCATACCAGGTTCGAGCTTCGAGAATGTCGGCGCGAGCTTCGCGCCGAACGACAAGTCGGCGCATCGACGGGGTCAACTCTTCTGCCGTGCCAGGAGTTCCTCGAACACTTCCTCCCACGGTAGCGACGAGTCGGGCTCACGCCGAGCCGCTTCCGCTTCCGCGATCAGCGCGTCGAGGAACGCCTTCGGCTCCTGTGGCCAACGTCCCTCGCCAGGCGGCGGTTCGTCGCTGGCGGCGTCGATGGCGTCCCAGAGCCGCTCGATCAGGTCGAGCTGCTCCTGGCGGGTGAGCTGCGAGATGTCGAGCGATCGGATGTCCATGGTCGTTCTCCGATGGTGGCCCAGCATAGCGCAATCCGCACCCTCAATTGAACCGCACGTACGCGAAATCGGCGGGCTGGTTGTTGATGCCGCGCGCCGGAGGCGCGATCCAGTTGGCGAACTTGCCGGGTTCGGTGACGGCGGGACCCATCAGCGAGGTCACGTAGGCGCGGTCCTCGTCGCTGGGTAGCCACTTGCTTTCGTTGGCCTTCCATGTCGCTTCGTCGACCACCTTGCCGTCGGGCGAGACGCGCGCGCCGGCGAAGCCGCCGATGCGGCGGTTGAAGGCGCGGTGCGGCAGCTTCATCTCGAAGTCGATGCCGGCGCGCTCGATGATCTTGTTCCAGCGCAGCACGCCCTTGGCGCAGTCGTCGATGTAGTCCTGGCGCAGGCGCTCGTTGAGCGCGGTCAAGGCCGGCACCGCGCGCTCGACCACCGTGCCGCCGTCGAGGCCGAGGATGCCGTACTGCGCGCCGGTCAGCTGATGGTCGTCGTCGATGCGCGTCTCGAGATAGCGGCCCTTCAGGCCCGCGGTGTAGTAGTTCGCGGCGTTGGTCGAGGCCTCCTGCCCGAACAGGTCGAGCGACACCGAGAAGTGGAAGTTGAGGTACTTCTGCATCGTCGGCAGGTCGATGCAGCCCAGCGCGCGCACGTCGTCGGTCTTGCGCTCCTTCATCACCTCGCAGGTGCGCTGGATCATGCGGCCGACGCCGGTCTCGCCCACGAACATGTGGTGCGCCTCCTCGGTCAGCATGAAGCGGCAGGAGCGCGCCAGCGGATCGAAGCCGGATTCCGCCAGCGAGGCGAGCTGGTATTTGCCGTCGCGGTCGGTGAAGTAGGTGAACATGAAGAAGCTCAGCCAATCCGGTGTCTTCTCGTTGAAGGCGCCGAGGATGCGTGGCTTGTCGGGATCGCCGGAATGGCGCTGCAGCATCTCCTCCGCCTCCTCGCGGCCGTCGCGGCCGAAATAGGCGTGCAGCAGGTAGACCATCGCCCAGAGATGGCGGCCTTCCTCGACGTTGATCTGGAAGAGATTGCGCAGATCGTAGAGCGAGGGCGCGGTCTTGCCGAGCAGGCGCTGCTGCTCGACCGAGGCCGGCTCGGTGTCGCCCTGGGTGACGATCAGGCGGCGCAACGTCGCACGATGCTCGCCGGGCACTTCCTGCCAGGCCGGCTTGCCCTTCTCGTCGCCGAAGGCGATGCGGCGATCGGCCTCGCGCTCGGCGAGGAAGATGCCCCAGCGATACTCCGGCATCTTCACGTAGCCGAAATTCGCCCAGCCATTGGCGTCGGTGGAGATCGCCGTGCGCAGGTAGACGTCGTAGCCGAGCGATCCATCAGGGCCGAGGTCGCGCCACCATTGCAGGTAGTTCGGTTGCCACGCCTCCAGCGCGCGCTGCAGGCGGCGATCGCTCGACAGGTCGACGTTGTTGGGAATGCGTTCGCTGTAGTTGATGGACATGATGGTCCTCCTAGACGCGGCGGCGATCGTAGACCGGCTTGCGGCCCGACCCGTAGAGCTTGAGTGCACCGTCGGCGCCGACGGCGTTGGGGCGCTGGAAGATCCAGTTCTGCCACGCCGTGAGGCGGGCGAAGATTTTGGTCTCCATCGTCTCGGGCCCGGCGAAACGCAGATTGGCCTCCATGCCGGTGAGCCCGTCGGGCGAGAAGCTGGCGCGCTCCTCGATCGCCAGCCGCACCTCGTCCTCCCAATCGATGTCGTCGGGGGTGAAGGTCACCAGCCCCAGCGACTCGGCAGTCTCGGCGTCCAGCGCCTTGCCGACCTCGGCCTTCAGCATCTCGACGCGTGAGGGCTCGGCGAGGAAGCGGCTCTGTAGGCGGCTCAGCCCATTGCCCATCGGCAGTGGACCGAAATTCAGGCCGCTCAGCCGTACCGTCGCCTCGGGCCGGTTGCTGCCCTCGAGCTTGCCGATCAGCATGTAGGAACGATCGGCGGCGAGCACCAGCTCCAGCAGCGTGCCGGCGAAGCACGAGCCCTGCTCGACCAGCGCGATCAGGCTGCGCGAGGAAACGTCGACGCGCTTGAGCGTGCGCTTGAGGAAGAGCGTGATCTCGCGCGCCAGCCAGTGCGACTGGTTGGCCAGCAGCAGATCGTCATAGGCCGCGACTAGTTCAGGTTCACCGGCGCTATGGAACACCCAGGTGCCGATCTCGCCCTCGTTCAGCCGCAGATGCAGGATGGCGTCGTCGAGATCGCGCGCGAAGGCCAGCGGCCAGAACGCCGCGCCTTGCGCCTCGATGCCGGCGACGTCCTTCGGCGGCGCGGCCTCGGGCCCCTTGATGTGGAAATGCGCGGCGCGCAGCTCGCGGTCGACCTCGATGGTGAGATGCGTGTAGGTGACGCGATCGTCCTCGATCCGGCGCGACACGGGCGTCAGCGCGATACCCTTGGCGGTCTTCGGCCGATCGGATTTCGCGGCGATGGCGCGCGCGCGAGCCATGGTCGCCTCGTCGAGCTTGGAGCGTGGCACGATCTCGTCGACCAGGCGCCACTCGACCGCGCGCTTGCCGCGCATGCCTTCGCTGACGGTGCAGAAGAAATCGGCGTGATCGCGCCGCACCTTGCGCTTGTCGACCAGCCGCGTCAGCCCGCCGGTGCCGGGCAGCACGGCGAGCAGCGGCAGCTCGGGCAGCGACACCGCCGAGCTGCCGTCGTCGGCCAGGATGATGCTCTCGCACGCCAGCGCCAGCTCATAGCCGCCGCCGGCGGCCGTGCCGTTGACCGCGCAGAGATAGGTCTGGCCGGAGAAGGTCGAGGCGTCCTCGATGCCGTTGCGCGTCTCGTTGGTGAACTTGCAGAAGTTCACCTTGTGGTCGTGGCTCGACACGCCGAGCATGTTGATGTTGGCGCCCGAGCAGAACACGCGGTCCTTGGCCGAGGTGATCACCACCGCGCCGATTTCGGGATGCTCGAAGCGCAGGCGCTGCACGGCGTCGGCCAGCTCGATGTCGACGCCCAGATCGTAGGAGTTCAGCTTCAGCCGATAGCCCGGCTTGAGCGTCGCCTCCTCGGCGATATCCATGGCCAGGATCGCCACGTCGCCGTCGAGCTTGAGCTTCCAGTGCCGATAGCGGTCCGGCGCGGTGCGGAAGTCGACGAAGGGCTCGGACGCGACGTCCATGATGCCTCCCGGGCGTTAATTTGTAATTCGGTACTGAAATACCTATTTACTCATCTCATAGGCTCGGCCACCCTGTCAACCGGCGATCGAGGGGACACGCGTGGCTGTGGAAAAGCGAGATCGGGACCGGCGACCGGCGCCCAGGCGCAAGACGACGCCGGCGCCCGCCCAGCCAGGTGAGCCCCTGGCGATCCGCCTGCGCGACGTGGCACCCGCCGATCTGGCGGCGGTGATCGACCTCGACCGGCGCCTGACCGGCGAGGCCAAGCCGGCGTACTGGAAGGCCGGCCTCGCGCCGCAGGCCGACCGCTTCTTCCTGGTCGCCGAAACCGCGGGCGGCGCCTTCGCCGGCTTCGCCATCGGCGAGATCCGCGCCTGGGAATTCGGCTCGCCGCCGGTGGGCTGGATCTTCGCCATCCAGGTCGACCCCGATCTGCGCCAAGCGGGCGTCGGCACGGCGCTGTTCGACGGGCTCTGCGCGCGCTTCCGCGGCGCCGGTGTCGGCCTCGTGCGCACCATGGTCAATCGTCGGGACCATCTGATCCTGGCCTTCTTCCGCACCCAGGGGCTCACCGCCGGCCCGTCGCTGGAGCTGGAGATGGAGCTCGAGCCGTGAAGCTGCAAATGGCGACACGGCTGGGCCTCTACGCGGCGCTCGAGCTGGCGCGCGATCCGACGCGCCAGCTCTCGGCCACCGACCTGTCGGAGCGCTTCGCCGTCTCGACCAACCATCTCGCCAAGGTGTTGCGCGAGCTCGGCCGCGCCGGGCTGGTCGAGGCCGAGCGCGGCGCCGGCGGCGGCTATCGCTTCTGCGGCAACCCCCGGCGCACGACCTTGATGGATATCGTCGCGCTGTTCGAAGAGAAGCCGGGCGATCGCGCCGCCGAGCCGGGCGACGGCACCGATATCGGCCGCGCGCTGGGGCGCGTGCTGTCGGAAGTCGACGAGATCGCCGAGGCGACGCTGCGCTCGGTCACCCTGGAGACGTTGCTGAAGCACGCGCGCCGGAAAGGTGCGCGCTGACCAACCGCGCCAACTTGGCGCCGCGCCCGCGCCTCGATGTGGTCCAAGTCGCGGCGCATCTTGAGCGGCGGCCGATCGAAGGCTTCTTGGTCCGTGAGCCAATCAGGAGATCTGGGTATGCGCCTCGTCCTCGCCCTTGCCGCCGCGCTGCTGGCCTTGCCCGCCGCCGCGCAACAGACTTCCGGCAGCATCGTGATCGAATCCGTGCTGGAAGGCCGCAAGACCATCACGCCGGACTGGGCGGCGATCAACGCGGTGCCACTGGGCGACAAGGGCAACCCGGTGCGCGTGCACATGCCGCTTGGCCAGCACGCCTACCTGTCGCGCCTCGTGTGCTCGAATGGCGCGGCGCCGACATTCCGTCGTGTCGGTAATTTCGGCGTCGGCGTCTACGGTACGATCGTCGACGGCTACGATGTCGACTGCGCCGGCACCAAGCGCATGGTGTTCATGGACATGTACCACCCGGACTATGTCGAGCGTCGTCCGGTGCCGGGCTTCACGGTCCGCGCGCCGTAGCCGCCCTACGCGGCTTCCTGCGCGGCGGTAGGGCCGTCGCATTTGGTCGTGGTGCGCCGCAGGTCGCGGATCATCTTCAGATCGTCGTAGCGACGCACGCGGTGCATGGTGGCCTGGTTGTCCCAGATCACCAGGTCGTGCCGTGTCCAGCGGTGCGAATAGACGAATTGCGGCTGGGTGGCGTGCTCCATCAGGTCGCGGATGAAGGCACGCGCCTCGGGCATCGGCCAGCCGACGATGCCGCCGATATGCGCCGACAAGAAGATCGACTTGCGCCCGGAGAGCGGATGCTTGCGCACCAGGCGGTGGCGCACCGGTTTCATCTTGGCGCGCTCCTCCGGCAGGTACTCGGTGAAGCCCAGCTGCTCGCGGGAGAAGATCTGGGAGTGCTCGCAGATCATGTCCTCGATGTCGTGCTTGGTCGTCCGGTCGAGCGCGTCGTAGGCCGCGCGCATGTCGGCGAACTCCGTATTGCCGCCCTCGGTCACGACGACGCGGCCGCTCAGCAGCGAATAGCGCGCCGGCACGACGCGGAAGCTGGCGTCGGAATGCCACAGGCGGTTGCCCAGCGACGCCATGCGACGCCGATCGTCGCGCGCCAGCATCCGGCCATCCTTGCCGATGTTGGAGACGTCGGCGAAGGCTGGATCGAGCCGCAGCTCGTGGCGGCGCTCGGTGGAATTGGCGCCGTCCTGCAGCGGGCCGAAGTTGCGAGTGAATTCGAGTTGCTGCTCGTCGGTGATGTCCTGGCCGGGCAGCACCAGCACGGCGTGCTCGGCCATGCCCGCGTCGACCGCCGCGACCTCCTCGGGCGTCTGATGGCGGCGCGCATCGATGCCGGTCATGCGGCCGGCGAACACCGGGGTCAGCGGCACGACCTCGATGGCCATGGTCTCCTCACTCGGCCGATTTCAGCCAGCCGTCGCGGGTCTGCGGCAGTTTCTTCTTCAGGATCGCGCCGGCGACCACGTTGCGCAAGACCTCCGCCGTGCCGCCGCCGATGGTGAACATGCGCACGTCGCGCGCCATGCGCTCCAGCGGAAGGTTCCGTGAGTAACCACGCGCGCCGAAGAACTGCAGGGCGTCGTTGACGATCGCGATGGCGTTCTCCGAGGTGAAGACCTTGGCCTGCGCCGCCAGCAGCATGTCGGGGAAGCCGCCTTCGCCGCTCTTCGCCGCGCCGTAGACCAGCGCGCGCGCCGCGGCGAGCTTGATCGACATGTCGGCGAGCTTCCATTGCAGGCCCTGGAACTCGTTGATCGGCCGGCCGAACTGCTCGCGTTTCTCCGACCAGTCCAACGCCAGCTGGTAGGCGCCGTCGGCGATGCCCAGCGCCACGGTCGCCGCACCAACGCGCTGGCTGTTGTAGGCGTTCATCAGATCGGCGAAGCCCTTGCGCAGGCCGCGCGGCGGGATCACCAGCGCCGAAGGCGGCAGGTCCATGTCCTCGAAGGCGATCTCGGCCTCGGGGATACCGCGCAGGCCCATGGTCGGCTCGCGCTTGACGATCTTCAGCCCCTGGGTCTCGTCGCGGATGGCAAGGAAGCCGCCGACGCCTTCCTCGTTACCCTTCTCGTCGTAGACCTTGGCGAAGATCAGATGCAGGCGCGACACGCCGCCGCCGGTGATCCAGTGCTTCCGGCCGTTGACGACGAAGCGGTTGCCGCGCCGATCGGCGCGCGTGGTCATGCCGCTGGCGTCGGAGCCGGCCTCGGGCTCGGTGATGCAGATCGCCGGCTTGTCGCCGTCGAGCACCATCGCCGCGGCCATCTTCTTCTGGTCCTCCGAGCCATAGGCCATGATGGCGCTGATCGCGCCCATGTTGGTCTCGACGGCGATGCGGCCGGTGACCGAGCAGGCCGCCGACAACGCCTCGATCACCACGACAGCGTCGAGCCACGATTTGCCTTGGCCGCCGTAGGCGGTGGGGATGGTCAAGCCCAACAGCTTGGCGTCCTTGAGCAGCGCGACGTTGTCCCAGGGATACTGCTCGCTGCGATCGACCTCGGCGGCGCGTGCGGTCACCGGGCCGTTGGCGAGCTCGCGGGCTTTGGCCCGCAGCGCGGTCTGTGCAGCGTCGAGCGCGATACTCATCCCACCTTCTCCAGGAAACGGCCGTCGACACGATGGATCGGCAGCCGCTCGCTGCGGCCCCTGATCTCCATGTCGCCGAGCGACGTGTAGCGGAACTTCGGGCCGGCGCGCAGCAGGCTGGTCTGCGCCACCAGGATGCGCGTGCCGTGCCGCTTGTTGAGCTCCTGCAGGCGCGCCGCCGTGTTCACCGCGTCGCCCAGCAAGGTGTAGCTCAGCCGGTCGCCGGCGCCGATCGTGCCGCCGATCACCAGGCCGGTGTTGATGCCGATGCGCGTCGGCAGGCGCAGGCCGCCGGTGAAGACGCGCTCCTGCGTGGCCTCGACGATCTCCAGCGCCGCGGCCACGGCGGCGGCGGCGTGGTCGTCGTTGGCCAGCGGCAGGTTGAAGCTGGCGAACAATCCGTCGCCGATGAAGGTGTTGACCACGCCACCATGGCGCTGGATCGGCGGCAGCACGACGGCGAGGTACTCGTCGAGCGCGGCGATCAGCGCGTCGGGATCGGCGCGTTCGGACAGCGTGGTGAAGCCGTCGATATCGGTGAACATCAACGTGGCTTCGCGCGTCTGGCCGGTGAGGCGGCCGTCGGGGGATTCCTGCAGCAGCTGGCTGGCGACGCTCTCGCTGACGTACTTGCCGAAAGTCTCGCGCAGCTTGTCGCGCTCGCGCAGGCCGACGGCCATCTGGTTGAAGCGCGCAGTTAGCTCGCCGACCTCCTCATTGGAAGTCACCGGCAGACGGATCGAGAGGTCGCCGCCGGCGACCTTCTCCATGCCCTTGTCGAGGCGGCGCAGCGGGTTGGTCAGGGTGCGCGAGACCCAGTAGAGCACGATGGGCAGCACGAAGGCGGCCGCCATCAGGTCGATCAGGATCTCCTGCACCAGCCGATCGCCGGTGTAGCTGAGCACCTCGACCGCGATCAGCAGCAGCGGCGCGATCGCGGTGAAGCCCAACGCCACGCCGATCTTCAGGCTGAAGCTGCCGAAGAACAGGCTGAGGTTCACGCCGTGGCGGCGGAACAGGAAGTGGCACAGGCCTTCGAGGTAGCCGCTGATGATGAAGTAGGTCAGCACGAAGCCCAGCGCCGTCTGCACGATAATGGTCGAGAAGGTGTCGCCCCAGGTCGACAGCGGCACCTGCGAGGCGGTGGCGCCCAGGAAGCGCGGCAGGAACAGGCGCTCGCTCATGATCACCATGAACAGGATGGCGACCCAGTAGGCGGAGCGCAGCGGCAGCTGCGTCAAGGTGCGCTCGATGCCGGCGAAGTTCTCACCCGAGGCGATGAAGGCGCGCACCGGCTTGAAGATGCGGGATGCGCCGTAGAGGTTGACGCCCAGCAGGATGACGACGTCGACGGCGAGGTTGAGCGCGAACAGCCGGAAGGCGTCGTTCATCCAGCAGAAGATGAAGCTAATCACCGTGTCGACGACGAAGATCAGCGACATGGCGAGGTAGTAGCGCCGGATCACCCGGCGCGCCTCGTCGTCGAGCGGGAGGGCGCGATCGGTCACGGCGTCATCATACCTTCATGGGACCACCGGCGTCCCGCCGGCTCTTCGCATGAGGCCGGCGAGACGCCGGCGGTCCCAGGAGGCGTGATCAGAGCCCAAGATACGCCTGACGCACGCGGTCGCTATCGAGCAGGGACTGGCCGGTACCTTCGAGCACGACGCGGCCGTTCTCCAGCACGTAGCCGCGCTGCGCCAGCTTCAGCGAGGCCATGACGTTCTGCTCGACCAGCAGGATGGTCATCCCGTCCTCGTGCAGGGTGCGGATGACGCGGAAGACCTCCTGCGTCATGGTTGGCGACAGGCCCAGTGACGGCTCGTCGAACATGATCATCTCGGGCTGGCCCATCAGGCAGCGGCCGATGGCCAGCATCTGCTGCTCGCCGCCCGACAGCGTGCCGGCGGCCTGACGGCGGCGCTCGTCGAGGCGCGGAAACAGCGCCAGGACTCGCTTCAACGTCGCCGCCATCGCGCCACGGGCGCGCTTCAAGGTCGCGCCCATCTCCAGGTTCTCGAGCACCGAGAGATTGGGGAAGATCTGGCGGCCCTCGGCGACATGACCGACGCCCAGCTCGCAGACGCGGTGGCTGGGCCAGCCGGTGATGTCGGCGCCCTTGAACGTCACGCGCCCGGCCGACGGCGCCTGCATGCCGTGGATCGAGCGGATCAGCGAGCTCTTGCCGGCGCCGTTGGCGCCGACAATGGCGACGATCTCGCCCTGGCCGGCGGCGAGCGACACGCCGTCGAGCGCCTGGGCGTCGCCGTAGAACAGGTCGAGCTTGTCGACGGCCAGCATTGTCAGTGGGCTTCCTGGCCGAGATAGACATCGAGCACGCGCTGGTCGCGCGCGATCGCCTCGGGCGGACCTTCGGCGATCTTCTCGCCGTAGTTCAGCACCACGATATGCTGCGACAGCGCCATGACGGCGCGCATGACGTGCTCGATCAGCAGGATGGTGAGCCCGGTGCGCGCGTTGAGGTCGCGCAGGAAGGCCACCATCTGGTCGGTCTCGGTCGGCCGCAGGCCGGCCATCACCTCGTCGAGCAGCAGCAGGCGCGGCTGCGTGGCCAATGCGCGCGCCACTTCCAGCCGCTTGCGGTCGGGCAGGGTGAGGTTCGACGCCGTCATGGCGCGCTTGTCGTGCAGGCCAAGCTCGCTGAGCACGGAGAGCGCCCGCTCGCGCGCCCGCCCGACGTCGGGCTCGCGCTTGAGCGCGCCGATCAGCACGTTGTCCAGCACGCTGAGGCCGGGGAACGGCTTGACGATCTGGAACGTGCGACCGATGCCGGCGTCGCAGATGCGGTCGGGCCGGAGCCCGGTGATCGTACGGCCATCGAGCTGCACGGTGCCGGCGCTGGGCGGAAAGACGCCGGCGATCATGTTGAAGGTCGTGGTCTTGCCGGCGCCATTGGGGCCGATCAACGCGTGGATCGCGCCCGCCGGCACATCGAAGCCGACATCGTGCACCGCGCGCAGGCCACGGAAGCTCTTGCCCAGCCCCCGCACGCTCAAGGTCGCGCCGCCGGTACTCATCTGCCTTCCCCCGCTGGCGGGGGAAGGTGGCGCGCAGCGCCGGATGGGGGTGGCTCGT
>CAYTFW010000136.1:0-18219 GCA_964437145.1 uncultured Rhizobiaceae bacterium
GAAGCCCCTCATCCGCCCTTCGGGCACCTTCTCCCCGCCTTCGCGGGGAGAAGGACTCATTCCGCCTTGATGCCGAGCTTGCGGATCAGCGGCGACCAGATGCGGTCTTCCTTCTCCAGCATGGCCGCGAAGGCTTCCGGCGTGCTGTGCTGCGGCTGCGCGCCGAGATCGTCGAAGCGCTTGGCGATCTCCGGATCCTTCAGCACGCTCGCCATGGCGGCGTTGAGCTTCGCCAGCACCTCGGCGGGAATCTTCGCCGGCGCGAACAGGCCGGCGAAGGTCATCGCGTCGTAGTCGGCCAGGCCGGCGATGCCGGACTCCATCACCGTGGGCACGTCGGGCAGCTGCGGCACGCGCTGCGGCGAGGTCACCGCCAGCGCGCGCAGCTTGCCGGCGCGGATATGCGGCAGCGCGGTGCTGAGCTGGTCGATCTGCGCCGGCACCTGACCCGCGATCACGTCGACCACCGCGGCGCCGCTGCCCTTGTAGTGCACCAGGGTGAACTCGACATTGGTCGCGCCGCCAATACGCGCGATGGCGAGATGGTTGGTGGTGCCGGCGCCGGCGGTGGCGATCGGGATTTTGTCCGGGCTGGTGCGCGCCAATGCGATGACATCGGCCAGGTTCTTCACCGGTGCCGAGGGATGCACGACCAGCACCATCGGCACCGCCGAGGCGAGGCTGATCGGCTGGAAGTCGCGCCGCCAGTCATAGGGCGCTCGGCCGTAGACGACAGGGCCGAGCACCAGCGAGTTGGCTGCGACCATCAGCGTGTAGCCATCGGGCGCCGAGCGCGCGACGTGCTCGCTGCCGATCAGGCCGCCGGCGCCAGGCTTGTTCTCGACCACCACGGACTGGCCCAGCAAGTCCTTGAGCTTCGACGCCAAAAGCCGCGCGGTGACGTCGACGTTGCCACCGGGGGCGAAGGGCGCGACCACGCGGATCGGCTTGTCGGGATATTGCGCCTGGGCGGGCACGGGGCCGAGCAGCGCGGCCAGGACGGCGACGATCGCGATAACGCGCATAACTAAAGGCTCCAACGATCACAGGTCCCGTTCGGCAAGCTCGCGAAATGCGTCGGGAACGGAACGGTGAGCGCCCAACGCGACCGAACCATAGCCCACCGCGCCCCATCCGAAACGATGGCGAATCTTGTCGATCGCCCGATCGGCCGCTTCGCGCGCCATGCCGCGTCTTGTGCCGGGGCGGCGGCCTTCGTCGTCGAGGCCGAGCGCGAGCTCCAGCTGCAGACGCGAAACCTTCTCGAGATGCGACACCGAGATCGCCAGCAGCGAGATGTAGCGCTCCTCGGGATGTTGCGCGAGGGTCGCATTCACCAGGTCCTCGGCGATCTCGGTCAGGCTCGCCGTCGAGGAGACCGGCGCATCGAGCGTGACGGCGCGGGTGACCGCATGCAGGTCGGCGAAACGCACGCGTACCGTCACGGTGCGGCCGGCCAGGGACTTGGCGCGCAGTCGCGTGCCGATCCGGTCGGCGAGATGCGCCAGCGTCGGGTGGATGACATGCGCTTCGGCGGGCTTCCTGCCGAGCGCCGACTGCGCCCCCGCCGATCGCGCGCGATGGTTCGTCCTGATCTCGCGCGGATCGCGATTCCACGCTAGCGCCGCGAGCTTCTCACCCGCCGCGGGTCCCAGCAGCCGTTCCAGCGCGCGCGGCGATGTCTTCGCCAGTTGCCCGATGGTGGTCACGCCGATCTCAGCCAGCCGTGCCTGCGTGGCGGGCCCCACGCCCCACATCAGCGCGACGGGCAGGTTGTGCAGGAAGTCCAGCTCGGTCGCGGGATCGACGACCTTCAGCCCGTCGGGCTTGGCCACCTGCGAGGCGATCTTCGCCAGATGCTTGGTGCGCGCCACGCCGACCGAGATCGGCAGGCCGAGTTCCGTGCGAACACGATGGCGGATCGCCCGCGCGATCTCCTCCGGCGAACCAAAGAGATGGGTGCAGCCCACGACGTCGGCGAAGGCTTCGTCGATGGAGATCCGCTCGACCAGCGGCGTGAAGTCGCCGATCACGTTCATGACCGCGTCGCCCAGCCGTTGGTACTCCTTGAAATGGCCGTCGACGAAGATGAGCTGCGGACAGAGCTCGCGCGCCCGCCGCCCGGGCATGGCGCTATGAACGCCAAAGGCCTTGGCTTCGTAGGACGCCGCCAGCACGACCCCGCCACCGACCGCGATCGGCTTGCCGCGCAGGGACGGGTCAAGCAGCTGCTCGACCGAGGCGTAGAAAGCGTCGAGATCCGCGTGGAGGATGGTGGCCGTCATGTTCTGTTGTGACTACTCGAGTCAGAACAAAAGAGGAACATTAGCGGCCGATTGTCAAGGCACGCGCCGCCTGATCGGTCAATTCGCCGGACAGCGCCACGAGCCAGTCACGGTGACGTATTCGCTTTCCGCCATTCGGCCGTGAGCTATGTGCGGCTCGACGTTGGCGAGGCGGAAGCGGCCGCCACGCCCGTCGCGATCCAACGTTACCGAGCCTGATGTCTTGCGATCATCCTCGGCAAACCGTCCTTTCCAGGCGCCCCGGGCTGTCAGGCCGATTTCGAACGATCGTGAAAGCCTGACCGGCCCCGAGGTCGACAGTTGATCCGGCAGCGGATCGATCCTCAGGGAGAAGTAATTCACGACCGGGCCGGTGCTCGCGGGCAGGCCTGGTCCGCTGCCCTTCGGCACGGTCGAGCCTCCTTCTCCCGGCGTCGACGGATCCGGGCCGAACACCACCGCGTATCCCGCGGCGTAATTCGGTGGGTCCTCCGGCGACGGGTTCGGCTTCTCTGTCGTGGGCAGTCGTATCCAGCTCGGCATGACGCATTTGTGCCTGTCGTCACCGCTGCGAGCGAAGGTCTTGGTGAAGTCGAGCTTGGCGTTCTGCAGCCGCACCGAGATCGTGAGATCATGACTCGACGCCTCTGTCCCGAGGGTGTCGACACAAGCCGCCAAGGGGAGGAAGAACGCGAGCACCATGGTGCGTATGCGTCTGTAGGTCACAATCCCCTCTCGGCTCACGCCGGCAGCGATGGTACGACCAACGGCTTGAAGTCCTGCGCCAGCGTGAAGGGCGCGCCGGTGCGGGCGCGTAGTTGATCGACACTGACCTCCGCCAGTAATTCGCGCACGACGAAGCCGGAGGCGGTGACATCGACCACCGCGATATCGGTGAACACGCGGCGCACGCAGCGCACGGCCGTCAGCGGCAGGGCGCAGCGCTCCAGCAGGCGCGGGGCGCCGGCGCGCGTGTTGTGCTCCATGATCGCCCAGACCTCGCGCGCGCCGACGGCGAGATCCATGGCGCCGCCGACCAGCGGGCCCTTGTCGGGGATGCGCGAATCCCAGTTGGCGAAATCGCCGTTGGATGCGACCTCGAAGGCGCCGAGGATCGTCACGTCGATATGGCCGCCGCGGATCATGGCGAAGGACGCCGTCGAATCGACGATGGTGGCGCCCGAGCGCAAGGTGATGGTGCGGCTGCCGGCGTCGACCAGGTCGCTGTCGGCCTCATTGGGCGCGGCCGCTGGACCGACGCCGATCACGCCGTTCTCGGACTGGAAGAAGACGTCGCGGCCCTGGGGCAGGTGATCGGAGGCCAGTACCGGGATGCCGATGCCGAGATTGACCACGGTGCCGTCGGCGATGTCCTGCGCCGCGCGCCAGGCCATCTGGTTGCGATTGAGTCCTGGCATCGTCCCTACGCTCCCACCGCCACGACACGATCGATGAAGACGCCCGACAGCTGCACGCGCTCGGGCGCGATCGGCTCGTCCTGCGTCGTCCGAACTTCTGCCACCGCGAGCTTCGCCGCCGTCGCCATCGCCGGCCCGAAATTCACCTGGGCGTGGCGAAAGACGAGGTTACCGAAGCGGTCGGCGATATCCGCACGCAACAACGCGAGATCGCCACTGATCGCGTGCTCCAGCACGCAGTCCCGGCCGTTGATCGTGCGCGTTTCCTTGCCTTTCGCCAGGTCGGTGCCGTAGGCCACCGGCGTGTAGAAAGCGGGAATGCCGGCGCCGCCGGCACGGATGCGTTCGGCGAAGGTGCCCTGTGGCACGCATTCGAACTCGATCTTGCCGTCCTTCAGCAGCTGCTCGAACACCGAGAGGCCGGGTTCGCGCCCGCGCCCGGCGCTGGCGATCACCTTGCGCACCTGGCCGTTGGCGATCAGCTCATGCGTCAGCGACAGGCGGTGGATGGCGGAATTCACCACCAGGGTGAGCTCCTTGGCGCCATGATCGCGCAGCGCGACGATCAGCTTGTTGGCGAAACCTGCGCCGCCGAAGCCGGAGACGAAGACCACCGCGCCGTCGCGCACGCCCTCCATCGCCGCTGCGGCGCTCGCCACCCGCTTGTCGATCGCCATCCCGCTCGTTTCCCCGCGTTGTTGGCGTCACCGTAGTCCGTCGACGCCACCGGCATCAACGGCGCTCGCCGGCGGCCCTCCTATGCTAGCGTGCCGGGACGGAGGACGACGTGGCGGAAGACCGGTTGATGGCGTTCTGGATCGCGATGGCGACCGACCCGATGAAGCACGAGGCGTTCCTGCGCGATCCCGAAGCGGCGATGGCCACCGCCGGGCTCGACGCGGCGGAGCGCGAGGTCGCCAAGAGCGGCAACGCGCGCACGATCTACGCGCGATTGACCCACACGGCGCTGCCCTCGGCGCCGTCGGCTCCCGCCGCGCTGCCGGGGAAGGACTGATGGCCGACCGCGACGATCCGTTCGGCGCCAAGGACACGCCGGCGCGACGCGGCACGCTGGTGATCGTCGGCACCGGCATCCGTACCGTGGGCCAGATGACCACCGAGGCGGTGGCCTGGATCAAGCGTGCTGACACGGTGCTGTATCTCGTCGGCGATCCGATCGCCGAGGGTGCGATCCGCGCGCTCAACCCCGCCGGCGCGCAGTCGCTGGCCGACACCTACGTCGCCGAGAAAGATCGCACGGATGCCTATGGCGGCATGGTCGATCGCATCCTCGCCTGCCTGCGCGCCGGCGACCTGACTTGCGCGGCGTTCTACGGCCATCCCGGCGTCTTCGTCTCGCCGGCGCATGAGGCGATCCGTCGGGCACGCGCCGAAGGCTTCGAGGCGCGCATGCTGCCGGGCATCTCGGCCGAAGACTGCCTGTTCGCCGATCTCGGCGTCGATCCCGGTATCCATGGTTGTCAGTCCTACGAGGCCACAGATTTCGTGCTCAACCGGCGCAACGTCGACACCAGCGCGGCGGTGGTGCTGTGGCAGATCGGCACCTTCGGCTTCGCCACCCACAAGCAGGGCAGGTACGCCCTGCCGGCCATGTCGCTGCTGGTCGAGAAGCTCGAGCGCGTCTACGGACCGGCGCACGCGATGTATCTCTATGACGCCGCGGTGCTGCCCGGTTGCCAGTCGGTGATCCGCCAGATCGTCGCCGCCGATCTGATGACCGCGCCGCTGTCGATCGCCTACACGCTCTACATTCCGCCGTCGCGCGTGGCCGAGCCGGACATGGATGCCTATAACCGCATGGTCGCCCTCAACGCGGCGTACAAGGAATGAGCCCGTCGACTCATACCTTCCCCCGGAGGGGGAAGGTGCCCGAAGGGCGGGAGGGGGATGTCGAAGCCGGACTCCCGCGTTCGTCTTCGACATCCCCCATCCGGCGCTCCGCACCACCTTCCCCCTCCGGGGGAAGGTAACGGCTATGGGCACCCAACGCCTCTGGGCGATGCTGCTGGCGACGACCTTGGTTAACCTGCCGATGGGTTCGCTCTACGCCTTCAGCATCTTCCTCAAGCCGCTGGAGCGCTCGCTGGGCGTCGGTCGCTCGGAGCTGGCGATCGTGTTCGCCACCGCGACCATCAGCTTCACCATCGGCATGAACCTGGCACCACGCCTCTATCGCCTGGCCTCGGCGCCGACGTTGATCTTCGGCTACTGCGCGCTCAGCGCCGCCGGGCTGGGCCTGGCGGCGGCGGCTGATGGGTTGGCGCTGTTGCTGCTGGGTTACGGCGTGCTGTTCGGCATCGGCGGCGGCGCGGTCTTCATCGTCCTGCAGCAGGGCACCAACCTGATGGTCAAGCGCCGACACGGGCTGGTGAATGGCTATGTCGTCAGCCTCTATCCCGCCGGGGCCGTGATCGCGGCGCCTCTCTTCGGCTGGGGCGTGCAGCACTGGGACGTGCGCGCGGTGATGGGCGGGCTCGGTGTGGTGGTCGCGGTCGTCGGCGTGCTGGCGACTCTGCTCAGCCTGCACGCGCGGACCCGGCTGGCGGAACCCGACTCGGCCACGACCGACGCGTCATCGGCGATGCCGCCGGCGCGGCTGTTCTGGCGCCTGTGGTTCGTCTTCTTCCTCGCCGCCGCCGCCGGTCTCACCGTGCTGAGCCAGGCCGCCGGCATCATCGCCGCCTACGGCGCGTCGTCGGAGATCGCGTTGATCGCCACCACGGCGATCCCCGCGGCGATCTCGGCGGCGCGTCTGAGCGGCGGTTTCCTGGTCGACCGTGTCGCCGTGCCGCGCGTGATGGCGGCGGCGCATCTCACGGCGCTCGCCGGCGCGATCGTGCTGTCGCTGTGGCCCGAGGCGCTGGTCTCGACCGTGACCCTGGCGATGATCGGCGTCGGCTACGGGTTGATCTCGGGCTCGACCGCCGGCGCCATCGCCATGTACTGGCCCAAGGCCGAGTACGGTCGCATCGCCGGCCTGCTCTATATCGGCTGGTGCGTCGCGGCGGTCACGCTGCCGGTGCTGGCCGGCTATCTCTACGATCTCAGCGGCGGCTACCGCGTCGCGGTGATCGTCGCCGGTTGCGGCAATGTCGTGGGCACGGCGCTGGCGTTCTTCATGCCGGCAAGCCAGCGTCCTCGCGAATCATCATAGCGCCCTTCTCGCCGATCATGATGGTGGGCGCGTTGGTGTTGCCCGTGGTCAAGGTCGGCATGATCGAGGCGTCGATCACCCGCAGCCCGCCGATGCCGCGCACGCGCAGCCGCGAATCGACGACAGCGCGCGGGTCCTCGCCCATGCGGCAGGTACCGACCGGGTGATAGAGCGTGTTGCCGGCGCGGCGCGCGTAGTCGGCGACGTCGAGATCGCTCTCGATCGAGGGGCCGGGGATGATCTCGCCGGCGCTGTGCCCGGCCATCGACGGTGCCGCGAAGATGCGGCGCGTGTGGCGGAAGCCCGCGGTCATCACCCTGAGATCCTCGGGCGCGGAGATGTAGTTGGGCCGGATCGCCGGCTTGGCCAGCGGATCGGTCGAGGTCGCCATGATCGTGCCGCGGCTGTCGGGCCGCACGACGCAGATCGCCACGGTCATGCCCGACTCGCGCTCCAGCTCGCCGATGCGCATGGGATCGGAGCTGGCGGGCGTGAACAGCAGCTGCAGGTCGGGGCTCGCCAGCCCCTCGCGGCTGCGGCAGAAGACCTGCGCGCTGGTGACGCCCATGGTCAGCGCGCCCTTGCCGGTCACGACATAGCGGATGGTCTCGGCCACCACCCGTGGCCCGCGCGCCAGGTTGTTGAGCGACACCTGATCCTTCACGCGATGCGAGATGCGGATCACGTAGTGGTCGATCAGGTTGGCGCCGACGCCGGGCGAATCGAGCACGACAGGGGCGCCGATGCTCTTGAGATGTTCGGCCGGGCCGATGCCGGAGATCTGCAGCAGATGCGGCGAGTTCACCGCGCCGCCGCTGACGATCACCTCGCGCGCGGCGCGGATCTCGCGGTCGACGCCGTTCTGGCGGAAGGCGACGCCGACGCACTTGCTGCCCTCGAACAGCAGGCGCGTGGCGATGGCGTTGGTCTCGACGCGTAGATTGGATCGGCCGCGCGCCTCGGCGAGGAAGGTGCGCGCGGTCGAGCCGCGGAAGCGGCCGCGCCGTGTCATCTGTGAGTAGCCGACGCCTTCCTGGCTGTGGCCGTTGAGATCGGGGTTGAAGGTGAAGCCGGCTTCCTGCGCCGCCTTCACGAAGAGATGGGTGAGCGGCAGGATGGTACGGTAGTCCTCGACCTTCAGCGGCCCGCCTTTGCCGCGCACGCTGGCATCGCCCGGCTTGTAGTCCTCGGACTTCTTGAACAGCGGCAGCACGTCGTCGAACGACCAGCCGCGGCAGCCCATCTGCGCCCAGCCGTCATAGTCGGTGGCGTTGCCGCGCACGTAGAGCATGCCGTTGATCGAGCTCGAGCCGCCCAGCACGCGGCCGCGCGGCCAATGGATCGGCCGGTTGCCGCTGACCGCCTCCGGCTCGCTCTCGTAGTTCCAGTTCATGCGCTTGTTGCGCAACAGCGTACGCACGCCGGCGGGAATGTGGATGAACGGATACCAGTCGGTCGGCCCGGCCTCGAGCAGCGTCACCTTCGCGCCCGTCTCGCTCAGCCGGGACGCGACGACGCATCCCGCCGATCCGGCGCCGACGACGACGAAATCCGCGTTCATGTTGGTCTCCCTGGGAGCGCCGGCGTCCCGCCGGCTCTTCTGCGAAGTGGAAGAAGAACAACCACAGAGACACAGAGACAGAGGATGACGAAGAGAGAAACGCCTTTCGGTCGTGGTCTTCCTCTGTGTCTCTGTGGTTCGTCATCTTCATGATGCCGGCGAGACGCCGGCGCTCCCAAACACAATGATCACGCCACTTTCTCCAGCTTCTGCAGCGAGCGCAGGTGTTTCGGCACGGGCACGCCGGGATGCGTGCTGGGCCAGTTGGTGTAGCTGACCTCGCCGACATAGATGTCGCCGCGAGAATCCACCGCCAGGCCGTGCGGCGAGAGGAAGCGGCCGGTCTCCTGGCCCGGGCCGTGCTCGCCGCCCAGACGCGCGATGGTCTTGCCCTTCTTGTCGACGATGGCGAGCCGCGGGCCGAGATTGGTGTGCTTGGTGTTCACCGGCATGCCCGGTCCCAGCTCGCCGATGATGAATTGCGGGTTCTTGCCGCCGCAGCAGTACAGCGCGCAAGGCCGATGCATGTTGTTCCACTGCAGCTCGTATTTGCCGTCGCCGTTGAACACCTGAACGCGGTGGTTCTCGCGGTCGGCGACATAGACCCAGCCGTCGTCGTCGGTGGCGATGTTGTGCGGGATGTTGAACTCGCCGGGATCGGTACCGGTGGTGCCCCAGCACATCAGGTGGCGGCCGCTGGGATCGTACTTGTGGACGCAGGAATTGCCGTAGCCGTCGGAGACGTAGATCTCGCCTTTGGGCGACAGCGCCGTGTGGGTGCAGCGGTTGAACGGCTTCTGGCTGAGGAACGGCGCGGGCTGGTTGGGCACGCCGATGGTCAGCAGCACCTTGCCGTCGGTGGTCACCTTGCGCACCGTGTGGTCGCCGTCGTCGGTGCAGTAGAGGACGTCGTCCTTGTCGATGTCGATGCCATGCGCGCGGCTGAACAGGCCCTCGCCCCAGGAGCGCAGGAAGTTGCCGGCGCGGTCGAACACCATCATCGGGTGCTGGCCGCGGTTGAAGACGTAGACGTTGTCCTTGCTGTCGACCGCGACCGCGGCGACATCGCGGAACTCCCAATCGTCGGGCAGCTTGGCCCAGTTCTCGACCACGCGGTAACGATGCTCGCCCGAGCCCAGGATCACTGACATGGCTGTTTCTCCCGTTCTGTCACCCCGAGCGCAGCGAGGGGTCTAGTCGATTCGAGATCCCTCGCTGCGCTCGGGATGACAGGAATGAGTCAATTCCCCCCCAAGATCGCGTCGGAGATCTTCTCCGCCGTCATGATGGTGGGGAAGTTGGTGTTGGCGCAGGGCACGATCGGGAAGATCGAGGCGTCGACCACGCGCAGGCCCTGCACGCCGCGGACGCGTCCACTGATGTCGGTCACCGCCATTGGATCGTCGGCGCGGCCCATGCGGCAGGTGCAGGAGGCGTGCCATACGCCGATCGCCGCCTGCTTGACGAAGGCCTCCAGCGCCTCGTCGTCGTTCATCACCTGCTCGAAGGTGAAGCCCTCGACGACGTACTTCTCGATCATGTACTTGCGCAGCGCCGCCGGCCCGTCGAGGAACTTGGCGATCACCGAGGTGAGGAACTTGTTCTTGGCGTTAACCACGCCGATCTTGCGCACGCGGTCGGAGTAGGAGGCCGGGAACGGGTTATCGGTCACCGCCTTCAGCGGTTCCATCATCTGCAGCGCCGCCATCTTGCGGAAGCCCTGCTTCAGCCGGTCGAGATCGCGCGTGTCGGACAGCAGGTTGAACTCGACGATCGGCTCGGCGCGCCAGTCGCGGCTGGCGAGCTTCACCTGGCCGGTCTCGGAGTAGGTGCGGTTGATGAAGGTCAGCAGCGAGGCGATCTGCTCGCCCACCGCGTGCCAGGCCGACTTGCTGACCACCGCCACGAACATGTCGCCCTTGGGGATGCCCGGCAGGTCGGAGGAGTAGCGGATGCCGACCTGGATGTGACGGCGCGTATGCTCATTCATGCGCGCGTTGGGCCGGATGAAGGACGACAGCGCGATCGAGGGATGGTCCATCAGCCGCTGGCCGACGCCGGGCAGGGCGGAGACAACTTC
This sequence comes from uncultured Rhizobiaceae bacterium, assembly GCA_964437145.1. Classification (GTDB taxonomy): domain Bacteria; phylum Pseudomonadota; class Alphaproteobacteria; order Reyranellales; family Reyranellaceae; genus JAFAZJ01. The sequence continues at coordinate 10,520 of CAYTFW010000136.1, forward strand.
GATGCCCATGTCCCGGAGATGCCCGACCGGTCCGATGCCCGCGCGCAAGAGATGCGCCGGCGAATGGATCGCGCCCGACGACAGGATCACCTCGCGGCCGCGGAACTCGACATCGGCGCCGTCGGCCACGGCGGTGACGCCGACGCAGCGCGTGCCGTCGAAGAGCAGCGACTTTACCTGCGTGTTGGTCGAGATCTTGAGGTTGGGCCGCTTGCGCGTCGTGGCGTCGAGATAGCCCATCGCCGCCGAGACGCGCTGCTCCGCCGCGTTGGAATGCGTCACCGGGAAATAGCCGTCGACGAACTCGCCGTTCTGGTCGGGCAGGAATTTCATGCCGGCCTGCTTGCAGGCCTCGCCTACCGCCTGCGCGTGCTTGGTCCAGTGCTCGACCGGGATGCGCCGCACGGGGATGCGGCCGTCCTTGCCGTGCCAGGCATCGTCGAAGTCGAGATCGCGCTCGACCTTCTTGAAGTAGGGCAGCACGGCGTCCCAGCCCCAACCCTCGGCGCCGCGGTTGACCCACTCGGCGTAGTCGGTGGGCGCGCCGCGGTTGGCCATCTGGCCGTTGATCGAGGAGCCACCACCCAGCACGCGCGCCTGCTCGTACTTGCGCAGCGGCGGGCGGTTCTCGTGCGGATTGTTGTGGCTCACCACTTGGGTGTGAACCTTGAGCTCGGTCCAATGGAAGCGCGGATCGAAATACGCCGTGCCGGAATACGAGTCGCGAATCTCCGGCGGCTCGTTGCCCGGCGGCGTGTCCTGGCCGGCCTCGCAGACCAGCACCTTGTTGCCGCTGCGCGCCGACAGCCGGTTGGCCAGCACCGAACCGGCCGAGCCGCCGCCGACGATGATGTAGTCGTAGATCACGGTGGTCCCCTCCCGTTGGACCTGTCATCCCGAGCGACGCGAGGGATCTAGGCCTTCTCTGGATTCCTCGCTGCGCTCGGAATAACAGTCGGCCTTAGTCGATCGGCACGAAGATGCAGTGGCGGATCTTGCCCGCGATCGCCTTGGATTTGTGGCCCTGGCCGGTGACGTCCTCGACCAGGATCACCTCGCCGGCGCCGATCACGCGCGCCTCGCCGTCGCCCGCCGTGATCTCGACGCCGGCGTCGAGGTTGATGATGTACTGCCGGCGCGGCGCGGGATGCCAGTCGAGGTCGTAGGTCGGCTGCACCTTGCGGAAGATGATGCCGGTGGCCGGCAGACGCTTCGACACCTGACCGCTCGGCGTGCTCTCGCCCCACTCCACCTCGATATCTCGGAAATGCGAGATCCCTTTGTCGTCGACGTACAGATTATGGATGCGCACGACCTTGTCTCCGTCGCTTGTTGGCGTTCCGTCCCGGAGCGATCATAGCGTACTGTGCCGCCTGGCAAGGCGGCACGATCGCATAGCTGGGGGCGCGCCACTCCAGTGGCGCGAGGCTGACTCGACAGGACGCGCCACTGGAGTGGCGCGCCCCGACCGGTGAAATGGGGAGAACGCATGCGTATCGAGATTCTGTGCACCGGCGACGAGATCCTCACCGGCAAGACCATCAACACCAACTACAGCCACATGGCGCGACGGCTGGGCGAGGTCGGGCTCGACGTGGTGTGGGGCACGACGGTGGGCGACGACCGCGAGGCGCTGCTCAAGGCGTTCCGCGAGGCCTCGACGCGCGCCGACGCGGTGATCGTCAATGGCGGGCTGGGGCCCACGGTCGACGATCTCTCGCAAGAGGTCGCCGCGCAGGCCGCCGGCGTCGAGCTTGTGCTCGACCCGGAATGGCTCAAGCGCATGGAGGCGTTCTACACGCGGCGCAATCGCGTGATGCCGCCCAACAACGTCAAGCAGGCGATGCTGCCGGCGGGCGCGGAGTTCATCGACAATCCGATCGGCACGGCCTGCGGTTTCGCCGTCAACATCGGCAAGACGCGCTTCTTCTTCACCCCTGGTGTGCCGCGCGAGCTGAAGAAGATGCTCGACGAGCAGCTCATCCCGCGCCTGCTGAAGATGAGCGGCGTGGAGAGCGTCACGCGGCTGAAGCGCTTCCACTCCTTCGGCATTGGCGAGTCGCGCGCCGACCAGATGCTGCAGGGTATCGAGGCGCTGGCCAACGGCGTCGAGGTCAAGCTCGGCTTCCAGGCGCATTACCCGCAGCTCGAGACCAAGCTCGCCGCCCGCGGCGCCAACGCCGAGGCATTGGCGCGCGCCCTGGCGCCGGTCGAGGCGGAGGTGCGCAAGCGTCTCGGCAATTTCATCATCGCCGAGGACGATCAGACGCTGGAGGGCGTCGTGCTCGAGGCGCTCCGCAAGCGCGGCGGTTCGCTGTCGGTGGCGGAGATGTTCACCGGCGGCGAGATCGCCGCGCGCGTCTCGCCGATCGAGGGCGCCGAGGCCATCTTCCGGCGCGGCGTGATCTCCCGTGATCTCGCCGAGCTGTCGCGCTCGATCGGCGCCAACGCCTCGGACATCTCCGCCGACAGCGCCGCGACCCTGGCCACGGCGCTACGCCGCGGCAGCGGCGCCAGCCACGCGCTGGTGTCGCTGATCGAGCTCGACCAGGGCGCCGATCGCATCGAGTTCGGCGGCACGATCTGCCTGGGCATCGCCGACGCGGACACGACGGTGTCGCGCACCGCGCGCCTGCAAGGCGGCCGCGAATGGCTGCGCGTCGGCGCCGCCGAACTGGCGCTCGATTGCCTGCGCCGGCACCTGCTGGGCCTGCCGGTCGACGAGCGTGTCGATTTCGAAAGGCGATAGCGCGGACGCCAACCCTCGTGATGTCGCCTGCCATACCGGGCGCGGCGACGATGCGTCCGGCAGCGTTTAGATCTTCCAGGGATCAGGCCGCTGCGATCTGCGAACGAGGTCGTCGAAACGGGCTTTGGCACGCAATCTCTCGCGCTCCGGCGCCGACGCGCGGATTTGGCGTAACATCGGATGAAATACCTGTACGCGCCATTCGTCGAAGCTGTACATGCGATACTTTTGCCTGGGATTGTTCAGCATCAGCATCATCGATTTCATGACATAGAGCGCATAAAGCGAGCGCATACAGGCGGCGATGGAATCGGGCTTTTTCGGCGTTGGCTTGCTTTCGGCGGAGGCCGCGCGAGCGCCGGTTGCCGCATGGAACGCGAACATGCCCAATGCCAGGACGATAATAAGCCCCCGCCCCTGCGGCACCCAGCGCGCCGAGGCGCGCAAGCCGGCACCGGCGGCGGCCTGGGCGGCGCGCATAGTGATCATCCATTCCGCTTCGGTGATCGTGGCTTCGGTGAGCGCTATGGCCGCGTCCACCTCGACGGCGGTCAGAGTCAGCGCGGCCTCGGCGGCGACCAACTCCTCGGCGACCAGCGTTGCCGAAACCATCTCCGTCGTGATGAGAGTCCCTTCGGCGGCGGCCACTTCCAGCGCTGTCGGCATCGCGACGCCGGGAAAGTACTGAGCCCAGAAAGCCAGCGCTTCCTGTCTCATGCCGGCCGACAGCAGGCGCGACAGCCCGTTGCATATGAAATTGTAGGTTTCAGGATCCATTTTGCCCTCGCTTCAGTGATCCTGCGTGCAGTATGCAACATAAATTAAGTGAACACTCATGTTAATATTGAATAGAGTATGCTTTATTGGAATGGGGCGCGATCACTGGGCGCGTCTCGAAGACATGACATGTTCGCCGCGGCGATCGAGGCTCTTGGCTTAGCGGGGCACGTGAGATAAACGGCCGTTCATATCGAGCGGATTGCGGAAGGGTCGGGCAGGATGTCGGGTGAGCGTTTCGATGCGGTCGTGATCGGCGCCGGCTTCGCCGGCATGTACATGCTGCACCGCCTGCGTCTGAAGGGATTCAGCGCGCGCGTCTACGAGACCGGCAAGGGCGTCGGCGGCACGTGGTACTGGAACCGCTATCCCGGCGCGCGCTGCGACGTCGAGAGCATGCAGTATTCCTACCAGTTCGACGACGCCCTGCAGCAGGAGTGGGACTGGACCGAGCGCTACGCCACGCAGCCCGAGATCCTGCGCTACGCCAACCACGTCGCCGACCGCTACGATTTGCGGAAGGACATACGCTTCGAGACCAAGGTCACGAAGGCGACCTTCGATGAGTCGTCGAACACCTGGACCGTGGAGACCGACCGGGGCGAGCGCGTGGTCGCGACCTTCGTGATCACGGCGATGGGCTGCCTGTCCTCGGTCAATACGCCGAAGATCGAGGGGCTGGCCGACTTCAAGGGCCCGACCTATCACACCGGCAACTGGCCGCATGAGGGCGTCGACTTCACCGGCCGCACGGTGGGCATCATCGGCACCGGCTCCTCGGCGATCCAGTCGATCCCGGTCATCGCCGAGCAGGCCAAGCGGCTGACGGTGTTTCAGCGCACCGCCAACTACACCGTGCCGGCGAACAATCAGCCGCTCTCGGACGAGTACAAGCGGGCCATCAAGGCCGACTACAAGGGCCTGCGCGCGCGGGCGCGCAAGATGCCGCCCAACATCGACCTGAAGTTCAACCCGGCCTCGGCCATCGAGTCGACCGAGGAGGAGCGGCGCAAGTCCTACGAGGAGCGCTGGGCTTATGGCGGCATCCCGTTCATGGGCGCGTTCGGCGATCTGATGCTCAACGAGAAATCAAACCAGACCGCCCAGGACTTCGTGCGCGGCAAGATTCGCGAGACGGTGAAGGATCCGCAGGTCGCCGAGCTGCTGTCGCCGAAGAACATCATCGGCTGCAAGCGGCTGTGCGTCGACACCGGCTACTGGGCGACCTTCAACAAGCCGCATGTCTCGCTGGTCGATGTCAGCGCCGATCCGATCGAGCGCATCACGCCGACGGGCTTGCGCCACAAGGGCAAGGATTACGTCTTCGACGACCTCGTGCTGGCCACCGGCTTCGACGCCATGACCGGCGCGCTGCTGCGCGTCGACATCAGAGGGCGCGGCGGCTTGAAGCTGAAGGATCGCTGGAACGAGGGGCCCAAGACCTATCTTGGCCTGACCATCGCCGGCTTCCCCAACCTGTTCACGATCACCGGCCCGGGCTCGCCTTCGGTGCTGACCAACATGCTGCCCTCGATCGAGCAGCACGTCGAATGGATCGCCGATTGCCTCGAGGCCGTGCGCTCACGCGGCGCCAAGGTGATCGAGGCGACCGAGGAAGCGCAGGAAGGCTGGGTGGCGCATGTCGGCAACGTCGCCGGCCTGACGCTGCGCTCGACCTGCAGCTCCTGGTATGTCGGCGCCAACATCCCCGGCAAGCCGCGCGTGTTCATGCCCTATATCGGCGGCTTCCCCGCCTATCTCGAACGCTGCGAAGCGGTCGTGAAGAACGGCTACGAAGGCTTCGACGTCGCGTAGCGCCATGGTTGTCGACCGTCTTCGGGCCGCGTCGCTCCAGCGGCGCTCATGATGCGTCGCTGGAGCGACGCGGCCCGAAGACCTTGAACACCGCAGCCTGGTCGGACCGCGCCGCCGCGAGGTAACGCGGCGGTAACGAACATCACGATGGTTTGACCGCCTGCGTTACGCGGCCTTTCCCGAGCGGCGTGAAATGCCCTAGGCTCCGCTTCAGGGAAGCCGACGGCTGTCCGAGTGTTGATGGGGACAAGGCCGCCTCGCAACAGCAAGGGAGAAGCTCGCATGCCCGCCCTCACGGTCAACGGTAAAGTCCATCAGGTGAATGTCGATCCGCGCACGCCGCTCCTGTGGGTGCTGCGCGACACGATCGGGCTCACCGGTACCAAGTACGGTTGCGGTGTCGCCCAGTGCGGCGCCTGCACGGTGCACATCGATGGCGTGGCGACGCGCTCCTGCCAGGTGCCGCTGAGCCAGGTCACCGGCAACAAGAAGATCGTCACGGTCGAGGGCCTCGCCACCAACGGCGTGCTGAACAAGGTGCAGCGCGCCTGGTTGGCGCAGGACGTGCCGCAGTGCGGCTATTGCCAGAGCGGCATGATCATGGCCGCGGTGGCGTTGCTCAAGGACAAGCCCAAGCCGACCGACGCCGACATCGACGCGGCGATGACCAACATCTGCCGCTGCGGCACCTATCAGCAGGTGCGCGCCGCGATCCATGAAGCGGCCAAGGCGTGAGGGAGGTCGACATGACGACGAAAACCAAGTCCCTCACCAGTTCCCTCAAGCGCCGCAACGTGATGGCCGGCGCTGCCGCGGTCGGCGGTGGCTTCACCTTCGGCTTCAACGTGCCGTTCTTCGGCGCCCATGCCCAAGCGGCGGCGCCCGAGCTCAACGCCTGGGTCGTGATCCGGCCCGACGACAAGGTCGTGATCCGCATCGCGCGCTCCGAGATGGGCCAGGGCACGGAGACCGGACTGGCGCAGCTCGTCGCCGAGGAGCTGGAGTGCGACTGGTCCAAGGTCACCACGGAGTACCCGACGCCGACGCAGAACCTCGCGCGGCAACGCATCTGGCGCAATTTCTCGACCGGCGGCAGCCGCGGCGTGCGCGAGTCGAACGAGTACGTGCGCCAGGGTGGTGCTGCGGCGCGCGACATGCTGGTGCGCGCGGCGGCGGCCGAATGGAAGGTCAAGCCCGAGGAGTGTTCCGTCGACAAGGGCGTGATCACCCACAAGGCGACCAACCGCAAGCTGAGCTACGGCAAGGTCGCCGCGGCGGCGGCCAAGCTCGACCCGCCGAAGGAGGTCAAGCTCAAGGATCCCAAGGACTGGAAGATCGCCGGCAAGCCGCTGAAGCGGCTCGACACGCTGGACAAGCTGACCGGCAAGCAGATCTACGGCATCGATCTGCGCCTGCCCGGCATGCTGACGGCGACGATCAAGGACGCGCCGGTGTTCGGCGCCAAGGTCGTGAGCTTCGACGCCGACAAGGTCAAGTCCATGCCCGGCGTGAAGGGCGTGGTGAAGGTCGGCGACACGGCGGTCGCGGTGATCGCCGAGACCTATTGGACCGCGCGCAACGCGCTCGCCGCGCTGCCCGTGGTCTGGGAGGAGACGGCGAACTCGAAGGTCTCGAGCGCCACCATCGCGGCGACGCTCAAGGAAGGCCTCGACGCGGCCGAAGCCTTTGTCGGCAACAAGGCGGGCGACGCCAAGGCGGCGATATCAGGCGCGGCCAAGAAGGTCGAGGCGGTCTACTACTACCCCTACCAGCACCACGTCACCATGGAGCCGATGAACGCCACGGCGCTCTTCACCCCGGACAAGTGCGAGGTGTGGTGCCCGACGCAGAACGGCGAGGCGGCGTTGGCGGCGGCGGCGGACGCCTCGGGTCTGCCGGCGGCGAAGTGCGAGATCTACAAGATGCTGCTGGGCGGCGGCTTCGGCCGGCGCGGTCGCACGGACTATGTGCGCCAGGCCGTGCTGATCGCCAAGCAGATGCCCGGCGTGCCGATCAAGCTGATCTGGTCGCGCGAAGAGGACATGACGCACTGCCAGTACCATCCGGTGACCATGTGCAAGCTGGTCGGCGGCCTGGACGACAAGGGCAACCTGGTCGGCCTGCATGTGCGCATCTCCGGCCAGTCGATCCTGAGCTCGGTGCTGCCGCAGAACCTGGTCAACGGCATGGATCCGGTGCAGTTCCAGGGCTTCGCCGCATCAGGCGTCGAGGCGGCCTACGGCTACAACGTGCCGAACCTGCTGGTCGACCACGCGATGCGCAATCCGCACGTGCCACCGGGCTTCTGGCGCGGCGTGAACACCAACCAGAACGCGGTCTACATGGAATGCTTCATGGA
>CAYTFW010000137.1:0-18101 GCA_964437145.1 uncultured Rhizobiaceae bacterium
TCTCAATCCCGGCGCGCGGATGTTCAGCAGCCAGCACGGCGAGGTGTCGCCCGGCGACATCATGAACGCCGGCCTCTACAACCCCGAGACCAAGAGCGCCGACGTCAAGCGCTGGCTGCACGAGGAGGCCTATCTCGGCGACCCGCACCGCCATCATCACCATCACGGCGACGGGCACCACCATCATCACCATGATCACGAACATGGCCATTCACACGACCATGACCATGCGCCGAAAGGCGATTCCGACCAGCCCTTCGCCGGGCCGGGGCCGGAACACTACGCCGAGACCCAGGACCCGCACGATGTGAACCGGCACGACGATCGCATCCGTGCCTTCTGCCTGACCTTCGACAAGCCCTTCGCCTGGGCCACGGTCGCGGGCGCGCTCGATGCGCTGGTGACCTATCGCGGGCCAGACCTGCTGCGCGTGAAGGGCATCCTCAACGTCTCGGAGAGCGACAAGCCGGTGGTGATCCACGGCGTGCAGCACGTGTTCCATCCACCGGCCGTGCTCGAGAAATGGCCCGATGACGATCGCCGCTCGAAGATCGTCTTCATCACCCGCGACATCCCGGAAGCCACGATCCGGCGCGTGCTGAAGTCGTTCATCGACGGCGCCGATCAGTGGACCAGCACGTGAACTGGGACCGCCGGCGTCTCGCCGGCCCTTCTACGTGAGCCGGCGAGACGCCGGCGGTCCCAGAAAGATCACCGCCTGTTGTCGAAGGCAATGCCGCGGTTGACCTCGCCGATGGCCGCGTTGACCAGGTCGATCGCCTTGGCGCGGTGACCGCCCTTGTCGGCGGTCGCGGCCTGCAGCTGGTTCTTGGCGGCCTGCAGCGAGTTCAGCGCGGCGCGCATATGTGGCTGGTTCTCGGCGCCGGCCTCGCCGGCGGAGAGATACATCGTGCCGGCGCCGGCGCTGGCGGCGATCACCGCGACGGCGGCGAGACGGGCGAAGCCCTGAAGACGAGCGGACATGAAACTCCTCCCAAGCGATGGCGGCGTGACCCCTGCCGCACCGCCATCATAGCCGTCCCTACGCACCGGAAGGTGACAACATCCCCGCTCAATCGACGCGCTTGGGCGCGCCGGCGATGCGGTTGGCGGCCGAGGTCACCGCCTTGAGCGAGGCGGCGACGATGTTGGAGTCCATGCCGACACCCCAGACGACGCGGCCGTCGCCGGCCTCCGCCTCGATGTAGCTGACCGCCGTCGCATCGGACCCCGCGCCGGCGGCATGCTGATGGTAGTCGCGCACCTTGAGCCGGATGCCGCAGTTCTTGCCCAGCGCGTCGACATAGGCCGCGATCGGTCCGTTGCCGGTGCCGGTGATCTTCTTCTTGAAGCCGTTGAACTTCACCTCGGCGTCGAGCAGACGCTGCTCGGGCGCGCCGGGGTTGGGCACCGTGGTGTGCTCGAAGAACTCGACCGGCGACTTGCGCTGCAGATACTCGCGCTGGAAGGTCTCCCAGATCAGCGCCGGCTGGATCTCCTTGCCGGTGTCGTCGGCGATCTGCTGGATCACCTTGGAGAACTCGACCTGCAGCATGCGCGGCATGTCGATGCCGTAGTCGGCCTTGAGGATGTAGGCGATGCCGCCTTTGCCCGACTGGCTGTTGATGCGGATGATCGCCTCGTAGCTGCGGCCCAGATCGGCGGGATCGATCGGCAGGTATGGCACCTCCCAGACCTTGCTGTTGGAGGCTTGCAGCGCCTTGAAGCCCTTGTTGATCGCGTCCTGGTGCGAGCCGGAGAACGCGGTGAACACCAGGTCGCCGCCATAGGGGTGACGGGGATGCACCGGCAGCTGGTTGCAATACTCCACCGTCTGGCGGATCTCGTTGATGTTCGAGAAGTCGATCTCGGGATCGACGCCCTGGGTGTACATGTTCAGGCCCAAGGTCACGAGATCGACATTGCCGGTGCGCTCGCCGTTGCCGAACAGGCAGCCCTCGATACGGTCGGCGCCGGCCATGAAGCCGAGCTCCGCCGCCGCCACGCCGGTGCCGCGATCATTGTGCGGATGCAAGCTGAGGATGATCGAGTCGCGGTACTTGAAGTTGCGGTGGCACCATTCGATCTGGTCGGCGTAGACGTTGGCCGAGGCCATCTCCACCGTCGCCGGCAGGTTGATGATCATCTTTTTCTGGGGCGTCGGCTTGTAGACGTCGCCGACCGCGGCGCAGATGTCGCGCGCGAACTCCAGCTCGGTGCCGGTGAAGCTCTCGGGCGAATATTCGTAGACCCAGTCCGTGTTCGGGTCGGCGTCGGCCAGCTGCTTGACCAGCTTGGCGCCCGAGACCGCGATGTCGATGATGCCGGCGTAGTCGAGGCCGAACACGACGCGGCGCTGCAAGGTCGAGGTCGAGTTGTAGAGATGCACGATGGCGCGCTTGGCGCCACGGCAGGCCTCGAAGGTGCGCTCGATCAGCTCCGGCCGGCTTTGCGTCAGCACCTGGATGGCGACGTCGTCGGGGATCATCTTCTTCTCGATCAGCTCGCGCACGAAGTCGAAATCGGTCTCCGACGCGGCGGGGAAGCCGACCTCGATCTCCTTAAAGCCCATCTCGCAGAGCAGCTTGAACATGCGGCTCTTGCGGTCGGAGTCCATCGGCTCGATCAGCGCCTGGTTGCCGTCGCGCAGATCGACCGCGCACCAGATCGGCGGCTTGGTGATCACCACGTTGGGCCACTTGCGATCCTTGATGTCGATCGGCTTGAACGGAACGTATTTTTCGCCGGCGCGCGGCATCATCGGCTTCTGCGGCATGTTTCTCTCCTGCGCCCCTCGGGGCGGCGAATGTCATGAGGGCATCATCGATCCGGGGCGGAGCGCGCCGGACCTGGGGCTCGCGGGCGAGCGGTTGAACCGCGCTCAGGCCCGCAAGCCGTCGCTAAGTCGCAGCGACGGCCTCGCGTCCGTCGAGATAGCCAGGGAAATGAAGGACATGATCGGGAACCAGAAACGGCAGAGACGGCGGGGTGACAAGGGCGCGGGTGCGCCCGACCGGCCCTAGAGGCCGGCGGCGATAAGTCGAAGGCTCCGCAGTCGCCAGATCATGGGCCGGCAAGCTAACGCCCGGGGCGGGAAAGTCAACCGCGGGCGCGGGCCTATCGGCTGAAGCCCTCGATGAACTTCATGATCCAGTTCAGCGCCTCGCGGCTGTAGCGGCCGTTGAACACCGCCTGGTCGAGGATGATGGCGCCGACGACGATCGGCAGCAGGGGGATGCCGCCGCCCTTGCGCTTGGCCGGTTGGCTTGACGTCGTGCTGACCGAGGTTGTCGAGGCGACGGTGCCGGGCTGTCGTGCCCATGGCCCGCTCGCCGTGCCGCCCGTGCCGGTATGCTGTCCGCCGGACCAGTGGCCGATCGGGTTGGTGCTGGTTGCCTGGGCCATGGCCGCGTTCCGCGCCCGGCGGACGAAGACGATGGCGCCCACCACGATCGCGCCGATGATGATGAACGGCAGGACGCCGAGCGCCACCGGTACCCAATCCGGCATGCCGCTGGCGGTCTGGGTCGGCTTGCTCTGGCCGGGTCGGGTCGGCTGTGTCGACGGGCTGGTGGACTGCGATGGTCGGCTCGTGGTCGACGGGCCCGTTGGCTTGGTCGGCGTCAGCACGATCGGCGCGTTGGCGACGTAGCGGTCATAGGCGATGCCGCCGCCGACCGCGAGCACGGCCACGACCACGAAGAGCACGATCGGCCAGCGCGAGCTGCGCTGGACGTCGACCACCGGATTCGTTGGCGGACGTTGGAAGGTAGCCATGGCCTCTCGCTGCCTCGTCAGGGTTCGCGCCTGTATCCTGCGCGTTGGCGCGTCCGCTGTCGACCGTGCAGGAAGGCCATGCTACCGCTTGTGGTCGCCGAGTGGACGATCCAGGGGATGCGCGATGAAGCTGCTGACGACACTCGTCCTGGCGTTCGTCGCCCTCAGTCATTTCGGCTTCCTGGTGCTCGAGATGTTCTTCTGGGACCATCCTTTTGGCCGCAAGATCTTCGGCATGACGCCCGAGGTCTCCGCGTCGTCGGCGGTGTTGGCGGCCAACCAGGGCCTCTACAACGGTTTCCTCGCCGTCGGCATCGTCTGGGCGATCTGGTCGGATCGGCGCGATCTGAAGATCTTTTTCCTGGGCTGCGTCGTGGTCGCCGGGATATTCGGCGGCCTCACCGCGAAGACCTCGATCCTCTTCACCCAGGCGGCGCCGGCGGTGATCGGCCTGGCGTTGGTGCTGCTGGCGCGCAAGCCCGCCGCTTGATCGGCCTGTGTCTCCACCGCTTCTGCCCCGCCTGCTGATTCCGCGCCTGCCGTTTTTCTATGGCTGGGTGGTGCTGGGCTGCGTCTGCCTCGCCGGCTTCGCGCGCCAGGGCCCGTCCGTGGCGGTGCTGTCGATCTTCGTCACGCCGATGACCGAGCATTTCGGCTGGTCGCGCACCGCCATCGCTGGCGCCGTCTCGGTCGGCGGCGTGCTGGCCGCGGTGATCTCGCCGATCATCGGCCCGATGCTCGATCGGCAGGGCGCTCGGCTGGTGCTGACGCTCGCCGTGTTGCTGTCCGGCGTCGCCTGCATGGGGCTGTCGCTGGTCGAGTCGTTGCCGGTGTTCTACCTGGTGTTCTGCTTCGCGCGCATGATCTGGGCCGGGCCGTTCGATCTCGGCCTCTACGGCGCGCTCAACGCCTGGTTCGTGGCGCACCGCGCCTTCGTCACCTCGATCGCCACCGTGGCGCAGCTCGGCGGGCTGATCGCCTTGCCGTTGATCGCCCAGTTCGCCATCGGCGCGGGCGACTGGCGCGACGGCTGGATCGCGGTCGGCGTCACGGTGCTGATCGTCGGTTTCGTGCCGACCTGGCTGTTGCTGGTGCGCCGGCCGGAGGATGTCGGGCTGGTGCCCGACCGGCTGGCCTCGGCCGACGCGGCGGCGACGCCGGTCGAGCCGCGCTTCAGCCGCGCCCAGGCGATGCGCACGCCGGCCTTCTGGCTGCTGTCGCTCTTCACCGTGCTGGTCTATCCGGTGCAGGCCGGCGTGAGCCTGCACCAGGTGCCGCATCTCATCGAGCGCGGGATCTCGCCGCTGGTCGCCGCGTCGGTGGTGGGCGTGTTCTCCTCGATGTCGGCGGTCGCGACCATCGGCTTCGGCTACCTCGCGCGACGCGGGCCGATCCGCTACTCCATGGCGCTGGCGGCGATCCTGCTCGGATCGGGCAGCTTCGGTCTGATCTGGGTCCATGACGCCTCGGGCGCCTATCTGGCGGCGGGTGTCTTCGGCATGGGTATCGGCGGCATCCTCACCCTGCTGCCGATCGCTTGGGCCGACTATTTTGGCCGCGAAAGCTACGGCGCGATCCGCGGCGTGGCGCTGTCGCTGCAAGTGCTGGCCCAGGCGGTCGGCCCGGTGCTGTCGGGCTTGCTGCGCGATGCCGGCGGCGACTACGTGCGCTCGCTGATCGTCTTCGGCACATTGTCGGCACTGGCGGTGGTGGCGGCGATGGTGGCGCGCAAGCCGCGAATCGCGGCCTGAACCGCACCGGATAATGGAATGCGAACGCCGGCAACCGGGCATCGTCCGGCCTCGGCGTGCGAATTGACGTCGACCGTGGCGGGCGTAGTGTGTCGGTGGGCGAAGCCGGCGCCAAGCATGGCGCGCCCGCAGGGAGTACGAATGGCCGCCGAAGCGCGGCACAGGAGGCGTCGTCATGAACACCATCCTCGCCCTGGCCTGGAGCGGCGATGATCTGTCGGCCTTCGAGGTCGCCGCCAGTCTCGCCCACGACATGAGCTCGCACGTGATCGGGCTGGAACCGCCCTCCTATCGCGCGGTCAGCGTCGCCTGGGCCGATGTCGGCATGGGCGGGCCGTTCGACATGCCGATGGCCGACGACGAGGAGGACCGCAAGCGCGTCGAGACGCTGCGCGCCGGCTTCTTCCGCGCCATGGACGCGACCGGCGTGCCGCGCGCGGCGTCGGCCGAGGCGCAGGACGGCGCGCTGTGGCGCGAGCTCAAGCAGGCGGCGCCACTGGAGATCGGCTCGATCGGCCGCGCCGCCGAGCTGATCATCGTGCCGCAGCCCGGCGGTCCGGCCAAGGTGCCGGAAAGCCTGTTCGAGGGCGCGCTGTTCGAATCGGGCCGGCCGGTGCTGATGGTGCCGGCGGGCAAGCATCCCAATGTCGGCAAGCACATGGTGATCGCCTGGAACGCCTCGACCGAGACGGCGCGCTGCGTGGCGATGGCCATGCCGCTGTTCCGTCGGGCCGAGAGCATCGAGGTGATCAGTGTCGACGGCGCCATGGTCGACGGGCCCAGTGGCGCTGAGCTGGCGGTGTCGTTGCGGCGGCGCGGGCTGAAGGTGACGGCGCGGCACCTGCCGGCCGGCAGCAAGGCGCCGGGGCCGACGATCGTCGAGGCCGCGCAAGCCTCGGGCGCCGACATGATCGTCAAGGGCGCCTACACGCAGAGCCGTCTACGTCAGATGATTTTCGGTGGGCTGACGCGCCACCTCATCCTCTCGTCGCCGATCCCGGTGCTGTTCTCGCACTGAGGCGGCAGCGGCCGTCAGCGCAGCGGGATGACGGCGCCGAACGAGATCACCGGGCGGCTCGGCACGGCGTAGACCGGCGCGGGCGCGTAATACATCGGCGGTGCGACATAGACCGGCGCGGGTGCGTAGTAGACCGGCGCCGGGTGGTACACATGCACGTGGCCCGGCGGCCCGCGATGATGGTGGTGGTGATGATGATGGTGATGGCCGGAGCGCCAGTGCTTGTGGCCCCTGTCGCCGGCCTGCGCCGCGCCTGCGGTCCCGAGCGCGACGATGAGAGCGCCAGCCGCGGCGAGTGCCACTGAAGTCTTCGCCATCATGCGTTCGCCTCCTTGCTAGGCTACAGAGTGGGAAGCGATTGAGGCAGAAAAAAGGGCGAGGCGTGTGGGTGAGTTATGGGCCTGCCCCATGATCGCCACAATTGGGCCCGCGGAGGGCCCGGATGTCGCAGGCGCGGGCCGCAGGCACCGGGCTGAGGCCGAGGCTATGTGTGACCGCCCGGCCTTTCGGGAAAGGTCAGGAATGCTCCAGGCCTGAGGCGTTCGCGGTGGCGCCATCCGTGCCTCTGTTGGCGCGGGAATGGGTCGCCAGATGAGCCGACACCGCCGACAAGCTAGGCTGCGGGTCGCCCTCGGCGGCGGCCTGGCAGACCGCGTCGATCGCCGGCAGCACGTCTCGTTCCAGGGTGTGGCCTTCCGCCAGCCAGCGCGTCATCCAGCGCTCGATGTCGGACGGCGTACCGCCCGGCCAAGACTTGTCTAGACGCCGGCGGATCGCTTCGCGCCAGCGCGACGACACCATGACACCGTCGGTCGCGGATTTGGCGGTGTCAGGCGGCGGCGCCGGCTCGAGCGGCGCGGGCTTGGCGGGATCGGGCGGATAGCGGTGGCGGGCCCGGCGGCCGACCCGCTGCACCTGCTCCCAGTGGATCACCGAGAGATACTCCTGCCCCCCGACGGCGAAGATGCGCACCAGCCGGCGCGCCACCAACTCCTCGATCAGCGCGCGCACCGCCTCCTCGTCGATCGCGTCGCCGGGGAACACCTGCATGCGGATGGTGCGCGGACGCAGCGGCTGCACGCCATGATCGTCGGCGAAGTTCCACAGGCCCAGGAACAAGAGGCGGGCCATCGCCGAGCAGTCGATGACGGCTTCCCAGGTCCAGAAATCGGTGGGCAGGGTACGGTCGCGGGCCATGGCGGGGTCTCCGATCGAGATGATGGGCGCAAGATACCGCCGAACGCCGAGGCGTCCTATTTCCGCGGCTGCGGCGGAGCTATCCGAGCATCCGTTGCATATGGCACAGGGCTTTCGCTTGGCCCTACGGCGGAGGTATTGGGCATTTTTTCTGTCGCTCGCAGGGGCAGGTGAGCGCCGTTGGCGCTCAAGAGGCCGGACGCGCACCCCGACCAAGCGGCGGCTTTGTCGTGGCGCTCGAGCGCGTCGTCGGTGCCGCTGAAGCGGCGCGGCCCGAAGACAGGCGACAAACCATGTGCGATAGCCCCGGGGTGACCAGGGAGGCGGGAATGGGCGAGCGTCAGCGATTGAGCATCGAGCCCGTGGCGCGCGATATTCTGGCGCGGACCGGCGGCGATGCGATCTGCACCATCACGGCGACCAACGTCGCGGGCGAGGAGGTCTGGGTCCAGCTGATCGAAGGCGGCTCGCTCAACACGCTGTATCCACCCGAGGATGACCCGGCGAAGCGGCTGGGGACGCTGGGCGTCTTCGGCACGTTGAGGGTGCCGTTGATCGAATGGGAGGCCGGCAACTTCGCGACATTCGATGTCGCGGGCATCGCCTCCTGGGACGTCGCCTTCGTGATTGATCAGCTATTTGTCAGATTGCTGAAATGCGACGACGCCGGCTACGAGCCGGCGTCGTCTGTCGAGGCGTAAGGCGCGCTCAGGCCTGGGGCGGTGCCGCCGGCGGCGCGGGCGGCGGCTCGCTGGGGCGGGCGCGGCGGTCGGCCATGAACTGGTCGAACTCGGCCTTGTCCTTGGCGGCGCGCAGCTTGTCGAGGAAGTCGCGGAACTCGCGCTGGTCCTCCTCGAGCCGGCGCAGCGTCTCCTCGCGGTACTCGTCGAAGGCGACGTTGCCGCTCGACTGATAGGCACCCCAGCTGCGCTTCCACGCCCTGTAGTGATCTTTCGGTCGCATGCCCTCGGGCATGTGCCATTGGCCGGCGCGGCCATGCTTCCAGCAACCCATGCGTCCACTTCCTTTCATGTAGAAGAGGATGGCCAGCCCGATCGGCCAGAACAGGACAAAGCCGGCGACCATCAAGGCGATCCAGGCCGGCTTGCCCCAATCGTCGAGTTTCTGCACCAGGCCCATCAGGCCCTCCATGTTAATGTTAACGACATTTACATTGGGGTAGGACCCTGGGGATGTCAAGCCCTGCCCAGGCCCAATCCGTTCAAATAGACCAGCACCGCCGATTCGAGCAGTTCGTCAGCATCCATCGGCAGCCGGCGCCGCCCGGCGTCGCCCCGGCCGAACAGCGAGGCCACACCATGCGCGATGGCCCAGATATGCAGGCTGACCATCAACACCGGCGGCCGCTTGCCTGCGGGCAGCTGCGCGCACAGCACCTCGGCCGCGCCGCGCAGCACGCCGAAGGCGCGGTCGCCGGCGGCGCGCAGCTCCGGTGTGGCGTCGGGCGACAGCCCCGACTCGAACATCGCCGAGTAATAGGCGTGCTCGGTCCGGGCGAAGTGCAGATAGGCACGGCCGACATGGTGGAAGGCGATCATCGGCTCGGGCTTGCCATCGTTCCACGCCTTGGCCAGCGCCGTCTCGAAGCGCTCGAAGCCCTGGGCGGCGACATCGGCCATCAGCGCGTCGCGGTCGCGGAAATGCCGGTAGGGCGCCGCCGCGCTCACCCCCGCCGCGCGCGCCGCCTCGGCGAAAGTGAAGCCGGCCGGCCCCTTCTCGCCGATCAAGGCGCGCGCCGCCTCGATCAGCGCCTGGCGCAGATTGCCATGGTGATAGCCGCGCTCGCGGTCTTTCCAGCTCATGTTAAAGGCTCTTACATGAGCGCGGCGGCGGTCGCACGCGACGTAATGGACATTTTTCTAATCGAGCGCATACTCACTTCCTCGCCTCTGGATGGCGAAGGGAGAGACAAGGCGATGTCTGAGTTGAGCGCCCGCCGTCGACACGTCCTCGGCATCATCGTTCCGCAGGTCGTGCCCAGTTACTATGGCGACGCCAAGTTCAAGCGCATCGACGCCAATTGGAAGCCGGGCGCGGGCTATACGACCTGCGGCGGTTTGCCGTCGCATGTCGCCAATCAGCTCGGCGTGACGGAGAAGTGCAGGGCGCAAGGCATCCTCGGGTCGGGCCTCGCCAGCTTGCGCGACGCGGCGATGATGCAGAACGCCTGGGTCCATCACGACCTGACGCGTCTGTCCGCCAGCGACGCGATCCGTCCCAAGCCGGGCGACATCTACATGCTCTGCAGCGGCGAGGACAGCGCGCACAAGACCAACTGCATCTGTCTCTCCACCAAGACCAAGGGGCGCCCCGCCAAGGTCGAGCACGTCGGCGTCATCGTCCACGCGCGGGGCACGCTGTGGAAGACCGCCGACGCGGGCCAACCCAACGGCAACCTGGAATGCGCCCTGTATTGCGAGCGTACGTTCAATCCGGCCATCGGCTGGCTGACCGGCGAGACCGACGGAAAGGGCGGCAAGCCGATGCGCCGCCTGTGCGGCTGGCTCGACATCGAGAAGTATCCGTTCATCAAGTACCCGCTCTAGCCGTGCGCGCTTGCCGCTGGCGCCGTCGCGCACGTCGACGACGCACTTCAGGAAGCGAGTAGCCTGCGACAGAGAGCGACGAAGGCCTCCGCATCGTCGAGCGCAGCTTCGGCGTCGGTGTGGTCGAACTGCGGCAGGTCATCGTAGTCGGCTGCCAGCCGTCGCGCGAACGAGGCACCAAGCAATCCGGCGGTCGCATGGTCGGCCGGCGACTGGTCTTGCGTCAGTCGATTGAAGAGCGAGATCAGTCCGTCGTGGGTCTTCGGTCGGGTGCCGGTGCGTTCCTCCACGAACGCGCGCGCGACCCAGAACATCGCGTAGTAGCCGCTGTGAATGGTGGTCTCTGGACGATTCAGACGAAGCGTCGCCCGACCGCTGGCCAACGCGTCCTGGGCGCGCGCAAGCGCTTGCGCCGCTTTCGGCGTCACGCCGCGATCCCGTCCTCGGCCACGCTGGTGGTCAGCGCGGAGCCGTCATTCATCCGCGCCAGCGGCAACAGGATGAACTGAACCAGCAGGCCAATCTCGGCGGTCATGTCAAAACTGATCGCGCCAAGCTTGCGCCAATCATTCGGCGTCGGTCTGTCGTGGACGAACACGGCGATGTCCCAGTCCGAGTCCGCGCGCGCATCGCCACGCGCGCGTGAGCCGAACAACAGGACATGGGCGATCCGTCCCGGCAGCGCCGCTTCGGCGCGCCGCTTGAACTCGCGAACGATTGTAAGGTCGGGACCGGACATGACTCAGTCTACCACAGTCCCAGACACGCCGGTCGGCGAGTTCGATAGCAGAGGGGCAGTCCGGCTGGTCGTTCGTGCGGTTGGAAGGAATGTGAACCTTTTCCCACTCCCGGAACATCCGAGCTGATTTTCGAGCTTCGTTCGGGTTGGCGATAGCTGGCTACGTTGCTGGTGGCGGGAACTCTTGAGCCTTCCACTCTCCGCTACTAGTTGACGAACTGAGTCCGAGAGAGAGCTTTTCTCGCTTGGCAGCGTCAAGTGCCCCGGGAGGGACCATGCTTCGCTCAATAAGAATCATGTCCTCCGATGTCGCTTCTGTATCGACCAATCGAGCAGGTTCACAGGCGATCCCAACTACGCGAGGGAGTTCTGGACGATCGTGTAGGAGGGCGGCTGTATAGATTCTCAGAAAGTTCATGCGTGCATTTCGATACTGCGCATAGGGCATATCGTGAGGGGGACGCAATTGCATAAACAAGTAGGCAGTCGTACCGGCGTCTCTGTTTCCCGGCAGCAACGAACGTGCAGCGATATCCGCTGAGTCGGGAAAGGTTTCGATTGCCGCAATTATCTGCTCAGAAAGACCACGGCGGACGACTCGTGGTTCGAGCGCCATATATCGCAGCCCACCTTCGTGGCGTTCTAAGCCTAGCGGTTTTGTTGCACTCCCTGTTCCGTTAATTTGGTGTTGAGCGAACCTCTCAATCACACTGTCCCAAAGGTAACTTGCTTCGTTCGCCTTGCGGCGCGCCTCATACTCTGGACGTGTCACAAGATCCTTCCAGAAGTCGCCATCGATTGCCAACCAGTCCGGCTTTTTGTCCCCCTTTGGCAACGCGCGCCGCATGTCGTAGTCGCCGGTATCATCGCTGTATCCGCGAAAATAGAGTGGAATCAACGATTCCTCGCCACGAACATGCAAACGCATCGGCTCTTGGAAAAGAGCGGCTCGATTTCGAAGGTATTTGACAAGATCGGTAACAGTATCGAGTTCGCGAAACACAAGCTCAAGTGAGAGGTCAGTGAAGACGTGGACAAACGGTCCCGCGCCACCAACATTGCCGATCACAAAAGGCGCTCCCTCGACCGTATCGTTTGTCATCATCATCGTCGCGATGGACTCATTAAGCGCCTTTGAGCAGGCCTCCGTCGCTCCGTTAGCGACCGCTATCAAGTGAATGTCGCGCTCGGTAATTGGCGGGAGATCGCAGCGAATGGGAAACTTGAGTGCGCGATCGCCGAATATCTGCGGACTCGGAAACTGAAAAATCCGATGAGCGCCATGGAGTTGCCGGACAGAAGCTAGGACGGACCTTTTGAGCCACCGTTGCCATGCAACTTGCATGTCGCCAGTAGGGAAAACTGAACTCTTGTCGGAGAAAATCAGTATGTGCGGCCCACATACTACCAAGACGTCGCACACTTCCTTGGCGCCGGTGCTGTCGCGTCGATGTGGGTTTGGAAAACTCCAATAGCTAAGGAAGCTCTTTCGGCAAAGCTCGTATAGATGCCGTTCGCTTGGAGTGGTGCCTGACAAATGTGCGCCTCTTGAGCGAGTTGGCTACTTGCCAAGTTTAAGGGTGTCCCAAATCTCGTCTACCTTGATGATGACCGCCTCATCCATCGCGATCTTGGTGCCCCATTCACGGTTGGTCTCGCCCGGCCACTTGTTCGTGGCATCCAGCCCGATCTTGCTGCCCAGCCCCGACACCGGACTCGCGAAGTCGAGATAGTCGATCGGCGTGCTCTCGACCGTGGTGATATCGCGCGCGGGATCCATCCGCGTGCTGATCGCCCACATCACGTCCTTCCAGTCGCGCGCGTCGATGTCGTCGTCCAAGACGATCACCCATTTGGTGTACATGAACTGCCGCAGGTAGCTCCACACGCCCATCATCACGCGCTTGGCGTGGCCGGCGTAGGCCTTCTTCATCGACACCACGGCGATGCGATAGGAGCAGCCCTCGGGCGGCAGCCAGAAGTCGACGATCTCGGGAAACTGCTGGCGCAGCAGCGGGATGAAGACCTCGTTGAGCGCCTCGCCCAGCACGGAGGGTTCGTCGGGCGGCCTTCCGGTGAAGGTCGAGAGATAGATCGGATCGCGCCGCATCGTCATGGCGCTGATGGTGAACACCGGGAATTTCTCGACGCTGTTGTAGTAGCCGGTGTGATCGCCGTAGGGCCCCTCGTCGCCGTACTCGTCGAGGCTGACATGGCCTTCGAGCACGATCTCCGCCTCCGCCGGCACCTTCAGCGGCACCGTCTTGCAGTTCACCAGATCGACCTTGCGGCCGCGCAGCAGCCCGGCGAACTGGTACTCCGACAAGGTGTCGGGCACCGGCGTGACGGCGGCGAGGATGGTGCCGGGATCGGCACCGATCACCACCGCGGCCGGCAGCGGCTCGCGCTTGCCGGCCTTCTGCCAGCGCGCGTGGTGCTGCGCGCCGCCGCGATGCTTGAGCCAGCGCATCAAGGTCTGGTGCTTGTTCAGCACCTGCATGCGGTAGATGCCGAGATTGAAGCTGTCCTGGCGGTCGCCTTTGGGATTCGGGCCCTGCGTCACCACCAGCGGCCAGGTGATCAAGGGCGCCGGCTCGCCCGGCCAGCAGGTCTGCACCGGCAGGCGCGAGAGGTCGATGTCGGAGCCCTTGAGCACGACGTCCTGGCAAGGCGCGCTGCCGCCGAGGATGCCCTCGCCGATGGTGCGCGGCTTCATCGCCATCACCGTGCGCAAGAGCGGCAGCATGTCGAGCGCCTCGCGCCAGCCGCCGGGCGGCTCGGGCTGCCGCAGGAAGGCCAAGGTCTCGCCGACCTCGCGCAATTGATGCGGCTCGCGATCCATGCCCCAGGCGACGCGCTCGACCGTGCCGAAGAGGTTGACCAGCACCGGCATGTCGTAGCGTGAACCGTCGTCGCGCACGGCGTTCTCGAACAGCACCGCCGGCCCTTTCTTGGCCAGCAGGCGGCGATGGATCTCGGTCATCTCCAGCTTCGGCGACACCGGCGCCTTCACACGCACCAGCCGGCCCTCGCGCTCGAGGCGGGCGATGAAGTCGCGAAGCGAGGCGTAGGGCATGGATTGTCCAGCGGTGGCGTCGCCGCTTTATAGCGGATCGCCGCGCGTGTCGCGCCGTTCCCATGGCGCCGGCCGGCGGAACAATACGTCGCTGCGCAGCACGTATTTGCGGCCGCGAGTCACCGCCGCGCCCTCATGCAACGCACGCTGCGGGAACAGGAAAGCCTGTCCCGTGGCGCCGCGCCAGGCGACCGGCAAGTCGATGAACCGCGTCTCGCCGCCCTCGTAGTCGTCGTTGAGGTAGAACAGGACGGTCAGGAGCGAGAACATGCCATCGAGACGCACGATGCCGTCGCGATGGCGCGTGAAGCGCTGGCCCGGATCGTAGCGATAGATGCGGAATCGGGGATTGAACGCGCTCGGCACCGCGCCGTCGATCTCGGGCAAAGCAGGCGCCGCGCGCGCCCACAACCGGCCCGCGAGGTCGGTATCGTCGAGAGTGAGGCGGTCGTTGTCGCGTGCGCCAGGCCGCGCGATCTCGTTCTCGCTCGCGGCGGCCGTCACCTTCTCGAAGCCCTGCCGCTCGCCCATCGCGATGAAGCCGGCGCATTCCACCGCCGACAGGAAGTCGTCTATGGCGATCAGGCCATCGCCCAGGTCGCGCGCTTTCATGGTCCGTTTCTCCGGCGCGGCGTATACCACCGGATACCGGCCCGCCCAATCGCTCTCGGAGCCGGGGGCGGGCCCATGTCGCGCGAGGAACTGTGCGACGAGGGTGGTATAGTGCCTTGTCGCCGCCTGACGAGGTTGGTCTATGCCGATCCTGCTCGGCCTGAGTTACGCGCTCAATATCCTTTGCATCGTCCATGCGATCCGCACCGGCCGGGCCAATTACTGGATCTACATCCTGGTGCTGGCGCCGGGCATCGGCTCGGTCTGTTACCTGTTCATGGAGCTGCTGCCCTCGGCGCGCGGCACGCGCACGGGCCGCAAGGTGGAGACGGGCCTGATCCGCGCCATCGATCCCGATCGCGCGCTGCGTGAAGCCCAGCTCGAGTGGGATCGCACCGGCACGCCCAAGGCGGGGCTGGAGCTGGCCGAGGAGCAGGTCGCGCGCGGCAACCACGCGGCGGCGCGCCTGCTCTACGCGCGGATCATGACCGGCATGTACGAGTTCGATCCGGCGATGCTGATCGGCCGGGCGCGAGCGGAGTTCGAGGCCGGCGATTTCGCCGCCGCGCGCCGCTCGCTGGAGCTGGTGCAGGAGCACAACCCCGGCCATGTCTCGCGCACCGGCCATCTGCTGTACGCCCGCGCCCTGGAGGGGCTGGGCGAGATCGGCAAGGCGACCGAGGAGTACGAGGCGCTCGTGCTGACCTACCCGGGCCCCGAGGCCAAGGCCCGGTTCGCGCTGATGCTCGAAGCCAATGGCCGCGAGGCCCGCGCGCGCTCGCTGTTCGCCGAGCTGGTACGCACGCAGGACCAGTGGCGGCAAAGCCTGTTGCCGGAAGACCAGGAGTGGTTCGACCTGGCGCGGCGCAAGGTGGGTTAGGGCGAGCGCATGAAACGCTATTGGGTGGTCGGTGGCGAATACGCCGACACGAGCTTCAGCAAGTTGGCGCCGGGCAAGACCGAGGAGCGGCTGGGTCCGTTCGATAGCTATAACGAAGCGCTCAAAGTGTGGTCGGGCCGCGCCTGGTCGACCGTCGACAGCGCCCAGACGCGCTATGTGCTGGTGACCGAGGATGTCGGCACCCAGGCCGCGACGCTGTACTGGGTGGTCGGCGGCGAGTACGCCGACACCAGCTTCAGCAAGCCGGCGGCGGGCAAGCGGCTGGAGCGCATCGGCCCGTTCAGGACGCATGAAGAGGCGCACAAGGTGTGGCAGGGCAAGGCCTGGTCGACCGTCGACGACGCGCTCAGCCAGTACCGCATCGAGATCGAGACGCACGTCGAGGACGATTGAAGCTCCACCTCGCCCTCATGCCGAGGAGGCCACGCCTCATACCTTCCCCCGCTGGCGGGGGAAGGTGGCAGCGCGAAGCGCTGACGGATGGGGGTGGTTCTCGCGGCGACACGGGATCTGAGAAGAACATCTCCTTCGTCTTCGACAGCCACCCCCATCCAGCGCTTCGCGCCACCTTCCCCCGCCAGCGGGGAAGGTAAGGCCACGGTCACCATGAACGCGCCGCGCGAGTTCGAGGACCTGCTGACGCGCGAGGGGCGGCGCGTGCTGGCGGGCACGCATGCGCTGGTGGGGGCGCTGGCCGATCCACGTACGCGTTTTCTGTCGGTCGAAGGATTGGTCGATCGTACGAAGGCCGCGCGCCTGCGCGCGCTGCTGGATCGGACGCTGGCGACATCGCTGGAGCGCATCGACCGGCCGATCCCGCCCGACACGATCTGGAAGATGCGCGCGGACTACAGCGAGACGTTGCCCAAGGCGACGCGCGCCTCGACCATCTACTTCGATCGCGCCGACGAGCCCGGTGTGCGCGCGGCGCGCCGGATCGGTCTCGACGCGATGCTGCGCTCGGCGAGCTTTCACGCTTTCGCCCAGGCACTGGCCGGTCGCGCGCTGGCACCCAACTTCGGCCGGCAGGTGCTGTGCTACGGGCCCGGCGACTACGCCGGTCCACACAACGACCATCACCCGAGCAATGCCAGAGCGCGCGCCGGCTACGTCGACCTGCATCTGTCGCTGTCGAATCCCGCCGTCGCCCATCAATGGTTGGTCTATGCCAAGGCTGGCCACCTCAGCGAGATCGTGCCGATCCATGGCGCGGCGACGCTCACCGCCTATCGCCTGCCGTTCTGGCACTACACCACGCCACTGGTCGCCAAGCCGGGACAGGCGGCGAGAGCGCGCCGATGGGTGCTGCTCGGGACGTTCCTATTCGCCTGAGATCCGCCGCTACGCCTTTGTCCGCCGCATCTCCGGCGGCCTGCCGTTCTTGCGGCGGAGGTCGGCGATGTAGCTGTCGGTGCGGGCCAGGCCCTCGCGCGCCTCGTTCATCACCGCCTGATCGATCGTGCGCACGAGGTCAGTGGGCTTCTTTGTTTGCTCGCAGACCAGGCCGCGCACGACAACCTCGGCGCGGCCTTGTGTGTTGAACTCCCGGATGGCGGAGCGCGTGGCCTCGGCGACGCGCAGCACGGCGTCGGGCGAGGTCCAGAGGTCGCGCTCTTCGTCCTCGCCTTCACCCTCGGCCTGGCCCATCAGCCAAAGCCCCAGCGCCACCGTCGCCTGGTCCTCGCCATGACCGTAGAGCAGCTCGCGGATATCCAGGAAATGCTCGCGCACCAGCACGGGGTCGAGTGTGGCGAGGTCGACGTCTTGGCGAAAGTCCTTCAGCCCACCGGCGCGGGTGACCAGGGCGGGGATCACCACCGTGGCGCGGCCGTCGCGCACCAGTGTGGGCAGGATCTCGCGCGCCGCGTTGGCGATGCGCCGCGTCGGTTCCGGCGCGACCGTATCGTCGCCCAGCGCTTCGCTCGCCCTGTCTTCGAGCCAGTCCGCGAAGTACTCGAGATAAGGATCGGCGCCTTCGGCCCTGAGCAGATCGCCGGCGCTGGACAGGTCGTCCTCGGGCTTCGCCGAGGTCGCCGGCGACGACTTACCGACCCGCTTCGCGCCGCCGGCGTCGATCACCGTGCCACCACCGCTTCGGCGCGAGAACACCAGCGCGATCGCGACCGCCGCGACCAGAACGCCCGCCAGAACCAGCCACATCGTGTCCATTCACCGCCCCCCAAACACCCCACTGGAGCCCTTCTCACATGGATATACTCGCTCTGTCATGGCGGGCGTGGCTAGGAATCTGGTGACGCCCTCGTTGTGGCGGCGCGGTCAACGGTGATCGCCGGGTGCCCGCCGCTACAATGTGCGGCTCGTCTAGCGGTCGGTCTTCTCGAACTCGGTGATGATCGTCTGGAGCTGCGCCGCATCTAGCGAGCGGCGCGTATCGAAGGCCTGGCCCTTGTCGTCCCGACCGATCGCCACCAGCGCGATGTCGGCGCGGCCGGCGCGGTCGAT